>JAFIFL010000061.1 GCA_020832055.1 Gammaproteobacteria bacterium
CCGCCGCACCTGCCCGCCGGGGTTTGGTATTGGGGGCGGCCTGTATCAGTGCCAGCCCCAGGGGATACAGGGTGAAGATCACGACGAAGACGACGACACCGCCGTAGGTGAGCACGGCGGTGGAGATGACGATGATCCAGAGTGCGCGTACTGCTCCGAGCTGTCGCGCCATGGCCGCCGCGATGCTCGGGGCGGCCTTGCTCTCCGCCATGGTCTTGCCGAACACCGCGCCGGCGAGGAACAGGATGAAGAAATTTCCGGCGAACGTAAAAGCACCCAGGGGTCCGAAAGGCCAGTGTTCGGTCAGAGCTTGCGGTACTGTAATGTCGTTGGTGAGGGCGACGATGACAGAGCCTGTGAGCGCGGCAATCAGGATGTTGGTGCCGCGCAGCGCCAGCGCGATGAGGACGCCGAGGCCAAGCAGGAGGCCGATGTTGGCGATCATGTGATCAGACTCCGGTTACCGACGCCCGCTGTCCTGGCCCGGCCCAGGAACAATGCCGACGGGGATGATGACGGAGTGGTGGACCATAGCAGCCAAGACCGTGGCTGCCATAGACCTGATGCCGAAGATCCGCAGCGAACCTGTCCTTGCGGAGAGCGCAGCAGCCACGGTCCTGAATGGGTGAGCGATGCACCATGGCAGGTGACTGGACTCCTTAGTCAGCGCCCCGCGGATCGCGCGGGAGGCCGCAACGCATGGGGCGCGCGGGAGTCCATGAACCAGGCCGGAATCAGGCACAGCAGGAACACGATTCCCACCGCCAGAAAAACGTCTCTGTAGGCAAGCATGCTGGCCTGCTCCCATATCATGCGATCGAGAAAGTGAAGCGCGAGCTCGCACTCCTGGCCGGCAGTGCCCTCGATGCGCCGGAACATGCGCGTGAGCTGCTCGATGAGATCGCGGGTGGCCGGATTGCCAGCCGTCTGGGTGGGATTCAGGGACTCGGAGTGGAACACGGCGCGCTGGCTGAAATGAATCGTCAGCAGATTGACCCCGAAGGCGCCACCGAGCTGGCGCAGGAAGTTGACCATGCCGGAACCGTGAGCCAGCAGCTCCAGCGGCAGGGGACGCATGGCCGCAGCGTTCAGGCAGGGGAAGATGAACGACAGCCCGATGCGTCCAAGCAGGGTCCACAGGGCCAGGTCCAGGAACGGGGTCTGGGTGTCCACCTTGATCATGAGCAGCGAGGAGATCGCAAACAGAACGATACCGAACAGGATCAGTCGTCGCGGTGACATCATGTCCGACAGGTAGCCGGCCAGCGGGAAGAACACCGCCATGACCAAGCCTGCGGGCAGGAGGAGCAGGCCGGCGTCGGTGGGTTTCAGCCCCTGGACGGTTTGCAGGAACAGCGGCAGGAAGTAGGTGGATCCGAACAGGCCGGCGCCGATGACGAACGTCACGATGGCGGCCGCCAGAAAGCGCCCGTGGCCAAACAGTGCCAGCTTGAAGATGGGGTCCTTCACCCTGGACTCCCAGCCTATGAAGGCCGTGCCGGTGATGGCGGCGAGCAGAAGCAGCATGGCGATGCGGTCGTCGCCCAACCCGTCCCTGGGGGCGTCCGACAGCGCCACGAGCAGGGAGACCAGAAACACGCTGAGCAGGGCGACTCCGGTCCAGTCGAAGTCCGGAGTACGCGCTGCGGCTTCGCGCTGGGGCAGAAACACCATGGCCAGGGGAATACTGACCATGGCAAAGGGGATGGCGATGAAGAATACGTAACGCCAGCTCAACTGATCGATGAGGAGCCCGCCGAGCACCGGGCCGAGGGCCGGTGCGAGCACCACGCCGATGGCAAACAGCCCCATGGCCGTGCCGCGCCGGTGCACCGGGAAGACCTGAAACACGATGAGCATGGAGATCGGCGTCATCAGGCCGGCGCCGGCGCCTTGGATGAAGCGGGCGATGATGAGAATTTCACCTGTGGCCGCCAGGCCACCGAGCACGGAGCCACCGAGGAACACCAGCATGGACAGGCTGAAGGTGCGGCTCATGCCGATGGTTTCGACGCACCAGGCCGCCAGCAGCATGGTGACGGTGGTGGCGGCGAGAAAGCCGGTGGACAGCCACTGTGCATTCTCGGCGGTCATGCCCAGCGCCCCCATGACATCGGGTATGGCCACGACGATGATGGTGCCCGTCAGAAGGGTGGCGAAGGCCCCGAGCATGGCGGTGAAGGTGACGGCCCAGCGAAACATGGGGCCGTAGAGGGCAAACAGGGCGCGGACGTTGGCGCTGGCCTCGATGTCGTCGGGCACCGGGTATCGGCCAGCGATGGCCGACTCACTTGTCAATTCTCACCCCGACCATCATGCCCGGTCGCAAGTGCAGTCCCTCGGTATCGTCGAGGTCGATGCGGATTCTCACCCGCTGGGTGATTTTGGTGAAGTTGCCGCTGGGATTCGGGGCCGGCAGCAGGGCGAACTCGCTGGTGGCTGCGCTGCCGATGCGGCTGACATGACCCTCGAGCGTCACGCCCGGGTAGGCATCGACTGCAACCCGCGCCCGCGCACCGCGATCGAAGTGGCGCAGTTCGGTTTCCTTGACGTTGGCGGACACCCAGACGTCGTCAGGGTTGTGCAGGATCAGCAGCCGCTGGCCGCGATGCACATGCTCTCCACGCTCGACGAAGACCTGGTCGATCACCCCGCCTTCCGGTGCGCGAATCTGATGTTCGTCGACGATGATGGCCTGGTGGTCACGCTGGGCCTCGGCCTCTTCCATGGCATGGGTCAGGGCCTGGAGCTCTGCCTCGATCAGGTGCAGCTGCGCCCGCTCGGCCTGGGCTTCGCGAAGGCTGGCCCGGGCTCTGGCCAGATTGGCGCGGGCAGCTTCGAGGGCGCTCCTGGCCTGGAGGTGATCATTGCGCTGAGCTTCCCAGTGCTGGCGGGAGATGATCTCCCGCTCGAGCAGGGGGGTGGCGCGTTCCCACTCGGCCGCAGCCCGCTCGTACTCTGACTCTGCGGCTCGCAGCAGCGCTTGTGCCGAGCTGCGCTCGGAGCGCCGGCTCTCCAGACGGCTCGAAGTCTGCGCATCCACCATGCGCTGGCGCTCCCGGAGCGTGTTGGCTTCTGCGGCCAGGCGCCGGATCTGTGCTTCGCGCTCGGCCAGCAGCAGGCGGGCCTCACGGTCATCGATGCCGAGCAGCAGTTGTCCCTGCTCGACCCGCTGACCTTCCTGGATGGGCAAGGTGTCGATCCGGCCGTCGATGCGACTGCCCAGGGTGATCATGGTGGCGGCAATGCGGGCATCGACCACGTGGACGTAAGCGATGCGATGCACGACCCAGGCCGTGAGGCCGAGCACGGTGATCAGGGCCAGCGCGCCGGCAACGACGTTCGTGACGCGTCGGGAACGCTGCGGCGGGGGAGGTGGGTCGGAGGGTGACGTGCTCATGGCTGTGCCTCGGACGCGTCGACGTGCTCCAGCCGTCGGGCATTGGCGAGCACCCGTTCGAGTACCTGGAAGCAGACTTCGAGTTCGGCATCGTCGATGCCGGCCAGCAGTTCGCCACGAACGGACGCGGCGGCCTCGCTGAAGGTGGCGAGATCACGGCTGGCGGCGGTGGTGAGATGGACGGATTTGGCTCTGCGGTCGTCGGGGTGGGGGCGGCGCTCGATCAGCCCGAGGCGCTCGAGCTGGTCCAGCGTCCGGACCAGGGTCGGGGCTTCGATACCCATGTAGTCCGCCAGCTCGCGCTGCTGCATGCCTTCGCCGTCACGCTGCAGATACACCAAAGTGACCCAGCGCGCGTAGCTGATGCCGCGCGGGGCAAGACGCGCATCGAGGTGGCGCCGCCAGCCTCTTGCCAGCCGTGAGAGCAAGAAGCCGAAGCGCTCGCGAAGACTACCGGAATGCATGTTCATGCTAATAGTTAGCACGCTAATCGAGTGGAGCTCAAGAGGGGGCGACAGGGGTGTGGGAGGGGGCGAGGGCGAGATGTCAGGTGGAGCGGTCTTCCAGGGCGGTGATCATGCGTCGCAACTCGGCGATCAGCACGTCCTTGTCCTCGGGGCTCAGGAAGTCACCGACCTCGACTTCGCGGCCATGTGAGCGGACGGCGATCCGTGTGGGATACCAGGGATGCCGGGGGCGGCGTACGAAAATGCGTGCGAACAGCCGCTTGAACACATGACGCTTTTCGGGACGCCGGTGACCGCGCTCGATACACAATTCGTCGTCCGAAAAGGTCAGGACCTCCTGACTGTGGGTGCGCCTGGCGCAGCAGTACATTGCAAGGCCGACGAGACCGACCTCGAGGATACTGAACGGCAGGATCAGCCATAGCCCCTGCAGCAGGAAGGCTGTTCCGATCAGCAGGCAGACGCCGCCCAGGACGCCGAGGAAAATCAGGTTCGCCCGCCATGACCATGAGCGATTGGGAGTGAGAATGATGCGTCCGGTTCGAGATTCCGGATCGAAGTCTGCGATCACCATGCTGCAGCTACCTCTAGTGTCCCTGACCAGTTTAGCCGGTTGACCCGCAATGACCACACCGGCGTCGATATTCGGTGGTGGCCGCGGCCGGGCTGCATGGCCATCACCGGCGGCACGCCCCGTCCGCGCTTGATGCACGTCAAGGGCTCCCCTGGCCGGCTATGTTCTGATGACCGTAGCTCGGTGTCCGTATGCGCGGCTCTTCGCCGCGCGCATGGGGTCGATCGATACCTACCCTGGAACAGGAGCATGACAGCATGGCCGGTCCTTACGAACTCGCAAGACAGCACCTCGAGAGCGCCATGGCCGCAGCAGCTGCCGAGAGCATTGACCCCGAGCGTTTCGCGAAGGCCCTGCTCAGTGAGCTCCTGCAGCAGTTGCGGCGTCACCGCAGTGCAGAAGACATCCGCAGCGAGGTGGCTTTCGAACTCGAGAACCTCGACGGCGACCAGGACTTTCCGTTCATGCGGCCGTAATGCGGGCTTGGACCCTGCAGCATTGAAATCGCGCCGTGCAGCCTCATCTATGAAGCCATTGGGGCCCGTTCTGTCGCAGCGATCATTCGGCAGATGGAGAGGGCTGAAGCCGAGCACGAGGATCACAGCATGAAGATGGAACGTTTTACGAGTCGCCTGCAGGAGGCACTGGCGGACGCCCAGTCGCTGGCCGTGGGTCGTGACCACACCCAGGTGGAGCCCGTGCACCTGCTGGTGGCCTTCCTGGAGCAGAAAGGCGGCAGCGTGCCGCCGCTGCTACAACGGGCCGGCGTCGACGTTGCCGGCCTGCGTCAGGATCTGGAGACGGCGCTCAATGGCCTGGCCACGCTGAAGACGCCCACTGGGTCCATAGGCGGTTCCGGAGAACTGGGCAAGCTGCTGAATCTGGCGGATCGCCATGCCCAAAAGCGCGGCGACAGCTACATATCCAGCGAGCTGGTGCTGCTCGCCGCCGGCGAAGACAGCGGTCAGGTCGGCCGCATGCTCAAGGCCCGGGGGTTGCAGCCACAGCAGCTCGCAGCAGCCATCGATGCCGTACGCGGAGGGGAACAGGTGGCGGATCCCAATGCCGAGGACAACCGTCAGGCCCTCGATCGTTTCACGGTGGACCTGACGGAGCGGGCCGAGCAGGGCAAGCTCGATCCGGTGATCGGACGCGACGAGGAAATTCGCCGGACGGTGCAGGTACTGCAGCGGCGAACCAAGAACAACCCGGTGCTGATCGGCGAGCCCGGCGTGGGCAAGACCGCCATCGTCGAAGGTCTCGCGCAGCGCATCGTCAATGGCGAAGTCCCGGAAGGGCTGCGCAACAAGCGCGTCCTGTCGCTGGACATGGGCGCATTGATCGCAGGTGCGAAGTACCGCGGTGAGTTCGAGGAGCGGCTGAAGTCGGTACTCAACGAGCTTGCCAAGCAGGAAGGCAACGTCATCCTCTTCATCGACGAGATCCACACCGTGGTCGGCGCCGGCAAGGCCGAGGGTTCCATGGACGCGGGCAACATGCTCAAGCCGGCCCTGGCCCGGGGTGAGCTGCATTGCGTCGGTGCGACCACGCTCAATGAGTATCGTCAGAACATCGAGAAGGATGCGGCGCTCGAGCGGCGCTTCCAGAAGGTGCTGGTGGATGAGCCCACTGTCGAGGATACCGTGGCGATTTTGAGGGGCCTGAAGGAGCGCTACGAGATCCACCATGGTGTGACCATTGGTGACCCGGCCATTGTTGCGGCCGCGAAGTTGTCCCACCGCTACATCACCGACCGGCAGCTGCCGGACAAGGCCATCGACCTGATCGATGAGGCCGGCAGCCGCATCCGCATGGAGATGGATTCCAAGCCGGAGGAGATGGATCGCCTCGAGCGGCGCCTGATCCAGTTCAAGATCGAGCGCGAGGCCCTGAAAAAGGAGAAGGATGACGCCTCCCTCAAGCGGCTGGAAGACATCGAGGAGAACATCGAGCGTCTCGAGAAGGAGTATGCAGACCTCGAGGAGATCTGGAACTCCGAGAAGGCCACCCTGCAGGGCGAACAGCACGTCAAGGAGGAGCTCGATCAGGTCCGGGTGGAACTCGAGGCTGCGCGCCGGGCCAGTGATCTCACCCGTATGTCCGAACTGCAGTACGGCCGCATTCCGGAACTCGAGAAGCGGCTTGCCGAGGCCCAGCAGGCTGAAGTCTCCGGCATGCAGCTGCTGCGTAATCGGGTCACCGAGGAGGAAGTCGCCGAGGTGGTCTCGAAGTGGACCGGCATCCCGGTATCGAAGCTGCTCGAGGGTGAGCGGGAAAAACTGCTGCAGCTCGAGGGCCAGTTGCACGAGCGCGTCATCGGCCAGCATGAGGCTGTGACTGCAGTGTCCAATGCGGTGCGCCGGTCACGGGCAGGGCTGTCCGATCCGAATCGTCCCAATGGTTCCTTCCTGTTCCTCGGTCCCACCGGGGTCGGCAAGACCGAGCTTTGCAAGGCCATGGCTGACGTCCTGTTCGACAGCGAGCAGGCCATGGTGCGCATCGATATGTCGGAATTCATGGAGCGGCATTCGGTGGCGCGCCTGATTGGTGCTCCGCCCGGCTATGTCGGCTACGAGGAAGGGGGTTATCTGACCGAGGCGGTACGCCGGCGTCCGTACTCCCTGATCCTGCTAGACGAGATTGAAAAGGCGCATCCGGATGTCTTCAATATCCTGCTGCAGGTGCTCGACGACGGCCGCCTCACGGATGGTCACGGGCGCACGGTGGACTTCCGCAACACCGTGCTGGTCATGACCTCCAACCTAGGGTCCGATGTGATTCAGTCCATGGCAGGCGACGAGAACTACGATGCCATGAAGCGCGCGGTGATGGGCATCGTCTCCCAGCATTTCCGGCCGGAGTTCTTGAACCGCGTCGATGACTCGGTGGTGTTCCACCCACTGACTCCGGCGGATATTCGCCAGATCAGTTCGATCCAGCTCGACGGACTGAAGCGACGCCTCGCCGAGCGGGATCTCGGCCTCGAGATATCCGCCGCGGCACTCGACCAGTTGGCCGAGGCCGGGTTCGATCCGGTGTACGGGGCGCGCCCCTTGAAGCGTGCCATTCAGCGCATGGTGGAGAACCCGCTGGCCGAAGAGTTGCTCCGTGGGCACTTCCTGCCGGGTTCTACGGTGCGGATCGATGTGGCGGAGGAAGGCGAGGGGCTGCGCTTCGTCGCCGGCGAGGACAGCCACGCCGTGTGAGTGGGCTGGGACCGGGACGTACTCCGCCGTGCGAGTGCATCCCGGTCCCGGCGACGGGTTCGGCCACCGGGGGCACTGCTGGTCTGGACATGTTTACAGCATCCTGGTACTGTACGCGTAACCAGCTATCGAGAAGGACGGCCACCATGCGTACTCCCGATCTCTTCGCTGACTCCCGACGCCAGATTGAAACGCCCGCGGAGCGTCACTCCCGTCTTGCACTCAACGCGGCCCGACGCCTGAAGCGTGCGCAACAGCGCGAGCGGGCGGCGCGGCTGGTCTGCCACCATCTTCGCTGCATGCTCGAGCAGGAACCGCCGAAACGCCGCCTGAGAACCGCATCGGCTGCTTGACCGATCGGTCTATGCACCGATGTGCGCACCACAGCTGCGGTGAGCCGCCCGTGCCTGGTCATCCCTGCGATGGCTTTCATGGATGCATGGAGTCGGTCGGAGCTGATCTGAGTCAATTCACAGGATTCGGCATCGCCCTACACTGACCGCGTCGTCAATCAAGGGCCTTCAAGGCATGTCCGAACTGCTGACCCCGCGCCGCAGAGAGGCGCTGCGACTCGATCTCGAGGATCAGCAGAAGATGCTGATCGAGGAGGTTTACCGCCTCAGCCAGGGGCTGATCCACGGGGCGGTGGCACCGCCGGTGGGCTTCGGCGAAGGATTACTGGAGAGCGGATCTCCCAAGCTGTCGGAAGGGCGTCTTGTGGCTGAGCGCCGGGAAGGTTTGGAGGGGCTGGACGGAAAGGTGCGGCGGCTGCGCGAGATCAGTCTTGCCCTGGCACGCATCGGGCGTGCCGACTTCGGCCATTGCGAATGTTGCGGCGAGGTCATTCCCTTCAGAGACCTCGCCCGCGATGCGACCCGCCGAAGCTGCAGAGGTGGTTGCGGCAGGGCGTAGGGGCAAGTGGGATGGGGTGTCGCGGTCAACCGCCTTCGATCTCGCTGCCCGCGATGGTGCTCAGCGCGGAAGGATCGAGAATACTGATTTCCTTGCCATCCACCTCGATCAGGCCCTGCGCCTGCAGACGCGTGAACACCCGGCTCACGGTCTCGACGACGAGGCCGAGATAGTTGCCGATGTCTCCGCGGGACATGGGCAAACGGAATCGCGTGGCAGACAGATTGCGCCGCCGGAAGCGCGCTGCGAGGCCGAGCAGCAGGGCGGCGATCCGCTCCTCTGCCGACCGCTTGCTCAACAGCACCAGCAACTGTTCATCCGCGCTGATCTCCCGGCTCATGATCTTGAACAGATGACGCTGCAGTCCGGGGATCTCTATGGCCAGGCCTTCGATGAGATCAAAGGGCACTTCGCAGACCGTGGAGGTTTCCAGGGCTACCGCCGCGTTGGGATGCGTTTCGCCGCTGTGACCGCCGAGCCCACCGAGGCCGAACATTTCACCGGGCAAGTGAAAACCCATGATCTGCTCGTCCCCCTCGGGGGTCAGGCGATAGGTCTTCAGGGCGCCGCTGCGTACCGCATAGATGGATTCGAAGGGCGTGCCGCTGCGAAAGACGTGCTCGCCCCTTTGCAGGGGACGGCCGCGCTCGATGATGTTCTCGAGACGATGCAGATCCGCATCGCTCACGGCCATGGGCAGACAGATCGGACTCAGCGAGCAGTCCTCGCAGTGGGCCTCGCGGTGCGTGAGTCCATCTTCGGAGGGGCTGATGCTGGCCATCGGGTGTTCCATTCCGGGCACGGGTGGTCGCCCGATTCTAGCTGGCATCCACACCCATTCCCACTCGTTGCCGAAGGGCTCCGGTTGAGGATGCGTTCAGTCTGTGAATACCGGCATGGCACCCATTTCCCAAAGCAGCACGGTGGCAGTCATCATGCACACCACGATGACCAGACCCACGGCGAGCACCGCGCTGGCGAACAGATAGCCGCGTTCCTTGGGGACGCCCATCATGGGCGGAATGCCGAGGTAGAGCAGGACCACCGCATAGCAGCCGGCTGCGGTACCTAGCAGGAGATCGAGCCAGAGCAACGGATAGAAGCCCAGCACGCCTCCGACGAACAGCGGAGTGGCTGTGAACGTCGCCAGGGAGATGGCCTTGGCGGGCGTCGATACGGCCCCGTAGGTGACCGACATCCAGTGGATCAGCAGGCCGATGCCGATCAGCGCGCCGAGCATCCCCAGGTAGAACAGGACGATGATGATCAGCATGCTGTCCACGGTGATCTTCGTAGCTTCGCCTGCGCCCACCTTCCAGCCGATCTGGGTAACGCCGTAGAACCAGGCGATGGCCGGAATCATGGCCATGATCATCATGTGGGCCATCACCCCCAGGATGCCCGTGTGCTCGCGGCTGATGGCCTGCCACGTCTGGTTGGGATGTGTCATCAACCCGAAAATATGCTTCACGAACACCCTATGCCCTCCCGTACTGCGCTGATCGATCCGGCGAGGCCGAACCGCCGGTTGCCTGCTGCGAACTCTGTGTGTGGCGGGCGTGATGGTCGTGCCCGCCGCTGTCGTGCTGCCCTGCGCCACCGCCGATCAGTGTCCAGATCCCGAACATCACCACCAGCAGGCCCGCGGCCAGTCGCAGACCCCTGCGGCGCAGGGGCGCCAGCAGCGAGGCGCTGAACCAGCTTCCGGCCACCACCGCAGGGAGGGTGCCAAGACCAAAGGCCAGCATCAGCCACCCGGCACGCAGGGGATCGGCGGCGCTCGCGGCCCAGGCCAAGGTGCCATAGACCAGTCCGCAGGGAAGCAGACCCCAGCTCATGCCGAGCAAAAGGGTGCTGCCCTGACCCTGCCCCATGCCCGGGCCGACGCGCTGCCAGAGGCGATGGCCCAGGCGCTCCAGCACCAGGATGCCGTGCCAGAGTCCTGCCAGATACAGACCCATGGCAATGAGCAGGCCGCCGGCCAGCCCCCGCAGAACGATTCTGGCCGGCTCCATGGCCGTGACCAGCACGGCACCGAGCAGGCCCAGTGCCATGCCGAGGATGGCGTAGCTGAGCACACGCCCGGTGCTGTAGAGCAGCAGTTGGCCCAGCAGTCTGCCGGGTGCCACGTCCGCGTTGGCGCCACCTGCGGCCACGCTGCGCATGGACAGCGCCCCCATGATGCCGCCGCACATGGCGAGGCAATGGCCGCTGCCGAGTAGGCCTATGGTGAACGCGGTCAGCGTCTGGCCGAACCACTCAGTCATGACGCTGCTCTCCGGATCGCATGTCCTCCGGTCGTGCTTCCCGCTTGGGGTCCTCGAACAGGATGCGAGCAGCCTCGCGATCGAGGTCGTCGAACTGCCGCGTCCGTACGGCCCAGACGAAGGCCCGCAACGCCAGCAGGACCAGCACCATCGACAGCGGAATCAGCAGCCAGATCACGTCCATGCGCGCGCCTTTGCGATGGCCCCATGCGGACGATGGTCGCGGCGCAGCAGTCGGGCGGCGTTGCCGAGCACGAGCAGTGAACTGGCCGACATGCCCAGGGCCGCAGCCCAGGGCGCGATCATGCCGGTCACGGCCAGCGGCATGGCCAGCAGGTTGTAGCTGATGGCCCACAGCAGGTTCTGGCGAATGATGCGCCGGGTGCGGTCGGCGCCCTCGAGCAGATCGACCACGGCTTCGAGGCGGTCGTCGAGAACGATGACATCGGCCGCCGAACGGGTGAAGTCGCAGGCCGAAGCCATGGCCACGGCGACGCCGGCGCCACCGAGGGCGGGCGCATCGTTGAGACCATCGCCGACATAAAGCGCACCACCCTGTTCACGGGTTTCCTGCAGCAGACGGTACTTGCTGGCCGGATCGACGCCTGCCCACCAGCGCGTGATGCCGAGCTGCTCGGCAACGGCCCGGACGCGGTCGCTGCTGTCGCCGCTGATGATGGCCGTATCGAGTCCGCGGGCTTTGAGCCGGTTGATGGTCTCGCGCGCGCCTGGCCTAAGTCCTTCGCCGTGAGGTGCGCCCGCACCGGCCAGCGCGTCGAACCGGAAGCGGGCGCGCAGGACGCCGGCTTCGGTCAGCCAGATGCCATCTTCACAGACCGCAGGCTGGTCAGAGTGGGTGCTGGTGGCTCCGCCGCCTGCGGCCCAATCCGGCCGGCCCAGCCGCCAGCGCTGACCGTTCACGAATGCTTCGACGCCGGCACCCGCCGCCACGCGATGGTGTTCGAGTTCGCAGCGGTCACTGACCGGCAGTCGCCGGAAGGCCGCGGCCAGCGGATGAGGAACGTCCTGCTGCAGCGCCACGGCCATGTTCACGCACTCGGCTTCCGTGCCGGCGACCACGGCTTCACAGCGCAGGTTGCCCGGTTCGGTCAGCGTGCCGGTCTTGTCGAAGCAGGCAGCGACGAGAGTTTGAGCCCGCTCCAGAGCTGTGGGATCCACCAGCAGAATGCCCAGGCGCCGCAGGCGCAGGGTGGCGGCGGTGAGGGTCACGGGCGTGGCCAGGGCGAAGGCGCAGGGGCAGGTGACCATCAGGGTGGCGAGGGTCACCGGCAGAACGCGGGCGGGATCGATGAACCACCAGGCGAGCGCGGTCACTGCGGCGATCAGGAGGACGGCGATGACGATGACACCGGCCACCCGGTCGGCCAGATGGACACTGCGTGGCCGCCGGGCCCGGGCCCGTGCCAGCAGTTGGGGAATGGCAGCCAGGGCACTGTTGGCCGCCGGGCGCAGGACTTCCAGCCGCAGCCGGGCTGCACCGTTGCGGCTGCCGGCCGGAACCTCGCTGCCTGGTGCCACGGGCAGGGGGGTGGATTCGCCCGTCAGCGCGGCGCGGTCGATTTCACCGAGGCCTTCGAGTACGCGCCCGTCGGCTGCGACGATGCCGCCGGGGGGAACCTCGATGCGGTCTCCGGCGCGAAGCTGCGCAGGCAGCACCGACTGACGCCCGCCATCGCTGTCCAGGCGGGTCACTGCCGCCGGCAGCAGGGCATCGAGCTCTGCATCCGCGCGGGCAAACCGATGGCGAACGGATTGCTCCAGATGTCGGCCGAGCAACAGGAAGAATGTGAACATGGCCACGGAATCGAAGTAGACGTGCTCCCCCCGACTGATGCCCCCGCTGAGCACCACCAGGGCGCTGACGCCCCAGCCGAGGCCGATGGCCAGGGACACCGGGACGTCGATGCCCATGCGACCGGCGCGCAGCGTCTGCCACGCTGTTCGGAAGAAGGTCCGGGCGCCGAAGGCCACCACCACACCTGTGAGCACCATCTGGGCCCAGATCAGCAGGGCGCGGTGGTCAAGTGCCATGCCCGAAAACAGTCCCGCATAGTCAGCGATGGCCAGCATCATCACCTGCATGGCACCGATACCGGCGATGCCGATGGCCGTGAGCGATCGACGTCGCTGCTGTGCGTGCAGTGCAAGTTCATGGGCCGGCTGTGCCGGAACGGCATCGAAGCCAAGGGCATTGATGCGGCTGAGCAGGCGCGTCAGGCCACGCGCAGCCTCCACATCATCAGAGGCCTCCCAGCTCGCCGAGAGTCTGCCGCTGGCAAGATCGACGTCGACCTGACGCAGGCCCGGCATGTCGACGAGGCCATGTTCGAGGACCCAGGCGCAGGCGGCACAGCCAACGCCGTCGAGGGCCAGCGAGCCGTGAGCAACGCCGGCCGCATCGCGTTCGAGGTACTGCGCCGCAACGGCCGGGTCAGCGAAGGCGGACGGGTCTGCCGCGATCCCCTCGCCTGGACGATGGCCGGTAGGGGCCTGCCGCAGGCGATAGAAGTCGTCGAGCCCGGCGCTGTGGATGAACTGCACGGCGGCCTCGCAGCCATGGCAGCAGACCGGCTCCCTCCGGCCGTCGACACCGAATTCGATATCAAGCCCTTAAGGGACGTGCAGGCCGCAGTGGAAGAAGGTGTGGGCGACAGCCTCGGCAGCTCTCCCGGGGTCCGATGGGGCTTCACGGTGGAGGCGGGCAAGGGTGCTCATGGCGGCGAGCCCCAAGGCTCTGCCCGCACCTCGAGGGTGTCGTTGTCCGCCGCCTCCAGAAGGACTTCCTTGCGCAGGAGCCAATCGTCATCCGTGGACCGAAGGCTCAGGACGTGTCGGCCTGCTGTGGGTTCGATGACGCCACTCCAGCCTCTGGCCGTGCGGTCGAGGCTGAACTCCACATCCTTGGCGGCCTGGGTGGGGTGGGCGAGCAGCCCCTCGATGACACCGTTGGCGGGGATGCCATGGCGCTGACGGACGTCCATCAGCCAGCCATCCTCGGGACTGCCGAGCAGGGTCGCCGTGATACCGAGTTCCGCTGCCCGGTGGGTGGCGCGCAGGTCGATATTGATGGCTCGCCCGGCCTGATAGTAGTCGTCGCGAACGACGGACTCCGGAACGCGTATCGCGAGTGTGAGCAGGACCATGCCCATTACGACGGCGGCCCCTGGGATGGCGATGATCAGCCAGACGATGGGGTGCCGGTACCAGGGTGCGACCGGACTCCTGGCCACGGTGGCAGGGTTCGTGCTGGCATGGTTCATGGCCTTCAGCCCTCCCGGTCCACAGCGGCGAAGAATCGACTTTCCCGGCTCACCAGGGGCTGCCCGCTGATCTCGTCGTGGACCTCGAAGGCGATGTCACGGACACGCTCCCGGTTGGCATGGCCGCGCAGACGCACCGGGATCTCCGCCCGCTCGCCCGGGGCAAGGGTCAGATCCCTGGCGCCGATCCACTGCAGGGCATCGCTTTCCCGCACGCTCAGCTGCAATGCGCGCGGCTGTGAGTCACGGTTGTGGATGCTGAGAAGATAACTGTTCTCATAGGCGGTGGCGCTGTCGACCCAGACCTCCGTGAACAGGGCGCGACGGTCACGCTCCACGTCCAGGGCCAGCTCCGGCCGGGCGATGAACAGGACGCCGAATGCCACCAGCATGACGGTCAACGCAGTAGCGTAACCGAGCAGGCGCGGACGCAGTCGTGGTGCGGTCTGCCCGAGCAGGCTGCGTTCGCTGCGATAGGCAATCAGACCCCGGGGGCGGTCGAGGCGGTCCATGACCCCATTGCAGGCATCCACACAGAGGCCGCAGGAAATGCAGGCGTATTGCAGGCCGTCCCGGATGTCGATACCGGTGGGGCAGACCTGAACACACAGGGAGCAGTCTACGCAGTCACCAGCCGCCGGCTGGCGGCGCCGGGAACCGCGCGGTTCACCGCGCGCGAGGTCATAGGCGATCACCCGGGTGTCGGGGTCGAACATGACCGACTGGAAGCGGGCGTAGGGGCACATGTACAGACAGACCTGTTCGCGCAGCAGACCGCCGGCGCCGACCGACGCGACCGTGAAGAACGCCAGCCAGAACCAGGCCCAGCCGCCAAGGGCTGCCGGCGCGCTGAGCAACTCCCGGATGGGGACGAAATAGCCGACGAAGGTGACGGCGACGGCCATGGCGAGCAGTGCCCACAGTACCCACTTCAAGGCCCGTCTCAGGCCGCCTCGATGCTGGCCCTCCACACGCTGCTCGATGGCGACGAACAGGCTGAAGAACACCGAGTGTGGGCAGGCGAAGCCGCAGAAGATGCGTCCGAGCCAGTTGGTCACGGCGAACAGGCCGAAGGCCGCGATGATCAGCACCAGTCCGAGGAGATGGAAATCGGTGGGCCAGAACGTCAGGCCGAAGACGTGGAACTGCCGCTCCGGGAGATCGAACAGCACGGCCTGCCGCCCATCCCAGGTCAGCCAGACCACGCCGAAGAACAGGCCGAGCAGGACGCTGCGGGCCAGCAGCCGCAGGCGTTGAAAATGGCCCCCGATCGGCCGCGGCCGGACCGGTCGCGCCAGCGCAGCGCTGGTGGCGATCAGCCTGGCCGATTGGTCGCTCACTGCGACTCCGCAGCGCCGTGTCGTTTCGACAGCCCGTACACGTAGGCCGTGAGGATGTGCAGGCGGGCCTCATCGAGGACATCCCGCTGCGGCGGCATCACACCCTGGCGGCCTTCCCGCAGGGTCTTGGCGATGGTCTCCCGCGAACCGCCGTAGAGGTACACGCCGGTAGTCAGATCGCCGGCGCCGAGCGCCGTATTGCCGCGCCCCTCGGGGCCATGGCAGGCGACGCAAAGCTGCTGATAGTGGGCCGATCCCCGCTCTGCCGCGTCGGTGTCGTGATCGCGTCCGGCCAGAGCAAGGACGAACTCGGTGGTGTCGGCGATGCCGTCCTCACCAAGAGCCCCGCCCCATGCCGGCATGATGGCCTGACGCCCGTTCACCAGGGTGGCGCGGATCTGGGCGGGCTCACCTCCCCAAGAGAAGTGTCCGTCAGTGAGATTGGGGTAGCCGGGTGCGCCCTGTGCGGCACTGCCATGACACTGGGCGCAGTAATTGCCGAACAGCCGCTGTCCCATGCGCACCGCCTGGGGGTCCTTTGCGAGTTCCTCCACCGGTGTGCGCGCGTAGCGCTGGAACAGCGGTCCATGACGGGCCTCTGCCCGGCGCTGATCCTGCTCCAGGGCGCCCGCTGACGACCAGCCGAGCAGTCCGGGGAAATTGCCGAGCCCCGGGTAGAGCGCCAGGTAGAGGACTGCAAAGGCGATGGAGGCCAGGAACATGAACGAGAACCAGTCCGGCATGGGCGTGTCGAGTTCGGTGATGCCATCGAATTCGTGATCGTTGAGTTTGCTGCCGCCGTCCGGGTCCTGGATGCGACGGGTGTTGAGCACCAGCCAGGTGAACCCGGCCAGCATGCCGAAGGTGACGATGATGACGAACAGGCTCCAGCCGGTGCTCACGACGCCTTCTCCTGTCGGGTCTCTTCGGGCTTGGACGTCTCGTCGTCGTCGAGGAAGGGCAGGTTGGCCGCATCCCGGAAGCGATCACGAC
Organism: Gammaproteobacteria bacterium; assembly: GCA_020832055.1. Taxonomy (GTDB): domain Bacteria; phylum Pseudomonadota; class Gammaproteobacteria; order Pseudomonadales; family Azotimanducaceae; genus SLTB01. The sequence goes on from JAFIFL010000061.1 coordinate 16,441, forward strand.
CACCGATCACCGTCCAGGCGATGATCCCGAGAAAGGTGACGAACATCAGCACGGTGGACAGCGCACGCAGATCGTTCATGTCCATGCCGTTACCTCCTCGGGATCGCGGTGCCGAGCGTCTGCAGGTAGGCCACCAGGGCCTCCGCCTCGGTATAGCCGGCCACATCTTCGGCGGCGGTCTCGATCTGCTCGTCGGTGTAGGGGACACCCAGGCGCCGCAGGACGGTCAGCTTGCGAGCCGTATGGCGATTGTTCACCTCGCGCTCGAACAGCCAGGGATAGGCTGGCATGTTCGACTCAGGCACCAGGGAGCGCGGGTCGTAGAGGTGCTGCAGCTGCCAGTCGTCGCTGTAGCGGCCACCGACCCGGGCCAGGTCCGGCCCGGTGCGTTTGGAGCCCCACATGAAGGGGTGATCCCAGACGAACTCACCGGCGACCGAGTAGTGCCCGTAGCGCTCTACCTCCGTGCGCAGGGCGCGGATCTTCTGGGTGTGGCAGACGTGGCAGCCCTCGCGGATGTACACGTCCCGGCCCTCGAGTTCGAGCGCGGTGAGGGGCGTCATGCCCTCGATGGGCTCAGTGACATCCCGGTCACTGAACAACGGCAGGATCTGTACGAGGCCGCCGAAGCTGATGACCACCAGGATCAGGACGACCATGAGCCCGGTATGACGTTCGATGTGATCGTGGGTGAGCATGGCCATGTCTCCTAACCCTTCGCCGGTGCGGCAGCGGCAGCATCGAGAGTGGGGTCGAGGGCCGTGGCGTCATCGCGCTCCTGCCACCTGCCGCGGCTGGTGCACCAGACGTTCCAGGCCATGACCAGCATCCCGGCGAGGAATATCGCGCCACCGATGGTGCGGACGATGTAGCCCGGCATGCTGGCCTCCAAGGACTCGACGAAGGTGTAGGTCAGGGTGCCGTCCTCGTTCACGGCTCGCCACATGAGTCCCTGCATGAGTCCATTGACCCACATGGAGGCGATGTAGATCACCGTGCCGATGGTGGCCAACCAGAAGTGCAGGTTGATCAGCGCGATGCTGTACATCTGCCCCTGCTTGCGGCCGTACATGATCGGAATCAGGTGGTACATGGCGCCGAAGGTGATCATGGCCACCCAGCCGAGGGCTCCGGCGTGGACGTGGCCGACGGTCCAATCCGTGGCATGAGACATGGCGTTGACGGTCTTGATCGACAGCATCGGCCCCTCGAAGGTCGCCAGCCCATAGAACGACAGCGACACCACGAGGAACTTCAGGATCGGGTCGGTGCGCAACTTATCCCAGGCTCCCGACAGGGTCATGATGCCGTTGATCATGCCGCCCCAGGAGGGGAACAGCAGGATCAGCGAGAACACCATGGACAGGCTCTGGGCCCAGTCCGGCAGAGCGCTGTAGTGCAGGTGGTGGGCCCCGGCCCACATATAGATGGCGATCAGCGCCCAGAAGTGGACGATGGACAGTCGGTAGGAGTAGATCGGCCGGTCCGCCTGCTTGGGCACGAAGTAGTACATCATGCCGAGGAAGCCGGCGGTGAGGTAGAAACCGACGGCATTATGGCCGTACCACCACTGGATCATGGCATCGATGGCCCCGGAGGGGACGTAGTAGGACTTCCAGAGGCTCACCGGGTACTGAATGCTGTTGAAGATGTGGAGGATGGCCACGGCCAGGATGAAGGCCATGAAGAACCAGTTCGCCACATAGATGTGGTTGGGCTTGCGCCTGGAAATGGTGCCGATGAAGTTGACCGCATAGGCGATCCACACCAGGGCGATCAGGATATCGATCGGCCATTCGAGTTCGGCGTACTCATGAGTGGTGGTGAAACCCAGCGGCAGGGTGATCGCGGCCGCGACGATGACGGTCTGCCAGCCCCAGAACGTGAACTTGGACAGGAAGGGCGAAAACAGCGGCACCTGACAGGTGCGCTGGACCACGTAGTAGGACGTGGCCATGAGCGCGCTGCCACCGAAGGCGAAGATCACCGCATTGGTGTGGAGGGGACGCAGGCGGCCGAAGTGGAACCACTCCCAGGGCGTATTGAGCACCGGCCACACCATCTGGGCGGCGATGAGCACCCCGACAGCCATGCCCACCACGCCCCAGATGATGGTGGCGATGCAGAAGAGGCGTACGGTGTCATAGTCGTATTCGGGGTGCTTCGCGATGTGCGGATTGGCCATGCGATTGGGTCCCAGGCAGGGTGCAACGGTTGGTGCCGTACGCGGACGCGCATATTAAAGCACAGAGGGTCAGCCATGATCTTGACCCAGGTCAAGCACGTCCCAGTCGATGGCGTCAGTCTTCGCACAGGCGGCAGCGCGCCACCTGTGGGCGCAGTTCGTCTGGAACGAAATGCGTCGCACGCAGTGCGCCGCGAAGCGGGGCGCGCCAGGGATGGCGCGCAACAGAGCGCTGTTTCGCACAGCGAAATGCGCCGATCGCGGTGCCGTGCAGCGAAGGC
>JAFIFL010000062.1 GCA_020832055.1 Gammaproteobacteria bacterium
GGGGGGCTGCCGTGTGAGAAGTTGCGCTGCGGGCGTTCACACAAGGCGGGGATTCGCGGCTCAGTCGCCCGGCGACGCTCTCGCGGCCATGGCCTTGCGCACCGGGGCGAAGCTGGTTCTGTGCAGGGGCGACGGGCCCAGCGCCATGAGGGCGGCGAGATGTTCGGCGCTCGGGTAACCCTTGTGGCGGGCGAAGCCGTAGCCGGGATAGCGGACGTCGTGCTCGGTCATTTCGCGGTCGCGGGCCACCTTGGCGAGGATGGATGCTGCGGCAATGGCGGCCACCTTGCCGTCACCACCGATGATGGCCGTGGCCGGACAGGGCAGCGCGGGGGTCCGATTGCCATCCACCAGGACATGCCCCGGCACTTCCCCAAGCGCAGCCACGGCCCGCTGCATGGCCAGCATGCTCGCCATCAGGACGTTCAGCCGGTCCACTTCCTCCGCTTCCGCGCGGCCAAGGGCCCAGGCCAGGGCACAGGCCTGAATGATCGGTTCCAGCGCCGCCCTGCGGGCGGCGGTGAGGCGTTTGGAGTCGTCCAGGCCGGCAATGGGCCGGGACGGATCGAGGATCACGGCAGCGGCCACCACCGGGCCCGCCAGGGGGCCCCGCCCCACTTCGTCGACCCCGGCGATACGGACATCCGCACCCGGACCCATGCCCGGCGCCGTCCAGCACCACGCGAGCTGCGAATCACGGGCCATGGTCACACACCTGTGCTGATGGGGATGTCACGCCGGGCAGGACCGTCGGCGAGGCCTTCGAGAATGGCTGCGGCCGCCCGATCCGAAGCGCCCTGCCTCAGTGCCGCTGCCAGGACTTCGAACCGCTCGCGCAGCGCCGCAGCGCGAGGCAGCTGCTCTGCCAGCGCCCCCGCCATGGCTGCCGGCTCCACAGCCTGCTGCAGAAATTCCGGCACCAGCTGCTCGCCGGCCAGCAGGTTGGGCAACGCCACCCAGCGACTGCGCAGCAATGGGCGGACCACCGCCGCGCTGACCGGATCGAGCCGGTAGGCCACCACCATGGGCACGCCGAGCAACATGGCTTCGAGGGTCCCGGTACCGGATTTGATCAGGGCCAGATCCGCAGCCGCCAGGACATCGGTGCTGCGGTTGACCACGACCTGAACGTCCTCGCAGCCTCGCACGGCCAGTTCGGCGCGGATCGTTGCCGCCGCCTGGGCGTCCACGGCAGCCACCAGCACGGCGACTCCTGATGGAGTTGCCGACTGGGAGGCCTGAAAGCGCAGCGCGGCATCCAGAAAGGGGCGCAGCAGGCGCCGCAGTTCGCTCGGGCGACTGCCCGGCATGACCGCGAGCACGGTGGCGCCGGCGCCACCGACTCCGAGTTCCTTGCGCAGCCCTGCCCGGTCCACAGCCGGGCGGAGTTCATCGGCCAGGGGATGCCCCACGTATACCGCCGCCACCGGGCTGTCTCGATACAGCTTTGGCTCGAAAGGATACAGGGTCAGGACCTGATCCATGGCCCGATGAAACCGCTTCAGGCGCCCTGGCCGCCAGGCGTAAACGGAAGGGCTGACGTAGTGGGTGACCGGGACCCCGCGCCGCTTCAGGCTGCGCTCGAGGCCGAGATTGAAGCCGTTGAAGTCGATGCCGACGAAGGCGTCGATGGCGGCGTCGGCAAAGGCCCGGTGCAGCTGTCGGCGACAGCGCAGCAACCGCGGCAGGTTCAACAGCGGTTCGAGCAGACCATTCATGGTCAGGGCCTCGGCCGGCACGACCACTTCGAGGCCGGCCGCACGCATGGCCGGGCCACCCGCCCCGAGGAATCTCACGTTCGGACAGCGGCGCTCCAGAGCGACCATGAGGCCGGCACCGAGCCGGTCACCGGAGGGCTCGCCTGCCACCAGACCGAATCGCAGTGCGGGCCGGCTGCCCTCACCCCGGCGGGCTGCGGACGTGCATCCGGCCTCAATCGCCATGGTCCCGGCGCCGCCGCGCGATCCCCTGCCGGGACGCGCGCACGGATCGGGTCAGGATGGCCAGATGGCCTTCGGGATCGGGCAACCCATCGATGCGCGCCAGAGCTTCGGCAGTCCGCAGGCCAGTCTGATAGAGCAGCCGATAGGCCGCGCGCAGGTTGGCCACCGCAGCGTCGGAGAAGCCGCGCCGGCGCAGGCCCTCGAGATTCAGGCTCACCACCGAGGCCGGATGGCCGGCGACGGTGATGAAGGCCGGAACATCCTTGAGCACCAGACTCATGCCCGCCACCATGGCATGAGCTCCCACGCTCCGGTACTGCGGGACACCGGCGTAGCCACCGAGAATGGCAAAGTCACCCACGCTGACGTGGCCCGCGGCCGAGGCATTGTTGGCGAAGGTGCAGTGATCGCCGATCACGCAGTCGTGGGCCACGTGGGCATAGGCCATGAACAGGTTGTGGCTGCCGATGGTGGTCTCACCGCGATCCTGCACGGTCCCGCGATGCACGGTGACCCCCTCGCGGAAGACGTTATGATCACCGACCACGAGCCGGGTCGCCTCGCCATCGTAGACCCGGGCAGGCGTCGCATCGCCAAGACTGGCGAACGGGTAGATGCGATTGCTGCTGCCGAGTCGGGTCGGGCCGCGGACGATGGCGTGGGCATCGATGACGCAATGGTCGCCCACCTCGACGTCGGCATCGATGATGGACCAGGGGCCAATGCTCACGCCGGCGCCGATGCGGGCCGACGGATCGATAATGGCCCGGGGATCGATCACGCACGGGCCTCGACGCACATGATCTCGGCCTCGCAGGCGAGCTGGCCGTCCACCTCGGCGCGGCAGGCAAATTTGGTCAGCGAGCGTTTGGCCACCAGCAGCTTCGCCTCCATCCGCAGCTGATCACCCGGCGTGACCGGGCGCTTAAAGCGGGCCTTGTCGACGCCGGCCAGATAGAAGATGGACCCCGCATCGGTACTGCGGCCGGCGCCCACCAGCGCGAGAATGCCGGCCAACTGCGCCATGGCTTCGATGATCAGGACGCCCGGCATCACCGGCTGGCCAGGAAAATGACCGGGGAAGAACGGCTCGTTGATGGTCACGTTCTTGATGCCGAGGATGCGTTCACCCGCCTGCAGCTCCAGTACCCGGTCCACCAGCAGGAAGGGATGGCGGTGCGGCAGCACTTCCATGATCGCGCGGATATCCATGGGCAATTCAGTCATTGATGCTCCCCAGTTCGGCTTCGGAAATGTTTTCGCCCGCGGCGACCCCGGTCGCGGCCCGACGGCGCCAGCCGTGACATCACCTTCAGCGGTCGAGACGCCGCTCGAGCGCCACCAGACGTCGAATCCAGCCATCGAGTTGCGCCAGTCGCAGAACACTGCGTTTCCAGCTCACGGACGGCGCATGCAGGGTCCCCGAAGAATACCTGCCCGCCTGCTCGATGCTGCGGGAAACATGCGTCATACCGGTGATGGTGACGTCGTCGGCGATGTGCACGGGCCCATCGCCACCCACACCCACTCCACCGGCGAGGACACAGCGGGCACCAATGCGGGCGCTGCCGACGATGCCCACACAGCCACAGATGATGGTGTCGCGACCAATGTGGACATTGTGGCCAATCTGCACCTGATTATCGATCTTCACGCCGGACTCGATGATGGTGTCGCCTGAAGAGCCGCGATCGATGGTGGAATTCGCACCCACCTCCACATCGTCTCCGAGAACGACTGCACCGAGCTGGGCAATGCGCTCGGCCCGCCCATCCGGGCCGCGGGCGAAGCCGAAGCCGTCAGCGCCGATCACCGCACCAGGATGGATCAGCACGCGCTCTCCGAGGCGGGCCACCGAACTGATGAAAGCCCGCGGCAGGATGCGGCAGCCCGCTCCGATCACGGCACCCGGCTCGATGACCGCACCGGCGCCGATCTCAACGTCCGCGCCGAGCACGGCTGCAGCGCCGATGCTGGCCTGGGCCGCGACGCCGACCCGGGCACCGAGGACGGCATCCTCGGCAACGCTGGCGTCAGGATGGATGCCGGCCGGCACCCGCAGCGGATCGTCGAACAGCTGCGACACCCGGGCATAGGCCAGGTAGGGATCCGTCACCACCAGGGCGACCTGGACCACGGCCGCGGCGTCACGGGCCTTGACCAGAATCGCACCCGCACCGCTGCTCGCGAGGCCGGGGCGCCAGTGGGGAGAGGAGAGATGGGCGAGTTGCCGGTGGCCGGCCCGATCAAGCGGCGCGAGACCCGTGATCAGGTGGTCCGGGTCGCCGATGATCCGGGCCCCCACGCGCCGGGCGATGTCGCCGGTCGTGAAAGCCCGGAGGGCCATGGGCGGCTGGCCGGTCAGCCTGCTGCGTCGAGTCTTTCGGTCAGTTTGCGCGTGATGTCATGCTGCGGATTGACATAGATCACCGCACCACCGGGCACCACCATGTCCAGGTTCTCACGCTGAACGAGTTCATCGAGTGCAGCCTGCACCCGTGGCCCCATCTGCCGGAACAGTTCGTTGCGGCGACGCTGCAGGGTCTTCTGGTAGTTCTCCGCACGGAACTGCAGATCCGCCGTGATCCGCTCGTAGTCTTCCGACAGCCGAATGCGCTCCTGCTCACTGAGCACGTCCCCGTCCCGCTCCACCCGTTCCTCGATGCGGGAACGCTCCGCCGTCAGGTTGCGGATGGTCTCCTGATCGGGACGCAATTCCTCCTGGACGCGACGCAGGAACTCCTGCGCCTCACGGGTCTGGCCGATGGCCTCGTTGACATCGACCACTGCAATCTTGAGTTGCGCGGTTGCCGCCTGAGCCATCGTCAGCGCCGCGACCACCGCGACCACCGTCATCAGTTTTCTCACTTGCGGACTCCTGTGAACGTCAGCGGGTACCCAATGGTAACCGCAGCAAACTATCGGGAAAGTATACACATCGACCAGACCCGCTTCGACGCCTGCCATTGTCGGGGCAGGCGGTGAATGTGAACTGAACTGCCTGCCATCAGAACGTCCGACCGAGTTCGAACTGGAAGAATTCAGTGTCGTCACCGGGCTTGGAATTCAGGGCCCGGGCGATACCGACCGTGATGGGCCCGAGCCCGGTCAGCCAGGTCACGCCCATGCCGACCGAATAGCGGATCTCACTGAGCGTGGGGCCATCACAGAACTGACTGACTGAAGGACAGCTGGTGTTGAAGACGTTGCCTGCATCGAGGAACAGCACCGGCCTGAATTGGCGCTGATCCTCCACGAATGGCATGGGAACGATCAATTCGAGACCGCCGGTGATGAGCACGTTGCCACCGAAGGGCTGGATGCGGTTGCGGCGAATGAAGGGATCATTCGGCGCCGGCGTCGCCCGCGGACCGAGCGTATTGGTCTCGTAACCACGCACCGACCCGAAGCCGCCGGCGAAGAAGTGCTCGAAGAACGGCATGCTGTCGGTGCCGCCATAGCCGTCACCGTAGCCGAGCTTGGTGTGCAGCCGCAGCGAGAAGCCCTCACCGAACGGGAAGAACCGCTGCCCCTCGTAGCGCAGGCGCCAGAACAGCAGGTCACTGCCCGGGATGGACGCCTGCAGGGACAGGTTCTGGGACGAACCGCGGGTCGGGAACAGCCCCCGGTCGAGCTGGCTCTGGCTCCAACCTGCGGTGGCGCTGAAGTTCAGGAACGAGCCGCCTTCCTCTGCCAGGAATTCGACGATCTCCAGTGCCGGGAATCGACCCTGGGTGATCTTGGTGTACTCGGAGCTGAGCCCGAAACTCACGCGCTGGGTCTCGGAGATCGGATAACCGAAGTTCATGCCCGCGCCATAGGCATCCGTGGAGAACCGGGCGATGTTGCGCTCGTCGAAATTGGTGCGGCGGGCGAAGACGTTGAAGCCTCGGCTGATCCCATCGACAGTGAAATAGGGATCGAAGAAATTGAAACTGACGGACTGCTGGAACCTCGACCAGCTGACGCCGAGGCCCAGGGAGTTGCCGCTGCCGAAGACGTTGCGCTCCTCGTACTGGGCGCCGAGGATGACGCCGGATACCTGGGAATAGCCCAGCGTCGCCGAGATGCTGCCGGAAGGCTGCTCGCGCACGGAGAACAGCACGTCGATCTGGTTGTCGCTGCCGGGCACCGCCGGCGTCTCCACTCGCACATCGCGGAAGTAGCCCAGACGCTCGAGACGCACCTTGGACAGATCGATCTGCGCCGTGGACGCCCAGCCCCCTTCGAACTGGCGCATTTCCCGGCGCAGCACCTGATCCTGAGTCACGGTGTTGCCCCGGAAATCGATGCGCCGCACGTACGCGCGCTGACCGGCATCGACGAAGAAGCGGATGTCGACGGTCTGGTCCTCTTCATTGACCTGGGGCACGCCGGTGGCATTGGCGAAGGTGTAGCCCGCGTTGCCGAGGGCCGCGACCAGACGCTCCTCGGAGAAGGTGATCAGCGCCTGGGAGAAGGTCTGCCCGGGAAACACCAGCAGCAGGGGCTCGAGTGCCGTGACCGGGACGTCCGACAGCTCCCCCGCGATCTGGACGTCGCCGATGGTGTGCTTCTCACCCTCGTCGACGTTGATGGTGATGTAGACCTCGCTCTTGTCCGGATTGATGGACACCTGGGTCGAATCAATGCGGAAGTTCACGTAGCCGGAATCCCGGTAGTAGGCCTCGAGGCGCTCGAGGTCCCCGCCGAGTTTCTCCCGTGAATAGCGGTCATCACTGCGCCAGAAGAACAGCGGGCTCGGAAGCTTGAGTTCGAACTGATCGAGCAGTTCGCGATCGGAGTACACGCTGTTGCCAACGATGTTCAGGTGCCGGACCTTGGCGACACTCCCCTCCTCGATGTTGATCCGGATGGCGACCCGGTTGCGTGGCAGTTCTTCCACGACCGAGTCGATGGAGGCGCCATAGCGGCCCTGGCCGACGTACTGGCGTTCGAGTTCGAGATCCACGCGCTCGAGGGTCGCACGCCGGAAGATCTCGCCCTCGGCGAGGCCGGAGTCGCGCAGACCTTCGAGCAGGGCGTCCGTGGGGATGGATTTGTTGCCTTCGATCTGGATCGAGTCGATGGCCGGTCGCTCCGACAGCATGATCACCAGCACATCGCCATCGCGGCCCACACGGATGTCACTGAAGAAGCCCGAGGCAAACAGGCTGCGGATGATCTCCTGGCCGGCCCGCTGGTCGACCCGGTCGCCGACGTTCACCGGCAGCAGGTTGAAGACATTGCCGGCCGACACCCGCTGCAGGCCCTGGACACGGATGTCAGCGACGACGAAAGAGCCATCGCCGATCTGCTGCTGGGCCTGCACGCCGCCGCCCACAGCGAGCAGCCCTGCGCCGAGGAGCAGCGCCAGGATCAGGTCACGCCACTGCCGCGACTCCCCGCCATGCGCCCCCTGCCGGCGGACTGCCGCATTGCAAAAGGAAGCCGAGAGGGCAGTCCATACCGGGGCCCATACAGAGACCAGGACAGGGGAAGGTGCCGGGCGGCTGTCTTGCGCCAAGGCCGAGACCGCCGGAGCGCGCTGCCGGATTGTGGAACCTGAATTCATCAAGGAGAGCAATGCCCTTTGGAAGAGTGAGTCTGTTCATGACCAAAGGCCATGGTTCGCGCCCGGCACTGCTCTGCCGTCGATGCTCGCAATGGGCCCATCATGGCGCGTCGTGCCTTGCGCGTCCTGCCTGCAGCATTGCCGGTCTTCTCCCCGTTTCGAACGCGCGTCGGGTGCCTGCGCAATCCCTTGGCAATCAGAGTCGCATCAGGTCGTTGTACACCGCCAGCAGCATGAGTCCCGCCACCATCACGATACCCACCTGCATGCCGAACTGCTGTACTCGCTCCGACACTGGCGAACCTTTCACCAGCTCCACCAGACAGTAGAGGATGTGCCCCCCATCCAGGACCGGGATCGGCAACAGGTTGAGCACGGCCAGACTGACGCTCAACAGCGCCAGAAACGCCAGAAAGGTTTCCAGGCCGGACTGCGCGGAATCGCCGGCAACTTTAGCAATGGTGATCGGACCACTCAAGTTCCGGGTCGATACCAGGCCCACGACCATCTTGCGCAGGATTTCCAACGTCAGGACCGTGGTGTCCCAGGTCTGCCCGACCGCCCTCGGCAGGGCTTCCAGCGGCCCGAAATGGGAGACCCGATAGATCGGTCCGGTGCCCACGAAACCGATCTCGCGACCGTCATCGAGGGTGCGCGGCTCAGGCGTCAGGGTCAGGGTCAGGGTGCGCCCGGCGCGCTCCACTTCGAGTTCCAGGGGCCTGCCGGGAGCCTGCTGCACCCGCTCGACCCAGTCCCGCCAGCCGTCCACGCGCTCGCCGTCGACACTCAGCACCCGATCACCGTCGCGCAGACCGCTGCGCGCCGCGGCGCCATCGGCCACCACCTCACCGAGCACCGCAGGAAAGGGCCTCAGCCCCAGCTCAGCCAGCAGGTTCGGTTCGTCGATCCCGGACAGCCAGCGCTCCACCGTCACCTGATGGCGCTCCGTGCGCTCGCTGCCCGGACGCCGGGTGACCACCTCGATTTCGCCGGTATCTCCCAGCCGGCGGACCAGACGCATGTTCAGCACCTGCCAGGTGGGCGTGGCGCGACCATCGACTTCGATGATCTCGACGTTGGCCGGCACGCCCGCCCGCCCGAGGGGGGAATCCTCCGGGACGTCACCGATGATGGGGGCGAAGCCGGATACGCCGGTGACCGAGATCAGCCAGTACACCGCTATCGCCAGCAGCAGATTGGCGACCGGACCGCCGAGGGCAATGGCAATGCGCTGCCAGGGTGTCTTGGCGTTGAAGGCGCGATGCCGGTCCTGTGGCGCCACGCCGCCCTCGCGCTCGTCGAGCATGCGTACGTAGCCACCGATGGGCAGCGCGGCCACGCTGTATTCGATACCGCTCTTCGCCCGCCGGCTCCAAATCGAAGGGCCCATGCCGACGGAGAATTTCAGCACCTTGACGTTGCACCAGCGCGCCACGAGCAGGTGCCCGTACTCATGCACGGTCACCAGAATGGCGATGGTCACGATCAGTGCCAGCAGAGTCTGCAGCAGGGCCATCAGGATCCTCGAAGGTCGATCAGGTTTTTCGACCCCGAAAGCGGCCGAGAGTTGCCGAATCGGGCACGACCGCCGCTCATGCCAGCACCTCCGCGCCGAAGTGCTGCAGCAGCAGCGCTGCGACCGGAGCGGCCGCCAGCACGGCGTCGACCCGGTCCAGAACGCCGCCGTGGCCGGGCAGCAGACTGCCGGAATCCTTCACGCCCGCCACCCGCTTGATCAGGCTCTCGAACAGGTCACCGAAGACGGCCGCAGCCACCACCAGCAGCGTGATCACGATCACGCCGAACAGGGCTGCCACCGGCAAGCCGGCCGCCAGAACCATGATCAGCGACAGCAGCAATGCAGCGCCGACCCCACCCAGCAGGCCCTCGACAGTCTTGCCCGGGCTCACCGCGGGCGCCAGCTTCCGCCGTCCGAGGGCGCGACCGAAGAAATAGCCACCGATATCCGACCCCCACACCATCAGCATGGTCCACAGCACCAGCCAGGGCCCGTGGGGCATGGCCTGCAGCATCACCAGCGCAGCCCAGGCCGGGATCAGCACCAGCACCCCGGCAGCCAGTCGGACCGCAGGGGTCGCCCACAGGGTCCGCCCGCGGGGAAACAGGATCACGGCGACGGTGGCGCCGAGCCAGAACACCACGCCGAGAAGCGTTGCCAGCCAGAGTCCAGACAGCAGGTAGAGTCCGGCTGCGAGCAGACTCAACGCCATCAGCCACAGGCCGCGACGGACCGGGTCGAGTGCACACAAGGCGCCCCATTCCCAGGCACCGAGCAGGAGGATCAAACCCAGGAAGACGGCGAAACCCCAACCGGAGAGCAGAAACAGGGCCGCCAGAAACAGCGGCACCAGAATCAGTGCCGTCACGACTCGACGGCCGAGATTGCTCACTTCTGCTGCCGCCTGCCAAAGCGGCGCTGGCGACAGCCGTAGCTCTCGATGGCCGCTCGCAGCGCCGCATCGTCGAAGTCGGGCCAATAGGTTTCGGTGAAGTAGAGCTCTGCGTAGGCCAGCTGCCAGAGCAGGAAGTTGGAGATGCGGCATTCGCCGCCGGTGCGGATGCAGAGATCGGGGGCGGGCATGTCGCCGAGCGCGGTGGCGCCAGCCACCAGCGCCTCGTCGATGGCCTCCGGATCGATATCGCCGGACTGTGCCCGTCGCGCCAGATCCCGGCAGGCGTTGACGATGTCCCAGCGCCCGCCGTAATTGGCCGCGATCAGGAGCGTCATGCGGCCATTGCCGCGGGTGCGCTCTTCGGCCATGTACATGAGCTGACGGATATCGGGCGAGAATCGCCCGCGATCGCCGATGATCCGCACCTCGATGTCATTGCGGTCGAGTTCGTCGACGTCCTCGCGCAGCATGCGCTTCATGAGTTCGAGCAGCAGGGTCACTTCACGTTTCGGGCGGCTCCAGTTCTCGGTGGAGAACGCGAACAGCGTCAGCACCTCGATACCCAGCTCTGCCGCCTGCTCCGCTACCGGACGCACCGTCTTGGCACCGGCGCGATGACCGGCCGAACCGGGCAGACCGCGAGCGCGCGCCCAGCGATGATTGCCGTCCATGATGATCGCAAGATGTCGCGGAACGAGGACCGGATCGACGGTCGGAGTGAGTGCGACAGATTCCTTCATGCAAGCTTCCAGTACCTGCTTCTGACCATGGACGTACGCCGGGCTTCAAGCGCCTTCAGAGCGCGTGAACTCAGATCTCCATCAGATCCGTTTCCTTTTCCTGCAGCAGTTCGTCCACCCGGGCCACGAAGCGATCCGTCAGCTTCTGGATGGCGTCTTCTGCCCGACGCTCCTCGTCTTCGCTGATGGCCTTGTCCTTGAGCAGCGCCTTGACTTGTGCATTGGCATCGCGCCGCGCGCTGCGCATGGCGACCCGGGCATTCTCGGCTTCGGCGCGGGCCGTCTTGCCGAGCTGCTTGCGGCTCTCTTCGGTCAGCGGCGGCATGGGCAGCCGCACCACGTCCGCGGTGGTCGATGGGGTCAGGCCGAGATCACTCTTCAGAATGGCCTTCTCGATGACCGGCACCATTTTCTTTTCCCAGGGTGAGATCAGCAGCGCCCGGGCATCCTCGACCATGATGCTGGCCACCTGATTCAGAGGGGTGGGGGTGCCGTAGTAATCCACCATGATCTCATCGAGCAGCGCTGGACTGGCGCGACCGGTACGAATCCGGGCGAAGGCCTTCTCGAGCGCATCGATACCCTTCTCCATGCGCTGTTCGGTCTGCTCGAGGATGTCTTTGATCACGCCTTGCCTCCGTGGATCAGGGTGCCTTCCTGCTCACCGTACATCAGGCGCTGCAGCACACCCACTTTGGTCATGTTGAACACCCGCACCGGCATATCATGATCCCGGCAGAGGCAAATGGCCGTTAAGTCCATCACGCCGAGATCCTGCTCGAGTACCTGCTGAAAGGTCACGCTCTCGAGCAGCACGGCGTCAGCCACCTGCTTCGGATCAGCCGTGTAGACACCATCGACCTTGGTCGCCTTGAGCACCAGATCGGCTTCGATCTCGATGCCGCGCAGACAGGCGGCGGAATCGGTGGTGAAGAAGGGATTGCCCGTGCCTGCGGCAAACAGCACCACGTCACCCGCATTCAGGTAACGCATCGCCCGTCGCCTGTCATAATGCTCGACCACGCCGCTCATTGGAATGGCGGACATCACCGTGGCGCGAATGTTGGCCCGTTCGAGAGCGTCGCGCATGGCCAGGGCGTTCATGACTGTGGCCAGCATGCCCATGTGGTCACCGGTGACCCGGTCGAGCCCGGCCGCGTTGAGGGCGGCACCCCGGAACAGGTTGCCGCCCCCCACCACCAGCCCGACCTGGACACCCATGCCGATGAGCTGGCCGATCTCCACGGCCATGCGGTCGAGCACCTTCGGATCGATCCCGAAGTTCTGCTCGCCCATCAACGCCTCACCGCTCAGCTTGAGCAGAATGCGGGCGTAGCGCGGCGTCCGGCTGTCTCGGTCTCCGGCCATGCTTCAGCCCTGACCGCGAGCCTGGGCCGCCACTTCGGCAGCGAAGTCCGTGGTCTCGCGCTCGATGCCCTCGCCGACCTCGTAGCGAACGAAGCCGAGACACTTGGCACCGGCCTGTGACAACAGCTGTTTGACCCGCTTTTCGCCGTCCTTCACGAACGGCTGCTCGATCAGGCTGACCTCGGCCTTGAACTTGGTGAGCCGCCCTTCGACCATCTTGGCGACGATCTCCGGCGGCTTGCCGCTCTCGGCAGCCTGGGCTTCGAAAATGGATTGCTCGCGGGCGAGCACGTCCGGATCGAGATCCTCGGGACTCACCACCTGGGGTGCAATCGCCACCACATGCATGGCCAGATCCCGGGCGAGTTCCGGCGAACCGCCTTCGAGGGTCACCACGGCGCCCTTCTTGCTGTCGGCATGCAGGTAGGCACCCACCACCGGACCTTCGATGCGAGCGACGCGGCGGACGGTCATGTTCTCGCCGATACCCTGGACGAGGGCTTCCCGTGCCGCTTCGAGGCCACCGTCGAGCAGGGCCTGAAGATCATCGGTCTTCTGCTCGAACGCGGTGTCGGCCACCTGCTGGACGAAAGCGATGAACTTGTCGTTGCGGGCTGCGAAATCGGTCTCGGAGTTGACCTCTGCCAGCACTGCGCTGCCGTTGTCGTGGGCCACCTTCAGGCCGAGCAGGCCTTCGGCCGCGGTGCGGCCGGCCTTCTTGGCCGCCTTCAGGCCGCTTTCCTTGCGCAGCTTGTCGATGGCGGCTTCCATGTCGCCGCCGGTGTCATTGAGCGCCTTTTTGCAATCCATCATGCCTACTCCGGTGCGCTCCCGGAGTTCCTTCACCATTGCTGCGGTGATCGCCATTGCCTTGGATCCTCTGATCTGATGTCGCCCATCGCCAGCGCGCCGCACCCACGGGAGGGGCCGGCGCGTCAGGCCTCGCGGCTGACCCGCGTGGCCGGCGTTCAGTTGCCTTGTGTGGTTTCGGCAGCAGCCGCTTCCGGCGCCGGCTCGTCCTCGTCAACCTCGACGAACTCGTCCGGAGAGACGCCACCGGCAGCCTGATTCTTGCCTTCGAGAATGGCATCCGCCATGGCCGTCACGTACAGGCGCAGGGCACGGATGGCATCGTCGTTGCCGGGAATCACGTAATCGACACCAAAGGGATCACTGTTGCTGTCCACCACCGCGATCACCGGAATGCCGAGCTTGTTGGCCTCGCTGATGGCGATGCGCTCATGCTCGACGTCGATGACGAACAGGGCATCCGGCAGGCCGCCCATGTCCTTGATGCCGCCGATGGAGCGCTCGAGCTTGTCCATCTCGCGCTGGCGGGTCAGCGCCTCGCGCTTGGTCAGCTTGTCGAAGGTGCCGTCGCTGGCCTCGGTCTCGAGGTCGCGATAACGCTTGATGGACTGGCGGATGGTCTTGTAGTTCGTGAGCATGCCGCCGAGCCAGCGATGGTCGACATAGGGCATGCCGACCCGGGTCGCCTGCTCACGGATGATCTTCTGGGCCGCCCGCTTGGTGCCGACGAAGAGGATCTTCTGCTTCTTGCCTGCGCCCTTGCGGGCAAAATCCAGGGCAGCACGCAGGCGCGGCAGCGTCTCTTCGAGGTTGATGATGTGGATCTTGTTGCGGGCGCCAAAGATGTAGGGAGCCATCTTTGGATTCCAGTAACGGGTCTGGTGCCCGAAATGCACGCCTGCCTGCAGCAGGTCCCGCATCGAGATATCGGTCATGTCTGGTCTCCGGGTTGAGCCTCCACGATTCCCACGTCCCAACCCTTCAAACCTTGCGAAGGGCACCCAGGGCCGTGTGTCGAACCGTGTGCGAAGTCATGGGTTAATGGATCACGCACGCTTGCTCCGGAGCCTCATCCCCTCCACTTTGACGTGGAGCGGGTTGTGATTGCCCCAGAGCGGCGCGGTTTATACCATAGCGCGCTTCGCACTGGAACCAGACCCGGCGTTCATTGCTGCCGGCTTGCCCTTGGAATAGTATGCAGATCTCCATCAAGACCGGCCCGGAAATCGAGGGCATGCGCAGCGCCGGGCGCCTGGCCGCCAGCGTTCTCGAAATGATCGGCGAGCACGTCAAGCCCGGCATCAGCACCGGTGAAATCGATCGGATCTGCCACGCCTTCATCGTCGACGAACTCGGGTGCATCCCGGCGCCGCTGAACTATCGCGGTTCTCCCGGCCAGCCGCCCTTCCCGCGCTCGATCTGCACGTCGGTGAACCATGTCGTCTGCCACGGCATCCCGTCGGACAGCAAGAAGCTCAAGAAGGGCGACCTGCTCAACATCGACGTCACCGTCATCAAGGACGGCTGGCATGGCGACACTTCGAAGATGTTCCTGGTGGGCGGCGGCTCGACCGTGCTCGGCGAGCGCCTGTCCCGGGTCACCCAGGAATGCCTCTACCGCGGCATCGCAGAGGTCCGGCCCGGTGCGACCCTGGGCGACATCGGCCACGCCATCCAGGTGCACGCAGAGAAGGAGCGCTTCAGCGTGGTCAGGGAGTTCTGCGGCCACGGCATCGGCCGCGCCTTCCATGAGGCGCCCCAGGTCCTGCACTACGGCCGCCGCGGCGAAGGGCTGGCCCTCGAGGAGGGCATGACCTTCACCATCGAGCCGATGATCAACGCCGGCAAGGCCCGCATCCGCATGCTGGCGGACCACTGGACCGTGGTCACCCACGACCGGCAGCCCTCAGCCCAGTGGGAGCACACCCTGCTGGTGACGGCCGGCGGCGTGGAGGTCCTCACCCGCCGCGGCGAGGAAGAGCTGCCGGTATGAACAGCGCCGACGCCAGCCCCGAGACCGTCAGTCCCAGGCAACGCATTCGACTCGCCCAGGCCCATTTCGACCAGCAGTTCCGCCAGGGAGCCGAGGTCTCGGCCCTGATCCGGGGCCGGGCCCACTTCTTCGACGGCATCCTCTCCGAGCTCTACCACGCCGAAGCGTGGCCCGTGGCCCCCGATGGCGCACCGACCGTGGCCGTCCTTGCGGTGGGCGGCTACGGTCGCGGTGAATTGCATCCCCACTCCGATATCGACCTGCTGATCCTGCTGGACGACGAGGATCCGGCCACCACCGCCGTAGTCGAGCAGTACCTGCTGCGCATGTGGGACCTCGGTCTGACCATCGGCCATTCGGTACGGACTTTGGAGCAGTGCCGGGAAGAGGCGGCCAAGGACGTCACGGTGATGACCAACCTGCTGGAGTCACGGACCATCGCCGGTCCCGAGCGGCTGCGGCTGTCCATGAACGAGGCCGTGGCCACGGACAAGATCTGGCCCGCCAAGGACTTCTTCCAGGCCAAGGTGGCCGAGCAGTCGGCGCGTCACCGGCGCCATGACAACACCGAGTACAACCTCGAACCGAACGTGAAGAGCTCCCCCGGCGGGCTGCGGGACATTCAGATGCTCGGCTGGGTGGCCAAGCGTCACTTCGGCACCTCCGACTTCGAGCACCTGATCGGTCTCGGTTTCCTCTCGGCCAGCGAACTCATCGCCCTGCTCGAGGGACGGCAATTCCTGTGGAAGGTGCGCTGGGGGCTGCACATGCTCTCCGGCCGGGGCGAGGACCGGCTGCTGCTCGATCAGCAGCGGGAGCTGGCAGTGCTGTTCGGCTACGAGGACGCCGGTGGCATGCTGGCGGTCGAGCGCTTCATGCACGACTACTACCGCCACGTGCTGGCGCTGCGGGAACTCAACGACGTGGTGCTGCAGCATTTCGACGAGGCCATCGTCCGGGCCGGCGAGGAGACCCGCATCGAGCCGGTCAACGCCCGCTTCCAGATCCACAACGACTACATGGAAATCACGAGCCCCGACGTCTTCCGCAAGACGCCTTCAGCCCTGCTCGAGATCTTCGTGCTCATCGGGAATCACGAAAAGGTCCAGGGCGTCCGGGCCGCGACCATTCGCGCCATCCGCGACCATCTCGACCTGATCGATGACAGCTTCCGCAGTGATCCGGACAACGCCCGCCTGTTCATGGACCTGTTGCGGTCACCCTACCGGCTGGTCTCCCAGCTCACCCGCATGCGCCGCTATGGCGTACTCGGCCGCTACCTGCCCGAGTTCGGCCGCATCATCGGCCAGATGCAGCACGACCTGTTCCACATCTACACCGTGGACGCCCACACCATGCTGCTGATCCGCAATCTGCGCCGCTTCGGCTATGCGTCCAGCGAGGAACGCTATCCGGTCGCCCACCATTGCGTCCGCTCCATTGCCAAACCGGAGCTTTTGTACGTGGCCGGCCTCTACCACGACATCGCCAAGGGCCGCGGCGGCGACCACTCCGAACTCGGAGCCGTGGACGCCCGCGCATTCTGTGCGCGCCACGGCCTCGACGCCGAGGAGACCGACCTGGTGGCCTGGCTGGTGGAGGCGCACCTGCTGATGTCGGCAGTGGCCCAGCGCAAGGACATCAACGACCCGGACGTCATCGCGGAGTTCGCCCGGGAAGTGCGCACCGAAGAGCGCCTGAACTATCTCTACGCACTCACCGTTGCGGACATCAATGCCACCAATCCCACCCTCTGGAACAGCTGGCGCGCCACCCTCATGCGCCAGCTCTACCGGGAAACCTCGAGTTTCCTCAGCGCGGGCGTGGACCGGGAAGTGGACCGCCAGGAGTGGATCGGCGAAACCCGCGACGCCGCTCTCAACGAGCTGGTGGACAAGGGCCTGGACCGGGAGCAGATCCTGAAGCTCTGGCAGCACACCGACGAAGACTACTTCTTGAAGCATGACCACCAGGACATCGCCTGGCAGATGGAGGCGGTCACGCAACACGATCTCGATCGCGACGGTCCGCTGGTCCGGGTCCGTGACCAGCTCGGAGAATCCGCCACGAAATCCGGCTCGTCCCATGAGGGTGCCACCCAGATTTTCATTTACACCCGCGACCACCCGAACCTGTTCGCGGCCACGGTGGCGGCACTCGACCAGCTCAACCTGTCGGTCCTCGACGCGCGCATCCACACCTCCAGCGACGACCTCTGTTTCAATACCCTGATGGTATTGGACGAACTCGATCGGCCGGTGGGTGGCGATCCGGGCAAGGTCGCGCGCATCCAGGAAACCCTGACCCGGGTCCTGCTGCGGCCGGAGGAATTCCCCACCATCGTCAAGCGCCGGCTGCCGCGCACCTTGCGCCATTTCCGCATCCGCACCAGCGTCGAGATCGTCAACGAGCCGAACTCGCCCCACACCGAGATCCGGGTGGTGGCCGCGGACCGGCCCGGGCTGCTCGCGCGCCTCGGCCTGATCTTCATGGAGGAGGGTATCGTCGTACACAACGCCAAGATCGCCACCCTCGGCGAACGCATCGACGACGTGTTCTTCGTCACCGACCAGGATTATCAGCCCATCGAGGCAGCGGGACGTACCGCGTCCCTGCGCGAAGCCATCTGCAGCCAGCTCGACGAACAGGTGGGCCTGTCGTGAATCCATACATCGACCGCTTGTATCCGTACCCGTTCGAACGCCTCGCTGCCCTCAAGGAAGGCATCGAGCCCAGGGCGGACCTGCCGCACATCGCACTGTCCATCGGCGAGCCCAAACATCCACCACCAACGTTCGTGGTGGATTACCTGGCCGATCCTGCCCGCATCGCTGCAGGCCTCGGCAGTTATCCGCTGACCCGCGGCAGTGATGCCCTGCGCAGCACGCTCGCCGCCTGGGCCGCGCGGCGCTTCGAGCTTCCCGGCGGCGCCCTTGGCGCTGATGCCGTGCTGCCGGTGAACGGGACCCGAGAGGCCCTGTTCGCCTTCGCCCAGGCCGTGATCGACAGCACGGCGGCGCCGGCACCGACGGTCGTGCTGCCGAATCCGTTCTATCAGATCTACGAAGGGGCGGCCCTGCTGGCCGGTGCCGAACCCGTCTACGCTGCCTGCCCGGCAGACAACGGCTTTCTGGCCGATCACGCCGGCATCGATGCAGCCACCTGGGATCGCTGCGCCCTGCTCTACGTCTGCTCGCCCGGCAATCCCACTGGCGCGGTGATGACCCTCAACGCCTGGAGAGAAGTGCTCGAACTGGCCGAGCGCCACGACTTCGTCATTGCCGCTGACGAATGCTACTCGGAACTCTACGGTGACGAGGCCCAACCACCGCTTGGATTGCTCGAAGCCTGCCAGCGCCTCGGGCACAGCGGCTTCGAGCGCTGCATGGTGTTCCACAGCCTCTCCAAGCGTTCGAGCCTGCCGGGCCTGCGGTCGGGCTTCGTCGCCGGTGATCGCAACCTGATCGCCCGTTTCCTGCGCTACCGGACCTATCACGGCTGCGCCATGCCCACGTCGGTGCAGGACGCCAGTGCCCTGGCCTGGTCCGACGAGGCACACGTCCGCGCCAACCGCGACGCCTACCGGGCCAAGTTCGACGCCGTCCTGCCCGTCCTGGAGCCGGTACTCGACGTGGCGCGCCCCGAAGCCGGTTTCTATCTCTGGCCGAAGACGCCCATCGACGACGAGGCCTTCGCCCGGGAGCTGTACCGCAGCGAAAACGTCACGGTATTGCCAGGCCGCTACCTCTCCCGCCCCTCCCCCGGCGGCGATCCGGGTGCGCATCGGGTGCGCATGGCCCTGGTGGCCACGATCGAAGAGTGCGTGGAAGCCGCGGAACGCATCCGGCGCTTCATCACATCCTCATCGTTGGGGTAGTCGGGATCGGCCCACAGGGCATGACAACGCCAGTTGTGGGAGAGCGCTATTTCGCAAAGCGAAATGCGCCGATCTGCATGCCGTTCAGCGAAGGCAGCGACGTCGGCTCCGGCGCAGCGCTTCGAGATCGGCCCAATCGCTGTGCGATTAGGGCTCTCCCACAAAAGGGGGGCTG
>JAFIFL010000063.1 GCA_020832055.1 Gammaproteobacteria bacterium
TGCGGATGCCGGCCTCATCCAGAATGCGGCGGTGGCGATCATCCAGCCCCTTGTTCGCCATGGCGGGACTGGTGAGCAGGAAGACTCGGTCCGGCTGCCACATGAGCGCGGGAATCAGATTGGCCAATGGCTGAGCCGAGACAATGGCAACCTGGACTTTCACTTGCGCACGACCAGATACTCCTCGACGCGCGGATCGCAGGCGAGCATCTCTTCATAGGACAGCTCCCGCCCGCGCCAGTGTTCCGGAGTCTCCATCGCAAGGTGCAGATAGCGTATGCCCCGCTCGCAGATCTGGGCAGCCAGGTGCACCGGCAGGATCCCGAGGACGACGTCCCCGGTCTGCAAGGCATCGACACTGATGTGCCCCACGCAGCGATCAAACCTCAAGCCTTCGGCACGCGCCCACTCGTAGGCGCCGGGATGCCGGGTCACCAGCCATCGAGTCATGGCTCGGCGCTGCATGCGGTGACAACGAAAAAAGATCCCATGGCATGCATTAGCCGTCTCCGCCATAGATCTGTCTGGCCTTCTTCGAACTCTTGCCTGGGGGCGCATCCCACCATCCGCGCTCACTCCAGAAAGCCTGTATCGCGATCAGCACCTCGGCCTTGACACTGGCGTCTTCCAGGATCGACCAGCGCTCTGCCAGGGCCTTGCCTCGCAGCACGTCTTGTTCAGGCGCATTGTGCTCGCCCGCAAGTTGGGCAACCGTCTCCTGGAGCCAGGCCGGCCAGCCTTGCCCGCCCGCTGGTGAGCCGCCGGCAGGATGCGCTGACCCCATTTGCATCCCGGTGGCCTGGGCGTAGTCCAGCAGGGCCAGGCCAGCCTTTTTCGCGTCGATGAACTCGTTGACTCTCGCCGCCGGGTCGAGTCGCAAATGGCGCAGTTCCCGTTCAGCACTGCAGAAGCGTTCCGCAGCAGCCGGATCGGCCATCGCGAGCAGATTGCTCACCTGCGGCGTGCCCTTCCACCCGGCGACCACACTCTGCATGTGGGTGGAAAACTCGTCGCGGAAGCTCTGGACGGTGGCTTCATCGAACCCTTTCAGTCCGGCAGCTGGATCGTTCGGTAGCAACGTACAGCGGTCATGGTCCAATTCCAGTTGCACTTGGCCGAACCCGAACGGCTTGCCCATACCCAGTCCATGCCGGAGATCTTTGCGGCCGCCCCAGGTGATGGTCCAGAGCAATGCACCGAGTTCCACCGGGCGCAGATTGTGAAACACCACACGGCCCTTGAATTGGGTACCTTTCGGCAGAGGATTGAGAACGACCTGGACCTTGTTGGACTGCTTTTGCTGCTCGCTGAGGACTTGGATTGCGACCATGCCGTCGGGCCGTGCCGGATAGCGCTTGAAACCGCGAACCGTAGGCTTGGGGTGCTCCGCGGTGCTCAGGTAGGTCGCATACGTCTTCGTTTCGATTTGTCCTTTCTCATCCTTGATTCGTTGTGAGAGATAGTTCGGGAAGTAGCTGGGCTTTGGGCCATTGAGGATGGTGGCTGCTTCGGCCTGGGGCTTTGGTTCACCCTCGGCCAACGCCGACTCGATGCTGACGCGCCCCCGCAGCGCTGGCGTCTCCTCGCCACCCACCGTCCCGAAGATCAGCTCGGCAAGATCAGGGGCATAGGCCTTGGCGACGTCCGGGAGGTGTTCCGCGTGGACATGGCGGATCATGTCGTGGACACTGAAATCACCGGCCAGTTTGGGCATGTATGCCAGTCCAATCCGGACCCGGTCGCCATCCGGCACATAGAACACCGGCACCCGCTGTCCGGCTCGGCAACGCTCCCGCCAATATCCCGGCCAGGGCAGGTTCGACCGCTTGCCGCCCTCGGCCTCGCCATCACCATGAATGGCGAGAAAGTCGGACCAATCGAGTGGATTGACGGTGAACCGCTCTCCTGTTCGTTCATCGTAGAACACGAAGTCCCACCGTTTGCCCTTGGGCCGGGTACTGTCGGAAATCTGCCCGGTGAAGACCGGCATGCCCACGCTGGTTCCCTGCCCGAGTGTCGTGGCTTGATTGCCTTCGATGCTGAACGACAACTGATCCGGATCAGTACGTTGGCGGCTGCAATGTTGCCGCCAAATGCCGTACTTCTCTGCAACACTTTTGCCGCTCGGGAAAACCGGCATTTTGCATTTCAGATAGGGCTCTGCCGCCCGATGGTCCAGGCGCGCCATGGAGCAGGGCGTGATCTCGATCACCGAATCCGCCGAGATACGCAGGAATCCGGTCTTGACCTTGTCCCGCACGCGGTCCGTGTAGGCAGCCTTGACGTAACTGGTGCTGATATCCCGCAAACCAGGACGCACGTCGTCCACCATCCGCATTCGTCCGAAACCCGCCACCTCCATGACCGCCCGCAGCATGCCCTTGAGGCTCGAACCCGGGATGCCATAGCGGCCATCAGGAAGCCGGAACGGATCGACCCGACCAGGAGCCGACTCCGATGCTGTCTGTTGCTCTCCCCCGACCAGCAACGGACTGGCTGCCGTGATCCGAAACGCAAGCTCACCGGACACGCCATCCCGAAAGGGCAGATCATGGGAGACAAGCTCGCCCCAATCCGGGCAGTACACGGTCTCGGCCAGCGGCACGAAGTTGTAGGGCGCTGAGATGGATTCCAGGCTCGAACGTCCACCCGGCCGGTCACCACCCCTTCCCCTGCCGGCTGCAGCGCCACCTTGGCGTGAACTGGACCTCTGCTGCGCCATGACGCTCTCCTCACTCGAAACCAATGAAGCAGGCTGCATGCTGCAGCAGCCCACGTGCCGGATCGCGACGCCAGTAGCGGCGGTAGCGCAATCCCTGCGCGCCGCCCTCACGCAGATGCGTGACCTCGTCCACCAGCTCTTCGCCGCTTTCCTGGTGACGAAACAGCCACAGCGACCATGCGCAGCCGTCGTACTGGAGCAGCAGGGAGCGCCCGTCCTCGAGCACAGCCTCAGCCGCGATCAGCGACCCGCCATCGATGATTGCGTCCGGCAAACCACGCTCGAATGCGCCTTGCCAGGACTGGCATTGCAGCCAGCCCGACACGGGTGCGAGTTCCCGCAATCGTCGTTCAGCATCGGCGGCTGTCGCCAGGCTTTCGCAGGTCACGACCACCGCCCCTGCTCGCATGGGTGGCAACTGCCAGGCTCCGGCCACCCGTCCGTAGGCCTCGAGTAGATCCATCATTGCGCCTCCTCTGTCCACCGCGTGCCCAGCCAGTCGCCGAACGTGCCTGTCACCTTCCCGCTGCAGAAGCCATTGCCGGTGGTGGTTCGACTGCCGATGGCGAGCCGTCCGTCGCAGAGCTCCTCCAGAGCTGCCGCCAGGCCAAGACGAATCTGCTCGAGCGTCGTTCCTCGTTCCGTGGCCCGGCGCTCCAGCGTGGCCAGATCCAGCGCGATAGTGATCTCGATCCCGCCCTGCCACAGACTCTGTTCCTCGAACAGCACCCGATTGCGTACGCCACCGGTAAACCGGTCGATGGCGTTGTGCATCAGTTGCGCCACCTGCACGGCCTCCATGGCGAGGAAGCCATCATCCAGATACAGGCAGCCCGCAGCGCCGGCGTCCCGGTCGTCATCGTCGTTGTTGACGGATCCAAGCAGCGCAGTGACCTCCCGTGGACGGGAAATCGCCGCCTCGTCCAGCAGCGGGGGTTCGGCCCAGCTTCCGCGGAAGCGGTGGGCATGAAACGCAATGCGATGGGCCAGGGCACCCTTGATGGCAGATCCAGGGATCAAGACAGCCTGCAATCCCGGCCGACCGCGGCCCTCCTCCCAGACCACTCGTTCCTCAGTCACTGGTAACAGATCGGCTGGTTTCTTGGGGCCCTGCTTCCCGGCCCCGCTCGCGATCTCGGCAGCACCCTGACCCATCCGCCACAGGCCCCTCGGTTCGAGCCTCAGGGTGCCTGCCAGCCACTCACCGTCCTGACTGCGTGCCGTGGCCGGCGCCAGCCCCTTGATGTCGCCCAGCCCCCGCCCGAGGGCAAGAAACCGCTGCCTTTGCTCGTGATCCGCCAAATCGAACACGCCCGCGTGAGCGCTCCGCAGCGCCAGTCGTCCAAGCCCGCCACGGGTGGCGCCACCGAGGCGCAGCCCAGGATGGTCGAACAGATTGAGCAGCCGCTGCCAATGGCCATCCTCCGGATCATCGCAGCAGTAGAGCAGTTCCACGGCGAACCGATGTCCTGTCGGCAGCACGGCGCGATCGAACTTGCCGTGGACGCTGGCAGCACCGCGGTGGGTGAGGCGAACCCGCTGGCGGGTCTGGGGGGTGTCCGCCAAGGACGCGGCGGCCGCCAGAACCGGATCCTCCGACAAACGCAGACGATCAGCTCCCAGCAGGAGCCCCTCCACCGGATGGCCATGACTGTCCAGCAGAGCACCCCAAGACACATTCAGCCGTGATCGCTGGCCTTCATGCTTCGCCTGGAAACCGAAGACTTCGTCCGCGGCGGACTCACCATGAATGTCGACCCAAAGGTGACGCAGCACCCCGGCAAGGCTCGATCCGGGCAGGGCAGGCAGACCGTTGGCGTCGGTGACCAGCGCCGTATCGAAAGCACCATCCGCACTGCCCGTGGTGATGGACAGCGGCGTTGTAGATTCGACGACGATCCGTGCAATGTGCCAAATACGATCCTTCATCGGCTTGTCCCCACGTCCTCATCACGCATCCGTCGCGCCAGGGCCTGCACGAGTCGGCCGTAGCCCCTCCTCCCCGAGTGCGGTTGCAGCTGACCTTGGAGCCACTCCGCGAAGGTCGGCCAACGCGCGCCCGGCTGCGGCACGCTCTCTTGCCAGCCTTCACCCTTGTTCTTGATCACACCATCCAAAGCCTGCGCATCGTCACCGCCCATTCGACCGAACAGAATGGCGTGCAGTTCTGATCCGGTCGCGCGTTGCGCTGCCTCCTGCACACTTCCCCACTGGCTTGGCGACGGACCAAACGCCTCACCCGGGCGGATGCCCGCAATGCGCCGTGCGTCCCTCAGTACTTGACGACAGGCGTTGGCCAGATCACGGGCCGTGTCATCAACGCCAACCTTCCAGCTGTCGTCCTGATCGTCCAGCCAGGCCAACAAAGGATCATCGGGTCGTGGTGGGAGTGCAGGATCCCGCTCAGGTGGGCGTGGCTGAAAGTCAGGGCGGGCACGGGCGAGCAGCGGCGGGTTGACCCAGACCCGACCCAATCCACCTTCACGATACTGGCCCAATCCCGCCGCCAACCGCGCTTGCATCTCGGGCGTCGGATCGGCATCGAGTTCAAGTGTGATGACGCTGCCCGCCACCAGGACGCGGCGCTCCCTGTCCCAACCACTGCGAAAGGCGTTCCATGGCGAATAACTTCGACTGCGCAGGAATGTCTGCGGCCAGATGATCCGGCCGCTGCCAAGACCGAGATACTCCGGACTGGGCTCGAGCGTCGGCTGACCTTGTCCATCCAGCAATGCGAGATCGGCCAGCAACCAGAGCGTCATTCGTTTATGTGGTGCCAGCTGCTGCTCTGGCATGGGCAGGTCGATTCGCTCGATCTGCACCTGCCCATACTCCGCCGAACGCGAGCGACCGAGCCAGCAAGTTCCGCACAGGGCGCCGATCACATCTTCGAACGCGGATCCTGCAAGCGTGGAGTCGGCCTGGATCCAGGTCACGAACTGCTGCCCGGCTGCCAACGCCTCATAGCCGAACAGTTGGCCATCCTGGGCGCGTCCACTGTGCTGGTCGATGGCCGTCTTCATGCGCATGGCCATGCGCGGCTTGACCCAATGCCCCGCTTCACTGACGTAGCCACGGCGCAACTGCTTCGGATGCTCGATCTCGTCATGGGCCAGATTGTGTACCGCCTCCGCACGCAGCCAGCCCGATGTACCGGCCTCGACATGCTTGCGCTGGTGCCATGCCAACGGCATCGGCCACGCCGGCATGCCATCCACCCATGGCACAGCGTCACCACAGCGCAGGCGACCGGAGTGAAACAGTTCGAAAGCCGATGGTAGATCGAGACCGGCGTACAACGCGGTTGCCGCCGCGCCCAGGATGGCCTGACCAGGAATCCGGTCGAGCCCCTCATGCGCGCCGGCGGTAGCCCCTCGCGCGCTGAACACACAGTCATCAATCAGGGTGATGGCGAGTGCCTGATTCATCATTGCGCCACCTCCCAGGACAGGGTTGCCCGGCCCAACCCGCGGCTGCGATGAGCGCCGACCGCCACGATCAGTGGCAGCACCTCCGCCAGACGTTCCGCCCAGTCGCGCGGTGGGGGGTCCACTCGCTCGATGACACTGATAGGAGCCATGAGATCCAGGGGAACCACCACCTCAATCCCTCGCAGTGACTTCTCGGCTGCGGTACCCGTGAAGTGATCGATCGCCGTGGCGTGAACCGTCCGAAACAGACTGCTGCGCCTTGCTGTCTGATCGACATGTGCAAGCCAGGCGGCAACCTCAGCACCCAGCGTTGCGTCACCCACGCGCAGACAGCCCGGCCGAGGAAACTGCGTACCGCGGTCGTCAGCTTCCGTCCGGTCACCGAACAGTCGCGCAGCGAGCCCTTCGAAACCTGGCCAACTCCAGTCTTCAGCCCGTTCGAGCGCTTCCCGAAGCAGCCCTTTCAGGTGGCGACCGGGCAACCTCGGCAGCCCATCGCCGCCACGATAGGCCATGGCATCCGTCACGGCTCCACCACTGCGGCCTGTACCCGGATGCCAGTAGCTGACGATGGCCACCTTCAGATTGTGTGCCTGCATCACCTGACCTCCATTGCAACTACATCGTTATCGACAGCCAGCAAGGCCAAGGCATCACTCAGTGGGCTGACCCACTCTTGCCCGCGCTCGACGAACGGCAGAACGCAGCCGCTGTGCCAACCCGGAAGCAGCCTGCCCAGCAGGGAGTCGAACCGTTCCAGTTCCTGCGGATGATGCTGCTTCATGATCTGCCTCCAGCGCCGGTAATGAGACTCCGCCTGACTGCGGGACAGGCTGATCAGCGTCAGCAACTGACGGGTCGCGCCCCGGGCCACCACCGGTTCACCAAGCAGTACCTGGAGATCGAGGAGATCGTCGAGTGCCGGCAGGGCAGAGCCGCGTTCCAGCGCGTAGCTGCCGAGCGTCGACACGAACGTTGAACTACCGCCACTGCTGAATTCCGTATCGAGGATGGCCTGATAGTCGCTGACGATGGTTGCGGTGACCCGGTGGAACAGCAGCGACGACACCACCGGACCGTCGACCACGCGGCGGGCCTGGGCCTTGGCTTCGCGGGTCAGGTCCTCTGCCAGGGCAGCAGCAAGATGGAAAGGTTGATTGGCGCGCAGGTAGACCATTCCTGCCGCAGCGGTCAATCGCTCGGGCAACTCGTCCACGCCATGCTTCTCGCCCAGTTGCGCCAGCGCCCTTGCACTTTCGCGTTCGAATGCCGTCAGGAAGCACTTTGCGAACGGCAACGCGAGATCGGCCCGAACCAGAATACTGAGATCGTCGCCCCCGAGCACAATCGGCCGCGCCGGCATCATCCCGGTCTCGCGCCAAACGGGCGTCAAAATCTGATCCACAGCGTCCTGGACTGCCCGTTCGGTTGCATGCTGAACGCCCTCGGACAGGGCGCGAAAAATCTCGATGAACTGATCCGGTTTGGCAGCAGCCACGTGTTGTGCCCGCTGCAGGATGATGCCGAAATCGTTGCCGTCAGCATGGATCAGGGCCAGCGTCCGGGATCCACGCTGGAAGGGAAAAACGGCGCTGGAATCATCATCGGAAACTGGTTCGAGATCGCGCGGCCAGTGCGCGGCAGTGAGTTCAGAGCCCGGCGGCGAGAACCTCCCCACCAACCCCTGCCAAGTGGAATCGGCTCTGGCCGAGGCATCGAACTGGCGCTTGCGCACCATGTGGGCATCGAGACGTTCACGATCAGGGCCAGTGGTCGCGGTGGCAGCATGCCCGGTACGTGGGCTGCGCGCGGCCAGTGGCGCCGCTGCCGGCAGCATCCTGACCACACGACTGCGATCGGCATGCAAGCCCACTCGCGCGGCCCGATGGGCCGCGGCGGCGTCGACGCCGGCACCACGGGCATGGTCGTACTCCAACCCGGGCGCAAACTGCTGCACCGTCAGGCTCCATAGGGCGACGAAGGCTCCCACGACCTGTTCACTGTCAGCGAATGCATACAGCGCACTGCCGGCCCGTCGTGAAAACCGGAGATCGTCAGGCTCACTGAGCCCGGCGGCTGCGAGTACCGCGTCGAGCAGCGGGCCCGTGAGCGCCTCGAGCAGTTCGCTGCCGGCCACCAGATCACGAAGACGACCCGACTCCGTCAGGTAGTTCTGAATGTGCTTGGCTTCAAAGATATAGGCGTGGACAGTCATGATCGTCCCTCAGAGATGCTTGCCGAGTGCGTCGAGAACAAACACGCCATCCTCGAAGTGCCCGAACAGCCGACGTGCATCGGCGTCGGCCCAGGCATCGCATTCATGGGTGGAAGGTGGGCGGGGATTACCTTGGAGTGCCTTGAAATCCAGGCGGGCCAGAGACTGTCGGGTTCTCAGATAGGTGCAAAGGTCATCAATGCGGGTGTTGACGATCAGGCGCCGGTCCGCCGGCAGGTCAGCGACACTCGCCATGAAACCCGATCCGAAGCGAACATTGTCAACAGGCGGAGGAAAGATTTCATCGGCATAGATCGCACGCTTGCTCTGCTTCCAGACCACCTCGCCCCAGATGCTCAGAATTGCGAAGTCATCCATGATCGTTACCAGGGTATTCGGCAGCGCTCGGACATCCGCCGCAGGGACTCCATTCTCGATCTCCAGACGGCGAAAGACTGCCAGCTGATCACGGACCGTGACATCGGCGGTCAATGTCACGGGAAGCCGCGGCAGGCGCAGCAGCTCGTCACCGGATTCGAAGATGTAGACAGCTTCGTCAGCATAAAACTGCGCCAGCACCTGCAGGCAACCCTGAACGCTCTTGAAGCCACCGGTAAGATTGAAAATCACCTGATAGCCCGCACTCCTGTAGCCCGGCAGTGTCGCATCGCACCAGCGTACCAACTCAGTCATGCCGGACTGGAACTCCTCCAGGCTGGAGGTCTTGAGATCCTGAACCTGCAACACTTGAACGTTCGGTTGGGCTGCGCGCAACCAGTCTTCGACGATCTTTGCCGTCGCGTGGCCCAACCAGGTGTCGGTGCAGATCAAGATGTGCTCGTCGCTGCCTGTCGGCGGCTGGCCACCATTGAGACTGATCAACCCGTTGAGTTCTGCACTCATTGCGGCGAGATGAGCAAGGCCCGGCGCAGCCCTCATGGCGTCGCTGCGCTCCCGGATATGATCCACGAGTTTCTGCCGTGACTGACGCTCCACCTCGTCCTCGTTGCCTGCGTTGGCAAACTTCCGGACCAAGGCAGAGATCTCACCGGTGGCCTTGTTGGTAAGCGTACTGGTGCCACAGGTCGTCACGATCAGTCGGCGTGGCTTCGACTCAGGTGTCATGGGTCTGCTCCTTGCTGGTGTCCGATTTTGCTGCCGACCGAGTGTTTTGAGCGCTCCGGCAAGCTTGCGGCGTCCTGGAATCCATCCTCAGACGTCGCAAAACGAATCTGTTCAGGCGCGAGGGCAAGCTGATAGCGTCGCGGCCGCCGTCGATCATCACTTATCTCGTAAGGGGTCGCAGAGTGCCCCAGACCCGCCCTGAGCTTGGAGTGCAACCTGCTTTTGCATGAGGAGAACTGTTCACCGGTCATGCCGGTACGCATGGCGCGCTTCACCGCGTCCAGATCGGCCCAGTCGCCACCGATTTCGCGCCTCAGCGCCAGGTATGCCGCCGCCCATTGCTCATCGCCAGCCCCTTTCGGAGGCGCGGCCAGCGGTGGATCGCTGCGCTGGGCCCG
The DNA here is from genome assembly GCA_020832055.1 of Gammaproteobacteria bacterium. Lineage (GTDB taxonomy): Bacteria > Pseudomonadota > Gammaproteobacteria > Pseudomonadales > Azotimanducaceae > SLTB01. The sequence continues at coordinate 9,892 of JAFIFL010000063.1, forward strand.
GCGCGCAAACAGCGCCAGCAAAGCCAATTCCGCGGGTGGGAGCGTAATGACCCGGCCTGCCGCTCGAATGCGTCGACCATGGAGGTCCAGCACCAGTTCAGGCGCGGCAAAAACAAGGTTCAGGGCATCCACCGTCTCACTGAACTTCGTCTGCCCCCGCAGCAACGCGGCTGGCACCCCATCGCGCAGGCGCACGAACGGAATGTCGCCAAGCCAGACCCGGGCGGTCTTCGTGTCGAGGGCATCCTGGGCACGGTCGAGAGTCGTGATGACGTGGGTGTCCGGCGTCGGATAGTAGAACTCGGGATGCGATTCGAAGGGCGGTGAAACGAGCACGTGAGAGAGCCGATCCTGTGGGCGGCCGTACAGGCTCATGGCATAGCCAAGATAAAAGCCCATGGTCTTGCGGCCCCCCGCTATCGAGGCATGCACGGCACAGTCGTCGTCGGCGGTGAGTCTCCGAACCCAATCCGCGACGTAGTCGGCAGCGGCTCGGTTGTCCTGATCGTCACGAATATCCGCCAGCGACTGCCCCTCTTCTCCGCGAATGACGTGGACGCGTTCCGCATCGAAACAGATCGGCGGCAGTCCGTAGTCCCGGGTGAGCCGATGGAACCAGCCGGGTTGATGCGACAGCAATTTGAGCCGTGCATTCTCGGCACCACGCTCGGTGGTCAGCAGATGCACTTCGGTTGGCACCCATGGCTGATCGCTCATCACTGTCAAAGCATACAGGGTTTCTGTGACCACCTGAGCACTGAGACCGGTGACCGCAAGCAGGACTCGGCGCGCATATCCAGCAGCACTGTCGTTGCTCACGCCGACTACGCCATCACTTCGAGGTGATAACGACCCAGGCCCATCACGGTGCCCTTCCCGGTGTGAATCTGTTCGCCGGCCACGAGATACGGCCAATAGGGCTCGAGCCCTGGGCCTTCGAGCACGAAGCTACCGAGCAGCCCCCCCATTTCCAGTGCTCGTTTTTGGCGATTCGAGTATCGATTCCAGTCGAACCAACGCAGGTCCCGGGCGGTCGGAGATATCCCCGAGGCAGCCCGCGTCAAGCCCTTGAAGTCCACCTCGAGAGGTGTGTCGGTATGGAAGTAGCGCAGCATGGACAGGCGTCGGAGGATGGAGCTGAAAAATGCGGGAAATTCGAAGCGCTCGGCATCGAGCAACCTTCCCTGCCGCTGGAGCCGCAATGGCGTCTGGAGGACGACCCTGACCCGCTGGGGGCATTCCGCCGCCTCGATCAGAGTTGGGTCGGGAATCTCGAGCGCATCCCCTGGCGCATAGAATTCACGCCACCTTGAGCCTGCCTCCAGCGCAAGCGACTCCAGCACAAACCGTCCGTTGGCCCTCCCGATTCCCTGCTCGCCTGCAGCCCTCAGCGCGTGCACGACGAATGGCAAATAGTCGTTGCCCTTGCCGATCAGGACCGCATCCACCCCAAAGGATTCGTTGGCGCGAATCTCCACGTCGCTGTGAGGTTCAATGAGAAAGGGGTGCGGCGCCGCGTTGTAGCGACGCATCTTCTCGGTATCAGGTGGTGGTGGTGTCTCGAAGAGATAGCTGTAGCTGCAGTGCCGAACCAAAAGGCACCGATGGCACGTAGCTTGGCGCGTCACGCAGACGCTGTCTTTGAGCGCCATGCCAAACACACCGCGCCATGTGGAACCCGAAAAGGGCGGCAATGCGATGCGGGAGAGCGCGCGAAACCTGAACCGGTAGCGCGCAACCGGAATCGCCACCTGTTGGATATCCATTCCCGCGCCCCCGATCCCTGTTCCGGCCAGCCCGCCCCAGGCTGGTCACCCACACACCACGGACGATGCCACAATTTCAGGTCCAGGGGCATGCCGCAAGCTTGCGGCGCTCGTCGCTGCCACGCGGTGGCCTGGCGGACTGCCGATCACGTTCTGTCCAGGATTTAGCCCTCACAACAACGGCCGTACCGAGCCTGCGCGGAACGGAGGCGGGTATGGCGGCGTCATCGAAGGGGTCGCCGCCAGCAACCATCTTGTTCCGCAGGTCCTGGAAGGCCCCCGCGGCCATGCGCTTGGGTACCTTTTGCCGCAGGCGATAGCCCACCAGCCGGCCCTCGGGGTCGATCGCGAGCTCGTGGCATAGCGGGAGGAGCTGGCCAAGCTGGGCCATGAGGGGGCGGACGAACTCGAAACCCACGCCCGCGGCCCCTACTGCGGCAGCCTGTTCATGGTCGACGGCCGCGGCCGCATGGACTCCTCCATCACCATCCGCACCCTGCTCGCCCAGGACGACAGGCTCTACTGCTGGGGCGGTGGCGGTCTGGTCGCCGACTCCGTGTGCGCCGAGGAGTGGGCGGAGATCCACCACAAGGTGGGGGCGCTGATCGGCCCACGTACTTCATAGCCCAGCCTGCGCAACATGCTAATCTCCGTTTGACCTTCACGCATGACTGGAAACGGAGAAATACCCATGACGACTGATGCCTTCACCGCCGAAGAGATGGCCGACCTTCGCAAGCTGCTCGACATAGAAAAGATCCGCAAAGTGAAAAACATGTACTCGCAGCTAATGGACGCCCGGGATATCGATGCCCTGGTCGAGATCCTCACCGAGGATGCCATCTGCGAATTCGGCCCCTACGGGACCTGGACGGGCAAGGCGGCAATCCACGCGGGCTGGCAGGCCGTCTTCAAGGACGCCATTCCCTACGGAGGCTTCCATGCCACCACCAACATGTGGATCGAACTCACCGGACCCGACACGGCCATCGCCCGCACCTACCTGCACGACATCTCCAACGAGCCCGATCCCCGCACCGATCCAGTGGTCTGGTACGGCATCTACGATGAGAATTTCACCCGGGTCGAGGGCCAGTGGAAACTCAGTTTCTGCCGTCTGCAGTTCCTGTGGCCCAAGCGGATGGTGGCGGATGACTTCCCGCGTCTCATGACTCCGACGGCCTTCGGCTGAGCGCCAGCCGGAAGCTCCGGGAGCGGATTCAGGAACCTCGCTCGAAACCCGCCATGGTCTCCTCGATCCGGGCCTGCAGCTCTGCGTAGGTCGCCGTGGGCGGGAACTGGGGGAACTGGCGGGCGATGGATTCGGGCGCAGAGAAGAAGAATCCTGCATCCGCCTCATCGAGCATGGCGGTGTCGTTGAAGGAGTCGCCGGCGGCGATCACCTTGTAACGCAGGTCGTGGAAGGCCCGCACGGCCATGCGCTTGGGGTCCTTCTGGCGCAGGCGATACCCCACCAGCCGGTCCTCGGGGTTGACTTCGAGCTTGTGACACAACAGGAAGGGCTGGCCGAGCTGGGCCATGAGGGGGCCGGCGAACTCGTAGAACGTGTCCGAGAGGATGGCCACCTGCAGCCTGGCGCGGGCCCAGTCGAGGAAGTCCGCTGCGCCCGGCAGCGGGCTCAGGCCGGCGATCACGTCCTGGATGTCCGCCAGTTTCAGGTCGTGCTCGGCCAGGATCTTCAGCCGATGCTGCATCAGTTCGTCGTAGTCGGCGATGTCGCGGGTGGTGAGCCTCAACGCCTCGATGCCGGTACGCTCGGCAACGCCGATCCAGATTTCGGGGATCAAGACCCCTTCGAGGTCGAGGCAGAGGATGTTCACACACGGCTCCTTCAGACAGTAAACGGGGGACACTAGGTCGATCGCCGCAAAGTCTACCTCACGTTGGCGGATTAGCTTATGGCGCGAATGTATTTAGATGCTGGCGACCAGACTGCTACCGTTTGCACCTCGCATCGTCCAGGAGTACGCCCCATGGCCTATGACGTCGAAACTGCGGCCAGTCGCCTGGAGCAGGCCGACCCGCGCGACATCATCAGGGAAGCCGTCGCCGGCTTCGACAGCGTCGCCCTGTCCTTCAGCGGCGCCGAGGACGTGGTGCTCGTGGACATGGTCGCCGACCTCGGTGACGAAGTGCAGATCTTCTGCCTGGACACCGGGCGGCTGCATCCGGAGACCTATCGCTACCTGGACAAGGTCCGCGACCATTACGGCCTCGATATCGAGCTGATGTTCCCGGACGCCGAGGCGGTTCAGCAGCTGGTCCGCGAGAAGGGCCTGTTCAGCTTCTACCGCGACGGCCACCAGGAATGCTGCGCCATTCGTAAGATCGAGCCCCTGCGGCGCAAACTGGCCACCGTGGACGCCTGGATCACCGGCCAGCGCCGGGATCAGAGCCCCACCCGGGCCGAGGTGCCGGTGGTGCAGGTCGATCGCGCGTTCTCGGGACCGGGACACCAGCTGGTGAAGTTCAACCCGCTGGCAAACTGGAGTTCAGAGCAGGTCTGGGCCTACATCGCCGAGTATCAGGTGCCGTACAATGAACTGCATCAGCGCGGCTTCAAGAGCATCGGCTGCGAACCCTGCACCCGGCCGGTCGCTCCCCACGAGCATGAGCGGGCAGGCCGCTGGTGGTGGGAAGCCGCCACCCAGAAGGAGTGCGGACTGCACATCACCAACATCCGTGAGGCGGACATCAAGCCTGTCCGCGAGAGCGCATGAAGATCACCTTCGTCAAGAAGATCCTCGCTGACGGCAGCCCCTGCCGGAAGTGCGGCGATGTCCAGCAGCGTCTCGAAGATACCGGTCAGATCGACCGTATCGACGAGGTGCTGATCGCCGACGAGCGCGACCCCACCTCCCCGGGCATGGTGCTCGCGGCCGATCTCGGCGTCAGCCGGGCACCGTTCTTCGTGGTGGAAGACGGCGGCGAGCGCAAGGTCTGGACGGTCTACTTCAAGTTCGCCAAGGAAGTCCTCGGCGGCAAGGAAGGCAAGGCCAGCGACGCCGCCCGCGACATCCTCGACGACAATCCGGATCTCGACTACATCTGAGTCGCAAAAATCACTGGCTGCGTCCCCTCACTTGTGGGAAGGCCCTAATCGCACAGCGATTGGGCCGATCTCGAAGCGCTCTGCCGAAACTGATGTCGCTGCCTTCGCTGCACGTCATGCCGATCGGCGCATTTCGCTTCGCGGCGCACTGCGTGCGACGCATTTCGTTCCAGACGAAATGCGCCCACAAGCTGGCAGCCGCTTCAGCGTTCCGGCAGCTCGATATCCTCGAACAGTGCCTCCCGCTCGCTGCGGTTGGGCAGCGCCACCACTTCTTCCACCAGATCACGGGTCAGATGGGGCGCGAAATGTTCGATGAAATCGAACATGAAACGGCGCATGAACGTGCCCTTGCGGAAGCCGATGTGGGTATGGCTGGCCTCGAACAGGTGCCCGGCGGGAATCGCCACCAGATCAGCATCGAGCTTCGGGTCCACGGCCATGGCCGCGAGGATGCCGATACCCAGGCCGAGCCTGACATAGGTCTTGATCACGTCCGCGTCGGTGGCGGTAAATACCACTCTCGGCGTCAGACTGCGGGCATTGAAGGCCTCGTCGAGCTTGGAGCGCCCGGTGAAGCCGAACACGTAGGTGACGATGGGATGAGCCGCCACTTCTTCCAGGGTCGGTTTCTCGCTGCGCGCGAGGGGGTGATTCCTGGGGACGACGATGGCCCTGTTCCAGCGATAGCAGGGCATCATGATGAGGTCGGTGAAGTGCTCGAGGGCCTCGGTGGCAATGGCAAAGTCCGCCTGGCCGCTGGCCGCGAGCTCGGCGATCTGCACCGGTGAGCCCTGATTCATGTGCAGCGCCACGTCCGGATAGCGCTCCCGGAAACCCTTGATCACCGGCGGCAGCGCGTAGCGGGCCTGGGTGTGGGTGGTGGCGATGGACAGCGAGCCCTTGGTCTCGTTGCTGAACTCCTGGGCGACGCGCTTGATGTTTTCCACCTTGCGCAGGATCTCCCCCGCCATCTCGATGATGACCTCGCCTGCCGGCGTGACGTGGGTGAGATGCTTGCCTGAGCGGGCGAAGACCTCCACCCCCATCTCGTCCTCGAGCAGCCGGATTTGCTTGGAGATCCCTGGCTGCGAAGTGTAGAGGGCCTGGGCCGTGGCCGAGACGTTGAGGTCGTGGTGGGCCACCTCCCAGATGTAGCGCAGCTGCTGCAGCTTCACGACCCACTCCCCCTCTCGCGATTCATCAGACCCGCATTGCTGATCCCGTGGGGTACATGGCCTGCCGTAACGTGGGCACTGGCCGATGCACAATGGCTGTGCTGGTCGTCGAAGAAGATGTCGGCGCCGAAGGATTTCAGGAACGCCCCCTTGTCCAGCCCACCCAAGAACAGGCACTCGTCCAGGCGCACGTCCCAGGCCCGCAGGGTGCGGATCACGCGCTCGTGGGCCGGCGCGCAGCGCGCCGTGACCAACGCGGTCCGGATGGGGCAGTCACCGAGCGTGAACTCGCGCTGGATCCGGTGCAGCGCCGCCAGCAGGTTACGGAATGGCCCACCGTCGAGGGGCTGCCTGGCGGCCTCGCGCTCGCTGGCCGAAAAGGCCTCGAGCCCCTTGCTCTGAAACACCTGCTCCGCCTCGTCGGAAAAGATCACGGCATCCCCGTCGAAGGCCAGCCGCAGTTCCTCATCCGGGTTGGCGACGGCCTTGGAGGGCAGAATGGTTGCCGCAGCCACTCCGTTGGCCAGCGCCTGGGCCACATCGTGGGCATCGGTGGAGAGGAACAGATCGCAGCCGAAGGCCGAGACGTAGCGATAGGGATTGCCGCCACCACAGAAGGCGGCCCGGGCGATGTTCAGACCATGGTGCTGGATGGAGTTGAAGATGCGCAGTCCGGTGTCCGCCGTGTTCCGGGACAGGAGAATGACTTCCACCGGCTGACGCTCGGACAGCAATTCATTCAGCCGCAGCAGCTTGCGGACCAGGGGAAAGGCATCGCCGGGCTCGAGAATCTCGTCCTCGTGCTCGATCTGGTACTGGCGGTAGGCGGCCACGCCCTCCGCCTCGAAGACCTGATTGCTGGCATCGAGGTCGAACAGCGCCCGGGAGGAGATGGCCACCACCAGCTTGTCGGCCAGCGACGTGGGCATGTCAGGCGTCGAGGTCGGGAATGAGTTTGCTTTCCAGGGCAGCGATCATATCCTTGAGCCTGAGTTTGCGCTTCTTGAGTCGTTGCAGCTGCATCCGATCCGGATACACACTCTCGTGCAACATCCGGGTGAGGTCATCGAGATCGCGGTGTTCTGTTCGCAATTCTTCGAGCCACTTGCTGATCTCTTCCTGCTCCATGAGATGATGCCGCAATCCTTGGTCCGTGCCATCGATAGCCAGAGCATAGCCAAGTGCCCAGGGCTGCGCACCCGCAGCCGCAGTGAGAATCGCCATGACCCATGATTCCAAACCGCCGGCACATCGCGACGTCGATGCCTTTCTGGCAGAAGTCCAGGCCCGGCCGCCGGTGTCCGGTCAGCCTGGACGCCTGCTGTTTGCCCTGGACGCCACCGCCAGCCGCCAACCCACCTGGGATCTGGCCTGCACCCTCCAGGGCGACATGTTCGAAGCCGCTGCGGCCACCGGTGGATTGCAGCTGGAGCTGTGCTTCTACCGGGGGTTCCGCGAGTTCCGCCACTCCGGCTGGGTCAGCGACGGCCGCGATCTCGCCCGGCGCATGGCCCGTGTCCGTTGCATGGGCGGTCAGACGCAGATCGAGCGCGTCCTGCGCTACGCGCTGGACGAAACCCGCCGCCAGCGCATCAGCGCCCTGGTATTCGTCGGTGATTGCATCGAAGAGGACTGCGACCGCCTCTGCGGGCTGGCCGGAGAACTCGGTCTGCTCGGCACCCCGCTGTTCGTGTTCCACGAAGGTGCCCGGTCCAGCCAGTGTTTCCGCGACATGGCCCGCGCCGCCGGCGGTGCCTATGCGCCCTTCTCAGTCGATGCCGCCGCCCGCCTGAAGGAGCTTCTCGCTGCCGTGGCCGTGTTCGCCAGCGGCGGCAGGCCCGCGCTGGAGGACTTCGCCCGCCGCCACGGCCATGCCGCCGGGCTGCTCGAGGATCTGCGTGAATGATCAGGATTCTGCTGCTGTTCCTGGTCGCTGTCTTCGTCGCTGCCCTACTGCGCCTGCTGTGGCTGCGCTATCGGCCGCCGCCACGCCAGCTGCTGGTCGCCGGCGGCATCGCCTTCGGCCTCATCGGCCTGCTGGCCCTGGTGGCCACAGGCCGCCTGCACTGGATCGCCGCCGCCCTGGCCATGGGTCTGCCGCTGGCCATGAAAATCCTCGGCACCCTCGGCCTGATGCGCCTGATGCAGAGACTCGGCGGCAGTGCGGGGCCCACGCCCTTTCCTGGTGGCGGGTCGGGTGGCGGCGGTGATCGCAGCTCGGCGGTGACGAGCCGTTTCCTGCACATGGAACTCGACCATGGCAGTGGCGAACTCGAGGGCCGCATCGTCGACGGCCCCCACGCCGGTGCTGACCTGGCCGACCTCTCCCTGGCTGAGCAGCTCGAACTGCTGGCCCACTACCAGCGCGAGGATCAGGACTCCGCCCGGTTGCTCGAAACCTGGCTCGACCGCAGTCATGGCCCGACGTGGCGGGAGGCGAGCGCCAGCGGCTACGGCGGCCGTGACACCGGCGAGCACGCTGGAAGTCATGGCGACCCGAGCCGCAAGGAGGCGCTGCGCATTCTGGGACTCGAAGGCGACCCTGACCGCCGCGCCATCACCGCCGCCCATCGGCGCCTGATGCAGAAATTTCACCCTGACCACGGTGGCACCGACGAGCTCGCGGCACGCATCAATGCCGCCAAGGAGCGCCTGCTGAGCGACCTCGAACGGTCATGACCCGCGCCCGGCGTTACCTCGAAGGCCTCTACGCGCCCCTGACTGCCGAATTGACCCGTCACGACCTCGAAGTGGGCGGCCCGGGGCCCCCCCGCCGCGCCCGCGGCTACCTACCCCCCCGCGCCCAAACAACCACCCCAGCCCCCCCCCCCCCCCCAAACCAGCTGGCC
>JAFIFL010000064.1 GCA_020832055.1 Gammaproteobacteria bacterium
CCTCCCAGATCGGCGCATTTCGCTGCGCGAAATAGCGCTCTCCCACAGGGCTTATCGCTCGACGGCGTGTCGCGATCTTGTGAGCATGCACGCCATTCATGCCTACATGTGCGCAGCGCGTGCACACACGCCGCGCTTCGGTCTAGAATCCACGCCTCATCACGCCGCGGTGCTGCCTCTTTGAGGTGGATAATCGGGAAGTCGGTCCAATGCCGACGCTGCCCCCGCAACGGTAGGCGAGTCAGGTTCGATCAGCAGCCACTGCTTTCGCACCAGCGGAATCTTCCGCCGGCCGGAGTGGGAAGGCATCGAATCCGGAGCGTTCACGCGCTCCAGCTCGCGAGCCCGGAGACCGGCCCGGTGTGTTACCCAAAGCGCGCGGCGGGCGGCGCTGTGGACGTTCGGGCCCGCCCCGAGTCCAGCCAAACCCGCGCGCCCGAATGGGCCGGTGCGGGGGGCGCCGGGCCGGAGCCTGACCCATGCTTCAACCGCTATCCGTCCGCCTGCTGCTCGCAGTCGTCGTGACCTTCAGTTCCCTGCCCGCCGCTACCGCCGAGGCCCCTGCTGCCGATAATGGCATCGACACCCTGATCGTCCTCGGCAGCCGAACGCCGATCACGCCCGGCGAGCTCCCCGGCGCCGCCCAGATCATCTCGGCTACCGACCTCCGCGATACCGAATCCCCGTTCCTGACGGACCTGCTGCGTACCCTGCCCACCACCGCCCTGTCGCGCAGCGGGGGCCCGGGGACGCTCACTCAGGTGCGCATCCGTGGTTCGGAAGCGGACCACATTCAGGTTCGCATCGACGGATTCAAGGTCAATGATCCCGCCATCGGGTCGGCCTACGACTTCGCCCACGTCCGCGGCCCGACCGTGGAGGCCATCGAGTTGCTGCCCGGCGCCAGCGGCGCCCTCTGGGGCAGCGACGCCGTGGCCGGTGCCCTGCACCTGCGGACGCCTACCATCGACGGCCTCGAACTGCGGGCGGGTGTGGGCAGCCGCAGCACCCGGGAAATCACCCTCGGTGCAGGCACCACAACCGAGCAGGGACAGATCACGATGATCGCCGATCACTACGATACCCGCGGCGAGAACATCGCCGTGGGCCCCGGCGACTCCGACGGCTACACCGTGACCACCCTCAATCTTCGCGGCAGCCTCGATATCACGCCAGACCTGACGCTCACCGGAACCGTCCGCGGCTTCGATGCCAGCGTGGAGTTCGATCCGACCGCCGCACCGGACTTTCTGCCGGTGGATGGTGATCGCGAATCCGACATCCGTCGGGTCATCTCGGGCATGCACCTGGATTTCACCCCCACTGAGGACTGGCGTCACCGCCTGACCGTCGAGGCCCTCGGTTCCCGCCACAAGGATTTCGCTGACGGTACCGCCACCGACGCCCGCCTGGGTCGACGCTTCCGCGCCGTGGCCCAGTCCGCCTATGCCTTCGAACACGCCGTCGGCGGCAGCCAGCAGCTCATCTTCGCGCTGGAGACCGAACAGGAGCGGTTCCGCCAGCGCGGTCAGGCCACGGACTTCGGCGATCCCAATCAGGATCAGCGTCTGCGGCAGCATGCCGGTCTCGTCGAGTGGCGCGCCACGCCTGCGGATGACATCCACCTCATGGCCGCCCTCCGCCAGGACTGGAACAGCGATTTCTCCAACGCCACCACCTGGCGCACCGGCATTCGCGCGGCGCTGCCGGCCGAACTCGGCGTCGCCTGGGCGACCTACGCCACCGCGGTAAAAAACCCCGCCTTCACGGAACGTTTCGGATTCACGCCGGATACCTTCCAGGGCAACCCCGACCTCGATCCCGAGCGGTCCCGGGCACTGGAACTCGGCTGGACCCGGGCATTCCTCGATGATCGGGCCGAGCTCGAACTGCTCTGGCACCGCGCCCGCCTCGAGCGTGAGATCGACGGTTTCGTATTCGACGTCGGCACCGGGGCGTTCACGGCGCGCAATCGCGATCGCAACAGCCGCCGGGAGGGCGTCGAGGCACGCGTCACCCTGAGGCCGGATGCCGCGACCACGTTGACCGCGCGCTACGCCTGGCTCGACGCCTCGGAACCGGAACCCGCCGGCGGTCAGATCCGTGAATTGCGCCGGCCGCGCCACAGTGGAGCCGTCAGCCTGACCCGTGCCTTCGCCAACGACCGCCTTAGGCTGCGCGGCGATGTGATCTGGACCGGCCAGCGCGAGGATCTCTCCTTCGCCACCTTCCCGGCCACCCGGGTGGATCTGGACGACTACGTGCTGATTCACGCCGCGGCGAGCTGGGCCGCCAGCCCCCGTCTCGAACTTTTCCTGCGGGGCGACAATCTCGGCAACGAGAATTATCAGGACGTACTCGGCTACACCACGCCCGGACGGCAGGTGCACGTCGGATTCAGGTTGCGACCCTGACGCGCGCGTTGCGCGTCAGCTGTGATAGCTTGCGGGCTGAACCCCGCAAGCTGGCAGGAGCGCATCGTGAGCAACACCGTTACCCCCTTCAGAATCGACATTCCCGAAGCCGATCTAAAGGATCTCACCGAGCGGCTGGCGCGGACGCGCTGGCCGGATCCGGAAACCCCGGATGACTGGTCCCAGGGCATCCCCCTGGCCTACACCCGGGAGCTCGCCCGCTACTGGCAGGAACAGTACGACTGGCGCCGCGCCGAGAAGCTGCTCAACAGCTTTCCCCAGTTCCGCACCGAAATCGACGATCTCGGCATCCACTTCCTGCATGTCCGCTCACCCAACGAGAACGCCCTGCCGCTGCTCATCACCCACGGCTGGCCGGGCTCGGTGATGGAATTCCACAAGGTGATCGGGCCCCTGACGGATCCGGCCAGCCACGGCGGTGATCCGGCGGACGCGTTTCACGTGGTCTGCCCCTCCCTCCCGGGCTATGGCTTCTCCGACAAGCCGACCAGCCCGGGATGGGGTGTGGAAAAAATCGCCGAGACCTGGGATGTGCTCATGCGTCGCCTGGGCTATGACCGCTACCTGGCCCAGGGCGGGGACTGGGGCGCGCTGGTGACCACCATGATCGCCATCCAGGACAAGGGTGCCTGTCAGGCCATCCACCTGAACATGCCCATCGCACCGCCCGACCCTGAGACAATGAGTGATCTGACGCCGGCCGAACAATCCGCACTGGCCGGCATCAAGCACTATCAGGACTGGGACTCCGGCTATTCCAAGCAGCAGTCCACCCGGCCCCAGACACTGGGCTATGGCCTGGCGGACTCACCGGTGGGACAGGCGGCCTGGATCATCGAGAAGTACTGGTCCTGGATGGACTGCGATGGCCACCCGGAGAACGTCCTCAGCAAGGACGAACTGCTGGACAATGTCATGATCTACTGGCTGAACAACGCCGGCGCTTCATCCGGGCGGCTGTACTGGGAGAGCTTCGGCAACCTCAACACATCGGAGGTGACGCTGCCGGCCGGTCTGACGGTGTTCCCCAAGGAAATCTTCCGCACCTCACGGCGCTGGGCGGACAAGCGTTTCAAGAACATCATTCACTGGTCCGAGCCGCCCAAAGGTGGGCATTTCGCGGCCTTCGAACAGCCGGAAGTGTTCGTCGAGGAAGTGCGTGGGTCCTTTCGCTCGCTGCGCACCTGAAGCTGAAGGAAGCGACGGCGCGGCCTGAGGCCGTCAAGCTGAGGAAGCGCCGTCGATCTTCACATCGTCACCGTTGAGGAAGGTGTTCTCCGGCGCCACCAGGTTCAGCACCACGGCAGCCACTTCCTCGGGCTGGGCGATGCGGCCCATGGGATTGTTGCGGCCGGCGCCCTCCAGAGAACCACCGAGAAACCGCCGCAACAGCTCCGTCTCCACCCCGCCGGGGGACACGCTGACCACCCGGATGCCGTCACCCGCTTCCGCGGCAGCCGCCGAGCGCGTGAGACCAATCACTGCATGCTTGGAACCGGCATAGGCCCCGGCAAAGCTCGAACCCCGATGGGACAGCATGGAACCGGTGTTGACGATCACGCCACCACCCGCTGCCCGCATCACCGGAATTTCATGCCGCATGGCGTAAAACACCCCATCGACGTTGGTCCGGAACACATCGGCATAACCCTCGGTGCCGTCGAGATCGATCTCATCGAAGGCGCCTCGGGGGCCGGCGATGCCGGCGTTGTTGAAGGCAATGTCGATCCCGCCGTAACGCTCGACGCAGGCCGCCACCAGCGCTGCCACCTGCCCGTCCTCGCGGACGTCGGCACGGACGAAAGTGGCCTCGCCGCCGCTGTCACGAATAGCGGCCTGCACGGTCGCACCGCGCTCCTCACGCCGACCGCAGAAGCAGACCTTCGCACCCTCACGAGCAAAGGCATGGGCCGTCGCCTCGCCGATGCCCGACGTCGCACCGGTGATGAGCACCACCTGACCCGCATAGCGCCCCTCCTTGCGGGTGCGTCCGGTCGCATGCACCGCTGTGGCAGTCAGCGCCGCACCGGCCAGACCGGCCCCGCCGATGAGCAGACGGCGACGCGCCGGATCGCTGATCGCCTCGGATGGTGGAACTTCATGGTCATCAGTCATGGCGGTCGACCTCCGTTATGTCGCGTGCGGCGTGTCCGTATGCAGCGTTCGATGTGCGGCAGAGAGCACCTTGCCACATCCTGACAGGCAGGTGCAGCCTCCGGTGCGACACAGCCAATCCCGCCAGAATCTGGCGAAACTCACCCAAACCCCGTCGACGCTGTTCGCGAACAAACCATCGACCGAAGGAACGCCTGTTGCGCTTCGCCGACGACATCCGGGCGATGTTCAACGAGCTTGGGGTGTGACAGCGGGTTGTCGGGATCGCTATCGAAATCGTTTTCGATCCCGATAGCGATCCCGATTCAACGCAGGCGATCGGTATGCGCCGGTCCCCGGAAGACGGCGTTGATGAACAGCACGTTCAAGCCGTCCATGAAGCCACGGTAGTTGGGATCGGTAGTGAAACCCACCACTACCCCCGCGCCCTCGGACGCCACCATGACCGCCGGTTTGTAGGCCCACTGCAGGCGGTTCTCCTCCCACAGGTGGCCGCTGGCCAGCAGTTCCTTCCGGTCGGCAAAGTGCACCGCGTTGGCCCCCTGCTCCTGACGCAGCGGCCGATACACCCGATTGCCTTCGACAATGAAGTACAGCGGGTCGGCCAGCCCCACGGTCAGCCAGTGGTCGGGATCCACATGCCCCCGCATGACGACCCCGGGAATCCAGTCCGGATCGGCCTGACTCGGAGCCTCGGCAACAGCCAGGCTGTCGGCATTCTGGATCTCCATGCCTGCGACACGGTCGTTGCCCGGGGCGTGGGCCTCAGCCGTATTCAGGGCCATCTCACGCTGCGCCGGCAGCAGCCTGGCCGCATCCGATGCCAGGAAATCCACCGCACCCGCCAGACCGATCAACGTTCCACCCCGCCGGGTCCAGTCCCGCAGCCGTTCCACACCCGCCTGTCCGAGCACTGCCCCATAATGGCCGCCGTCAGGAAGAATCAGCACGTCGAAGCGATCGAGTTCCGGCGCGCCCAGATGGGCCACCCGAACCGGCTCCACCGGATAGCCGAACTGCCGCTCCAGGACATGGCGTGTATGCCCGGCGGACAGGGAGCGCGTCGGGACATCCCAGGCCAGCGCGATGCGCGGAGCATGCAGACGCGGGACATTGCTGCTGCCGAATGACGTACCGGCAGTACTCCAGCTGCTGTCCAGCGCCAGCACTTCGGCGCGACTCGCTGCAGCCAGACGGCTGACCCGCTGGTGCAGGGCTGCTGCCGACAGCTCCGGATGGTCAGCCACCCGAATGACGAGGGTGCCGCGGGCATACTCGCGACCGGCAAGCGTCATGGGAGCATCCGCACCCCGGATCACGAGTTGGTCCCGCAGCGCCGCAGTGAGGAAGCGTCCGGCAGCGCGAGTGCCCCAGGGCACCAGATAGGCCACGTCGGCACGGGACGGAGGTTGCACCTCGAAGGCATCCTCTGCAGTCACCGCCCTCGCATCTCCCGCCACGGCCCGGTCACAGGGCGTCACCGGCAGGTTGTAGAGCCGTGGCAGCGCCCAGCCGAGAATGTCGTAGAGTTCGACGCCGAGACCACGGGCACGCCGCCGCTCCTGCTCGGCAACAAACGCCTCGGCCATGGGGCTGTCGTCATCGAGCAGGGTGCGGACCAGACGTCCGGCCCCCTGCCGGGAACTGATCAGGTAGGACCCGGCCGGCAGATCCACGTTGCAGGCCCGTGTGGCACTGCCGGTCTGACGCACCTCGATGCCGTGTGCGAGCAGCCGCTGGGCAAACGCATGGGCCGCCTCAGGATCCCTCGTGGCCGGCAGCAGGTACTCACGGGGCCCGCCGTGGGCGCCGCGGACGGCTGACCGTCGATACTCCAGGAAGCCTTCGAGCAGTTCGCGGCGCAGCCGGGCGGCCGCGTCCACCGTGGCGATGCTGGCGACGAAGTGGCGCTGGACACCGTCGGCATAGGTGACGACGCTGCCGTCGCGGCGTTCACCCGCGAGGCCGCGGGCGGAGGCCATCTCGAAGGTCATGCCCACCGCGCCCTGAAAGGCTGGCCAGCTGTCGCCATAGCCCGGATACAGGGCATCGAAGATCTCCCGCGTGAAGTAATCGAAACCGAAGCGATCGAAGTGATCCCCGATGTTGCGCCCCACGCGCTCGAGGCGCTCGAGCTGGGCTGGCGTGAGATGCGGATTGAAGGGCTCCGCCGGCGGCGGGAAGTAGTAGCTGGTGTCCGTGCCCATCTCGTGGATATCGGCGTGAATGAGCGGAAAATACTGCTGAAAGGTGGCCACGCGGCCACGGGTCTCCGGCTGGGTCAGCCCGAGCCAGTCCCGGTTCATGTCGAACAGATAGTGGTTGCTGCGGCCATTGGGCCAGGGCTCACGGCGCTCGGCGGCAATGGCACTGGCTGCCGGGGCAATGCCCTCGGTCTGAACGTAGTGGTGTACGAACCGCTCCCGGCCATCCGGATTCTGATCGGGATCGATGGCCACCAACGTCTCCGACAGCATGCGCGTGACGTCCGCGTCATCGCGTGCAGCGAGCAGATGGTAGGCCGTATGCAGCGCCGCATCGGTGGAAGAGATCTCGTTGCCGTGCACACCGTAGGCCAGCCAGACTACGGCCGGCAGCGCGTCGATCAGGGATCGGGCCGTCGCATCATCGAGGTCCCGGGGGTGGGCCAGGCGCTTCATGCCGGAGCGGATCGCCTCCAGGTCGGCGATGCGCTCCGGACTGGCTATCAGCAGGTAGGACAGTGGTCGCCCCTGCCAGCTGCGGGCGTACTCTACCAGGTGGGTCCGCTCCGGCGCCGCTTCGGCCAGGGCCGCCAGGTAACGCTGGGCATCTGCCGACGTGGTCAACCGGGCGCCGGGGGCATGCCCCACCACCTCATCGAGGGTGGGAATGGCCGGATCGTAATCCGTATCCGGCCAGCCCACCGTCGCGGCGGCAGGCAGTGAAAACAGAACCAGGAAAAGCAGGGACATCAGGCTGCGCATGCTTCGAACCTCTATCTCAAATCCGTTCGATGATGGTGGCGGTACCCATACCCCCACCAGTACACATGGCGATCAGGGCGGTGCTGAGATCACGCCGCTCGAGTTCGTCGAGCACAGTCTGGATCAGCATACCGCCGGTGGCGCCGATGGGATGACCCAGAGCAATGGCCCCACCGTTGACATTGAAGCGATCCCGCGGGACGTCAATCTCCTGGAGGAATTTCAGCACCACCGAGGCGAAGGCCTCGTTGACTTCCCAGAGGTCGATGTCGGCCGCAGTCATGCCGGCCTTTTGCAGGCAGAGTTTTGCAGCCAGTGCGGGGGCCGTGAGCATGATGACGGGTTCACTGCCGGCGGTCGCCGACATGACGATGCGCGCCCGGGGCTTCAGTCCGTGCGCCTTCGCATAGTCGTTGGATGCCAGCAGCAGGGCGCTGGCGCCATCCACCACACCGGAGGAGTTGCCGCCGTGGTGGACGTGGTCCACGGCACTGAGCTGCGGATAGGCCGAGAGGGCATATTCATCGTAGGTTCTGTTCCGCCCCTCGGCCCGGGCTGCACCCATCTCTACGAAGGAGGCTTTCAGGCCGGACAGCGCCTCGAGCGTGGTGCCGGGACGCGGATGCTCATCGTGATCGAGGGCCACGCTGCCATCGTCATTGAGGATGGGCACCACCGAGCGGGCGAAGCGGCCCTCCGCGATGGCCTCTGCCGCCAGACGCTGACTCTCCACCGCATAGGCATCGCAGTCGCTGCGGCTGAAACCCTCCAGGGTGGCGATCAGGTCGGCTGAAATACCCTGGGGCACCTGTGGATACTGTGCGAAGAGATGGTCGTTGTTGGCGCTGAAGCCATCCACGTGGGTCGGCGAACGCCGCGACATGAACTCCACACCACCGCCGATCACCAGCTCCTGATGACCTGAGAGAATACCCATGGCCGCGAAGGTGACCGCCTGCTGGCCGGAGCCGCAGAAGCGGTTCAAGGTCACTCCCGGCGTGGACGTCGGCCAGCCCGCATCGAGCACGCTCATGCGCGCGATGTCCATGGCGTGGTCGCCGGTACCCGAGGCGCAGCCTGCAATCACATCCTCCACGTCGGCGGGATCAAACCCCACCCGGTCACGAAGATGGTTCAACACCTGGGCCATGCAGCGCTGGGGATGAATGTGGTGCAGCCCGCCGCCGGGCTTGCCGCGGCCGCGCGGGGATCGCAGGCCGTCGATGATCAGGGCTTCACGTCGGGACATGGGGAAAGGCTCCTGGGCGAAAAAACCCCCTTGATTACGCGGACCCTTCCCTCCGGTCAAGAGCCGGACGCATGCAGGCGGCCCCTCAACGCCCTCCGAGCACCTTGCGCTTGTGTTGGACGTAGTCCACCAGGACATACTCGCCAAGCTTCTCCGGCGACGAATAGAACACCCGGCCGCCGTTGATCTGACTGACCTGATCCATGAACGCCTTCAGGTAATGGCTCTCGTCGAGCATGAAGGTGTTGATGGTGATGTTGGATCGGGTGCAGCGCTTCACCGCCTTCAGCGTTTCCCGGATGGTCTGCGGCGTAGGCGGATAGGCGAACTGGGCGCGACCCTGCTCGATGTGCGCCGTCGGTTCGCCGTCGGTGATCATCAGGATCTGCTTCGATCCGCCCTGTTCCCGCGCCAGCAGGCGCTCGGCGATGAGCAGCGCATGCTGGATGTTGGTGCCGAGAACGTACTCGTCCACGGTCAAAAACGGCACTTCGTGGGAGGCGAGCTCCTTGGCGTAGGCCGAAAAACCCACCACGTGAAAACTGTCACGGGGATAGGCGGACGTGATCAGGTTGTTCAGCGCCATGGCCACTTTCTTGGCCGCCGGGAACGCCCCCCGCAGCTCCATGGACCAGGACAGATCCACCAGCATCACGGTGGCAGTACGGGTGACCGTCTCGTTGCGGTAGATCTCGAAGTCTTCCGGGGCAAGCTGCACCGGCGTTCCCGGCCCCTGCCTGCGCAGGGCATTCTGCAGGGTGCGCGCCATGTGGAGATTGAAGGGATCACCGTACTCGTGGACCTTGGTATCCTCGACCCGGTCGCCGAAGCGCCCCTGCTCCGGCAGCGCATGATTGCCGAGGCTCTGGCGGCGAAGGGCCTTGAAGATCTCCCCGAGCGCCTTCTGCCCGATCATGCGCATGCCGCGTGGCGTCAGCTCGATGCCTTCGCTGTTGCGGTCGATGAAGCCGGCCTCCTCGAGCACCTCGAGCAGCTTCTGCATCTGCTCGAGGGCATCGACGGCCTCCTCGCCAAGGGTCTCCCGCAGCTGATCGAGATCCACATGTGTCAGATCCCCGTCCATCTGCGCTGCCTGCAGTTGACCTTCGAGCTCATCGAAGCCCTGCATTTCTCCCATCAGGTCCATGGCCGATTCGAGGTCGATGGGTTCGTCGCCGGAGAAGCGATAGCGCTGACCCTTGCCGGGATCGAGGAAGTCGAGCTTCTGCATCAGCTTGCGCAAAGCGGCATCGAGTTCCGCATCGCCGAGGCGATCGCTGAGCAGCTTCTGCAGCTGCTCGTACTGGCTGGTGGGCAGCGACATCATCAGCGACTGCATGGCGGCCATCTGCGCCTGCATCTGCTCGATGAGCTCGTCGAGGGAGCGCGGCGGATCATCGCCGAACATGTCGCCGTACTTGGCCATGAAGCCTTCGAAATCCGGGTCCTCGCCGGCAATGCGCTTGACCAGCATGGCGTTGAGGTCGCGCACCATGTCCTTCATGCGCTGGATATCGCCGTCGGACATCTCCCGGACCATCTTCTCCACATCCCGGAAGAAGCTCCGGGTCATGGCCTGCTTGAGCTCGTCGACGAGTTGCTGGTAGCGCTTCTGGGCCTCGGGATCGACGAATTCGTAGTCGCTCAGCGCACGCATCTGCGCCGCCGGATCCTCGGGCAGATCATCGAGCACATCGCGCTTACCGCCGGCCATGTCCCCCATCAGCGACTGGGCGAAACTGTCGCGGCCGGCGCCGTCTGCCGAGTCACCGCTCATGGCATCGAGGGTGGCACGTTCGAGTTCGACGATGGCTTCGAGCTCCTCCCGCAGCCCTTCCATGATGCTGCCGAGGTCGAAGCGTTCGAGCCGCTCGCGGCGCTGGCGGCGAACCTGCCTGAGCATGTCCCGCAATCCCTGCATGGGCTCACCCTGCATGCGAAAGCCGCGCTGCATGAGGTTGTTCAGGGCGGAGCGCAGATCGCCGGACTGCAGCAGATCCTCGGACAGTTCGCTCATGAGTTCGTCGGCCGTCGGGAAGCGATCCGCCTGGGAACCGTCCCACGTCGAGTAACGAAAGCGCTGACCGCCGATGGGCATGTCAATGACCTCGATAGATGGTCTGGCCCGCCACACTGTCCTTGTTCAGGAGCTTGTTCAGATGCAGGCCTTCGAGCACCAGTTCGCAGGCTGATGCCCGCACCGCGGAGTTGCCGTCCGAGACCAGCTGCGCCACCACATCCGCCATACCCGTGGTCTCGAGCACCTTGGCGTAGGCTGAACTCGGCATCGCCTCGCCGACCTCGACGCTGCCGCCCTCGCCAAAGGCCTCCACCACCACTTCGAGGCGGTCGAGATCGACCCGCCGGCGAAACACTTCACTGATGGCCTGATCGAGCAGCTTGGCGAGGATGCGCGGTTCGCGGCCTTCCTCGAATGCCTCGAACTCGACCTTGCCCAGCATGGAGGCCAGGGCGAAGGGCAGATCGCAGATGCGCGGCACCACGTCCTGCTCACCGGTACGAATCGCCCGGCGCAATGCATTGGCCAGCACGGTCTCGTAGTTGGCGACCGAGGCGCGCACCGACACCCCGGAGCGCTGACTGACGTCCGGGGACACGCGGGCGAGTTGGGTCAATTCGGCAAGGATTTCCTTGATGAACGCGGGCACCAGCACCCGGTACTCACCCATGTCGAGCCGGCTGAACTCCTGCTCCATGACCCGAATTTCCTGCTCGATGGTCTGCGGGTAATGGGTGCGGATCTGGGCGCCGTAGCGATCCTTCAGCGGGGTGATGATGCGACCGCGATTGGTGTAATCCTCAGGGTTCGCCGTGGCGACGATGAAGACATCGAGCGCCAGACGGACACGGTGGCCGCGAATCTGCACGTCCCGCTCTTCCATGACGTTGAGCAGGCCCACCTGGATCCGCTCGGCGAGGTCCGGCAGTTCGTTGATGGCGAAAATACCGCGATTGATGCGCGGGATCAGGCCGTAGGACAGCGCCAGTTCGTCGTCGAGGTATCGGCCCTCCGCAATGCGGATGGGGTCCACCTCACCGATGAGATCGGCGATGGTGATGTCCGGCGTGGCCAGTTTTTCTCCGTAGCGTTCGCTGCGATGCAGCCAGCGGATCGGCGCGTCGTCACCCTGAGCAGCCAGGAGCGCCCTGGCCTGGGCGCTGATGGGGGCAAAGGGGTTTTCCGGAATCTCCACGCCGTCGAGCACCGGCGTCCACTCATCGAGCAGCCCGGTCAGGGAGCGGATGATGCGGGTCTTACCCTGGCCACGCTCGCCGAGCAGGATGATGTCCTGCCCGGCCAGAATCGCGTTCTCGAGTTGGGGGATGACGGTGTCTTCGTAACCGACCATGCCCGGCAGCAGGTCCTCGCCATCGGCGAGTTTCCGCATCAGGTTGCGGCGCATCTCCTCGCGGATGGGCAGAATGTCGAACCCCGCGCTGCGGAGTTCACCGAAAGTGGCAGGACGCTTGGTCGGCACGTAGCGACTCCTTACATTCCGAGCCCGCTTGACTGCGAACCGCCTGCGAGGCTCTCTGCTCGGTGCTCCGGCCGGGCGCCCCAGGGCGGACAATACTGCTGCGAGCATAGCGCGTTGCGGCGCACTCCTGCACGCGCGGCACATGTCCTCCGTCAAGGCCTCCCGAAGTCCTCCTCGGGCGCCGGTCGAATGCGCAGCATGGCACGCTGATGGAACCGACCGGACAATCTCGACAGCACATCCGTCAGCAGCATTTGCCAGCCATACTTGGCGCGCAGGGCCCGGTAGCCCTCGGCGGCCGCCTTGGCATCGGGGACCCGTTCGCCGTGGGCCTCCACCCAGGGACCGAGGTGCCCGCCCCAGGCATCACAGCGCGCGATCTCGCAGCGCGGGTCGTTGTTCAGTCGTTTGACCTTGCCGGCATTGCCCGCCGTGAACACCCAGAAGCAACCCTCCGCCTCGGCAAACCACACCGGCGTGCGTACCACCGTCCCATCACGGCGGAACGTACCGAGGTTGAGGTAGTTGGCATCGTGCAGCCGCTGCCGCTCCGACGCATCAAGTTCGCTGTACTTCATGGCTCTCGCTCGGCTCGCCTCTGGACGCCCCGCAGACTCCCACAGAACACCCCCTGGATGACAGCCTGACGATGCAGCGCCAGAATGCCCTGCAAACATCAGGAAGGGGACAGGACATGGCGCAGGAAGACACGTATATGGCCAGCGATCGCGGCAACGCCAGCATGGGAGCGAGCTACGGTGAATGAACTGCTGCTGGCCATGGCAATGATGCTGGCGGTGGGCAGCGCCACGCCCCAGCGCCTGACCATTCACCACGATATCGCCTACACCGCGAGCCATGACGCCCGGCAGACCCTGGATGTCTATGCGCCCGCGGATGCCGAAGGCGCGCCGCTGCTGGTTTTCATTCACGGCGGCGGGCTGCTGTTCGGGGACAAGGCCCTCGTGGCCCACGTCGGCCAGCGGCTGGCACGGGAAGGCATCGTCACCATGGCGCCCAACCACCGCCTCTCACCCGCCGTGAGCCATCCTTCCCACATCGAAGATGCGGCCGCCGCCGTGGCCTGGGCCCTGAAGAACGCATCGACATTCGGTGCCGATCCCCGCCGCCTCATCGTGGCGGGGCACTCCTCCGGGGGCTACCTGGCAGCACTGCTGGCCACGGATGCCCGTTGGCTGGCCGCCGCCGGCGCGGACCGGCAGCGGCTACGCGGGGCAGCACCGATCTCCGGCTTCTTCCACGTCCCGAGGCTGGCTACGGAGAGGCCCAAATCGGTCTGGGGCGAAGACCGCGAGATCTGGGAGCAGGCTTCGCCGGCGGCTCACATCGACCCGAAAGTGCCACCCATGCTGCTGCTCTACGCGGACGGTGACGACGACGCCCGCAAGGCGGAGAACATCGACTTCGCAGCAGCCCTGCGCAAGGCGGGTACCGCTGAACCGCGACTGATCGAAGTGCGCCGGCGCGACCACCGCACCATTTTCCACACGCTCAACCTGCCTGATGATGAATCGATGCAAGCCTTGCTCGACTTCATCGTGACCCACACGGCAGACCTGCCCTGATCCAGTGCCCCGGGAAACGAGCGCCGGCCCATCCCTGCCCAGTGTCAGGAGGTGGCAGCGAGTTCCGGACAGGGCACGCCCGTCCCGCCCAATCCGCAGTAGCCGTTGGGCACCTTGGCCAGATACTGCTGATGATAGGGTTCGGCGTAGTAGAACGTGTCGCAGGGCGCGACTTCGGTGGTCACGCTGCCGTGGCCGGCTGCCGCCAGTTCCCGCCCGTAGTGTTCCAGCGCGGTGCGCGCCACCGCGTCCTGCTGCGGCGATGTGGTGAGAATGCAGGAGCGATACTGACTGCCGATGTCATTCCCCTGGCGCATACCCTGGGTCGGATCATGGGCTTCGAGAAAGATCTTCAACAGCCCTTCGAAAGGGATTTCCGCGGGACGGAACACCACCAGCACCACCTCCGCATGACCGGTATGTCCACTGCAGACTTCTTCGTAGGTGGGGTTCGGCGTGTACCCTCCGGCATAGCCCACAGCCGTCGTCCAGACGCCGGGAGTCTGCCAGAAGCAACGCTCCGCGCCCCAGAAACATCCCAGACCGAACACGGCCGTGGACGTATCCTCCGGGAACGGCGGCTGCAGGGGTCGCCCGTGCACGAAGTGTTCATCGGGAACAGGCATCTTTTCGCTGCGCCCCGGCAGCGCCTGCTCCGCGGTCGGCATGACGACTTGCTTGCGAAACGGTGCCATCACGGTATCCCTCTGGTCGAAACGGAAAACCGACTATAGACGGCCCGCCCCCGGGGACGCCACAGGCCGACTACGGAGCTAGTCTGCTATGATTGCGCCGTCATTGAGCAGGCAGAAGTCCATGCAGATCTTCCCCACGCCATCTGGCATCAAGCGCAGCGCCCAGTCTCCTGCCCCAGCCTCGCCCGAGGGCTGCGTGCGGGTGTTCGCACGGGCGTTTGCGTTGCTGTCGGCATTGGCACTGACCCTTGGCCTGCAGGGCTGCGCCGCTTCCGGGCAGAAACCCGACGCCGAGCGCTACGACCGCCTCGTCGAAGAGCTCGCCGGCGGCCAGAGCGACGCCTGGGCCGAGCTGCCTGAAGTGTTCCTGGGACGAGAGGACTTTGCAGCACGCCTCGCGCGCCTCGAAGCGCTGCAGGGGGAAGCCCGCGGCCAGAACGGAGCTGAGGATCTCGACCGTCTCGGGCGAGGTATGCTCGATGCCTACTACGGCGACCTTCGCGCTCACGAACTGCTGCAGCGGCTCGCATTCGCCGCCGGGGACGAAGCCCGCGGCGAGTTCCACCGGCAGGCGCTGAGCAATCTGACGGCTGTGATCGAGGCCTCAGGAAGTGGCATCGCCAGTGATCCGTGGCGCGTCATTTCCGCCACCGAGGCCTTTGTCTGGTTGTCCAGCCAACGCCATGAGATCGCCGGCGCGCTCTACCACGGCAACGATGCCGAGGGCACCCTGGCCCTGGTGCTGAAGGCTCGGCGTCGCGACCAGGACAACCTGCGCGAACTCTGGTTCGACCTCACGCCGACCTATCAGGCCACGCGCCGGGTGCTCGGAGAGGACAGTCCCAAACCCTCAGAGTTGATTGCCGCACGGGCCCGCGACGGGGATGCCGCCGCCCAGACTTCCTATGCCATACGGCTATGGCACCGCGGCCACGCGGAAAGCACCGTACAAGCCGTCCACTGGCTGCAGCGCGCCAGCGCCGAAGGCAACGTCATCGCTCGCGAGATGCTCGGCGTGGTCTATGGCGTCATTGCCCGCAACCGGTCCGGCGAAGAAGCCGAGCAACTCATCGATGCCGCCGTGGATCAGTTCCTGCTCGCCGTGGGACAGGGTTCCTCGACCGCCCTCTACAATCTCGGCCAGCTCTACCTGTCCGGACATTTCGGCAGCGAGAACCAGCCGGCAGGCGTGGATCTGCTGCGCCAGGCCGTGGAGCGCGACAATCTCGATGCCATGGTCCTGCTGGCACGGCTGCGCTACAACGGTCAGTTCGTCGGCCAGGACCGTGCCGCTGCCCTGCAATTGCTGGCGCGTGCAGCCGCCGGAGGGCACCCCGAAGGTCAGCTCTTCTACGCCCGCCACCAGCTCAGCACGGACGACGGTGAGGGCTTCGACGACCAGGCCCTGGAATGGCTGCGTCAAGCAGCTGAATCAGGCGAATCCGCCGAGGCCATGTTGCTTTACGGCAGCCTGCTCGCTCGCGGCGAATACACCGAGCGCGACGCCGAGGAAGCGGTCCACTGGTTCAAACAGGCTGCCAGCCAGGCCCGGGATGCCGACACCGTCAATACCGTCGCCTGGATTCTGGTCGTGGCCGAACAGCACGATCTGCGCGACCCCGAACACGGTCTGGCGCTGATGGAAGCGCTGATGACCCAGGATCAGGCCGCGGCCATGAATGCCGCCTACCTGGACACCTGGGCGGCCTCCCACGCGGCCATTGGCGACTTCGAGCGTGCCGTGGAGATCCAGAAGCAGGCCGTGGCGGTGGCCGAAGCCGAGCATGCCAAGCGTGAGGACGGCGGTCCGGACTACCTGCCGCTGTTGCGCGAACATCTCGAGAAATTCCGCAACGGTGAGACGGTCAGCGAAGACGTGCCATGACCCCGACGCCGGTATGCAGCTGATTGCGACCCGAATTGCGGCTAACGAGTTCGATCGTCTGCTGCTCGACGGCGTGCCGCTGCTGGATCTGCGGGCGCCGTCGGAGTTTGCCCGCGGCGCCCTGCCCCAGAGCCTGAACCTGCCCCTGCTCGACGATGACGAGCGCCACCAGGTGGGCCTGCGCTACAAGCAGTCCGGCCAGGAGGCCGCGGTCACCCTGGGCCACAAACTGGTGTCCGGCCAGACTCGCGAGCAGCGCCTGGCAGCCTGGTGCGACTGGGCTGATGCCCATCCGGAAGGCGCGATCTACTGCTGGCGCGGTGGCCAGCGCTCCTCCATCGTCCAGCAGTGGCTCGCGGCCGAGGGCCGCCAAGTGCCGCGCATCGAAGGCGGTTACAAGGCGCTGCGGCAGCATCTGCTGCACGTCACCGACAGGCTTGCTCCACGGTTGCCACTGCTGGTCCTCGGCGGCCGTACCGGCACCGGCAAGACCCGTCTGCTGGCCGAGATCGATCGCAGCCTCGATCTGGAAGGCATCGCCCGGCATCGTGGATCCGCCTTCGGTGGCCGCCCCGGCGGCCAGCCACCACCGGCAGGTTTCGAGAACGCGCTCGCCGTTCGACTGCTGCAATTGCAGCACATGGGTCCGGGGGCCATCGTGGTGGAGGACGAGTCCCGCAACATCGGCCGCCTGAGCCTGCCGGAAGCCCTGATCGGCAATCTCGCCACGGCACCGCTGGTGCTGGTGGAACTCAGTCTCGAAGAGCGGGTGGAGATCACACTCGAGGACTACATCGTCGCCGGCCTCGCCGAGCGCGAGGCCTGCCAAGGCGAGGAGGGCTTCGCCGTGTTCGCCGCCTGGTTGCGCGATGCCATGCACCGGATCCGCAAGCGACTCGGTGGCATCCGCCACCGGGAGCTCACCGCGCTGCTGGAGGATGCCCTCAGGATCCAGGCCGCAACCGGTGATCCGGCCGCCCACCGCCATTGGATCACTGCGCTGCTGGCGGATTACTACGACCCCATGTACGACTACCAGCTCCGCGCCAAGGCCGACCGCATCATCTTCCGTGGTGAGCCCGCCGCCGTCATGGACTTCCTCGACCGGCAGCTGGGCAGAGCGGGTTTCCAGCCCTGACTCCATTGCGCTGGTGCACAATGACCACTTGTGACGACAACCTGGAGCATGAGCATGAGCGATCACCCCAAGGTGGCCCTGATTACCGGCGCCGGCAGCGGCATGGGCCAGCTTGCAGCCCGCAATCTGGCAGCAGCCGGAGCCCGGGTCGCGGCGCTGGACGTCAACGAGCAGGGCCTGCTGGCCACTGCGGAAAGCAGCCAGAACATCCGCACCTGGAACATCGACGTCACCGATGCCGACGCCCTGGCCCGTACCATCGATGAGATCGAGGGCGAACTCGGCCCCATCGAGCGGGTGCTGAACGCAGCGGCCATCATGCCCCTCGGGCGGGTGCTCGATCAGGATCTGGAAGTGTTCCATCGGGTGATGGCCATCAACTACAACGGTGTCGTCAACGTCAGCAAACTGGTGCTGCCGCGCATGCTCGAACGCGGCCGCGGCGATCTGGTGAATTTCGCCTCCCTGGCCGGCTGGCTACCCACCCTCTACATGGCCGCCTATGACGCCTCGAAGTTCGCCGTGGTGGCCTTCAGTGAAGTGCTCTACCACGAGAACCGCGGCCGCGGCGTGCGCTTTGCCTGCGTCTGTCCGCCACCGGTGAAGACGCCCCTGCTCGATCAGGCCCGCGAGACCACTTGGCCGAAGCTGTTCGATGCAGCGGCCCAGCTCGAACCCCAGGACGTGCTCGACGCCATCGACAACGCGCTGGATGCCGGTGAGTTCTTCGTCTTCCCGGGCAAGGGCACGCGACTGACCTGGCGCCTGCGGCGCTTCCTGCCGAACCTGCTTTGGAAGCGCGTCCACGCCGCCGAAGGGTTCTGACAGTGAGCCCTGTACCCCCCGAAGCCAGCGTGGCGCCCCCGCCTTGTGGGAAGGCCCTGATCGCAAAGCGATTGGGCCGATCTCGAAACGCTTGGCCGAAGCTGATGTCACTGCCTTCGCTGAACGTCATCCAGATCGCTGCTCCGCTGCGCTGCGCAGCTTCCCACAAAGTGGCTGCGACCCCGCCTT
>JAFIFL010000065.1 GCA_020832055.1 Gammaproteobacteria bacterium
ACGTCATCGAGATCGGCGCATTTCGCTGCGCGAAATAGCGCTCTCCCACAGGGCGTGTCGCTCCATGCTGGCGCGTCACGTCCTCGGCAGCGTCACGCCCTGCTGCCCCTGATACTTGCCGCCCCGATCCCGATAGGTCGTCGAACACTGCTCGTCGGATTCGAAGAACAGCATCTGCGCCACGCCCTCATTGGCATAGATCTTCGCCGGCAGGTTGGTGGTATTGGAGAACTCCAGCGTCACCTGCCCCTCCCAGGCCGGCTCAAGCGGCGTAACGTTGACGATGATGCCGCAGCGGGCATAAGTGGACTTGCCCACGCACAGCACCAGTACGTTCTCGGGAATCCTGAAGTATTCCACCGTTCGCGCCAGCGCGAAGCTGTTGGGAGGGATGATGCAGGTCTCGGCAGAGACATCGACGAAGCTGCGTGCATCGAAGTTCTTCGGATCCACCAGCACCGAGTGAATGTTCGTGAACACCTTGAACTCCGGCGCACAGCGGACATCGTAGCCGTAGCTCGAAGTGCCGTAGGACACCACCTTCTGGCCATCCTCGAGGTAGCGCACCTGACCCGGCTCGAACGGCGAGATCATGCCGTGATCCTCGGCCATGCGCCGGATCCAGATGTCGGACTTGATGGTCATGGAGCTTCCCCGCTCAGTCGTCGATGAAGGCGATGCGCGGCCCCGCGGTGGCCGCTCCGCCGCTGCGGGCCGCCAGCCGCGCCGCCAGATAGCGCGCCACGTCACGATACAGCGCCGTCGCGGCGCCGTCCGGTTCCGCCACCACCGTCGGCCGACCGGCATCGGTCTGCTCACGGATGGCCAATGACAACGGCAGGGCACCGAGCAGAACCGTGCCATAACGCTCGGCGACGCGCGCGCCGCCACCTTCCCCGAACAGATGCTCCACGTGCCCGCAGGCGCTGCAGACATGCACGCTCATGTTCTCGATGATGCCGAGCACCGGCACTTCCACCTTGCGGAACATCTCGATGCCCTTCACCGCATCGATCAGGGCGATGTCTTGGGGCGTGGTGACGATCACCGCCCCCGAGACCGGAATGCGCTGGGACAGGGTGAGCTGAATGTCGCCGGTGCCGGGCGGCATGTCGACAATCAGGTAGTCGAGGTCGTTCCAGGCAGTCTGGGTCAGCAGCTGCTGCAGGGCGCTGGAGACCATGGGGCCACGCCACACCATGGGCGTGTCCTCGTCCACCAGCATGCTCATGGACATGGCCTGGATGCCATGTGCCTTGATGGGCACGAACAGCTTGCCGTCGCGGATCTCCGGTCGCCGTCCCGCCTCGATGCCGAGCATCACGCCCTGACTCGGGCCATAGATGTCCGCATCGAGCAGCCCCACCTTCGCCCCTTCCGCCGCCAGGGCCAGGGCCAGATTCACCGCGGTGGTGGACTTGCCCACGCCACCCTTGCCCGAGGCGACGGCGATGATGTTGCGCACTTCGGCCAGGTGCGGAAGATTGCGCTGGGGCTGCTGGGCAACGATGTCCCAGGTCACACGGACGGTGGCCTTGGCCACCTGCGCGCTCTCCGTGAGCTGGGCCGCCAGCCGCGCCTCCCAGTCGGCGCGCACACCCTCCGCCGGATAGCCGAGCACCACCTCGCAGGACACCGACGCGCCGTCGGGGCCCTCGCTGATCTCGACGTCACGGACCCGCGCCACTTCGGCAAAGTCCTGTTCCAGGTAGGGATCACGGAACGCGCCCAGGATCTCCCGGACCTGCTCAGCGGTGATGGTGGAAGGCGTATCGCGCATGGAATCTCCTGGGCGAAGGAAAGGACCAGGCACCACAAGGCACCCGGTGGGGCATTATAGGACACGCGGAAACGAAGAGCTCACGATCGCCGCGACAGTCCTGGCGAGGCCCTCAGATTCTGTCGGCAACCGCCTGCAGTCCGGGATAGTGCAGAATCCTGAAGGACTCCGGCCGCAGATCGATCAGCTGCTCATGCCTCAGCCAGGACAACACGCGACTCACATGCACCGCCGACATTCCAAACATGTCGGCCAGATCATACTGACGCATGAACAGCGGCTGCCAGTCGCCCGTGGCACCCTGAGCGCGCAACCGCGCGTCGAGGTCGAGGAGAAAGCCGGCCAGCCTGGCCTGCGCCTTGCGCGATCCGAGATCAACGACTCGACGCTGCAGCCCGGTCACTTCCTCGGCACAGGCTCCGCCAAGGAAATCCTGGATCGCTGCAACGTCCTCTCTGTTCAGCGCTATATGGCACACGGCGACATCAGTCAGGGCGGCAAACGAGAAGGTCAGCGTCGGTCGATGCAGCATGAGGACCGAGAAGATGTCGCCCGGGAGCAGCAGGGAAAGCATCTGCCGACGGCCATCGGACCGCAGGACGAAGCTCGCGGCCCAGCCGGCCTTGAGGATGCGCACATGCTGACTCGGCTGACCGGGTTCATAGAGCACCGTTCTGGCGGGATCCTCGCGCGTGCGTCGCCTTGCCTCGAGCCACTGCACGCTTTGCTGCTCAATCAGACTGGCACACAGCCCCCGACGTCGATGCACGCAATGCTCGCATTCACTTCCTGCCAAACCCGACTCTCCCGATCCTTGCAGCCCATGAAAAGACAATCCCGAACGCACCTGGACCCCCGAGCGCACGCTAGCCTAAACCCAGTCCCGGAAACCATGTTTAACCTAGGTTATCGACGGGCGATTAAGCTGTCGAAACACTCGCGACAGGCGTCAGCGGACGGGAGGCAGCAGCCATGGTGGCGGGTCAGCATGCAACAGGCACCGAGCTCTCGAGCGCGGTCTATCAGTCCGTTCTCGACGGCATGCGCACCTCCATGCTGATCGTGGCTGCCAGCGGGGAGGTCCTCGCCGCCAACCGAGCGTGGCACCAGTTGCCCACCCTGCATCGCACTCTGCCCCTGCGCGTCGATGTTGGCGACAACCTGCTCGAACTTGGCACGAAGGATACGATCTCCGCGTCAGCGTTCTGCCGCAGGCTACTGCGCGGCCTCGAAGCTGTCCTTTCTGGATCGCGAGAGCGGGTGACGCTGCAACCGAGCCCCAACGATGGCCCCCCTCACTTCCGTTGGCGGTTATCCGCCATCGTTCAGCACGAAAGGCGCTACGCCATACTGGCCCGCAGCAACGTCAGCCGCGAGTTCGGGGCCAGGATACGAATGACCCACTCGTTGAGCCTGTTTCGTAACATGTTCGAGGCCGCGCCCGACGGCGTCCTCCTCGTCACCGCCGATGGCAGGATCCATGAAGCCAATTCCGAGGCCTGCCGACAGTTCGGCTACATCCGCGAGGAACTCATCGGTCTCGAGGTCGAGCAACTGATCCCTCCCTCACTCCGCGCGCGCCATGCCGGCCTGCGGCAGAGCTTTCTGCGCGAGGGCTCGGCGCGGCCGATGGCCTTGGGCAACATGAAGGACCTCCTGGCGCGCCGACGCGACGGCAGCGCATTCTCCGTGGAGGTGGGTCTCAGCCCCCTGACGGATATGGAGCCCGTGAGTACCCTTGCCTTGATCAGGGATGTCTCGAAACATCGCGAGCGTATGCGTCAACAACTGGACTATGAGAAGCTTGAGACCCTGCGCTTGCTGGCTGGCGGGGTCGCGCACGACTTCAACAACCTGCTCACCTTGATCATGGGTACTGCCGAGCTGGCGTTGGCAGGGGAGAAGCAGGACACCACCCGCAGCCTGCTGCAGGACATCATGGAAGCCAGCCAGCAGGCTGCGGATCTCACCGCTCAGCTGCAGTCGTTCGCGCGCAAGGACATCGATGAACCGGCACTCATCGATGTCGCCGCCACCCTGCGAGCCGACGCACGCATTCTGCAAATGCTGACGGGACCGGCCGTACAGCTTCTCACCGACATCCAAGCCAGCGAGTTGCCTGTGCTCATGGATCCCACCCGCTTCAATCAGGTGCTGATGAACCTGGCGGTCAATGCCGGCCAGGCCATGGAGGGCAGGGGTCGACTCACCTTCTGCGCCCGCGCCATCGAGATCAGCAACGCTTCCTGGGTGGAAATCAGCGTGCGCGACACCGGCCCGGGCATTGACGAGGCGACACTGGCACGCATTTTCGACCCCTACTTCACGACCAAGGGCGCCGGCTCCGGGCTCGGACTGCCCACTGTGCGCGAGATCATCCGCGAGGCGGGCGGAACCATCACCTGCACGAGCCGTCCCGGTGCCGGCAGCGAGTTCATCATCCGCCTGCCGCGGGCCTGAGACCGAGTGCAAAACGGACCCTGAGCGGGTAAGCTTGCGCGCCCTCGATTCTCCGCTCGGAAAGGGCAATCCATGGCCGCATCCCGGCGCATCATCTACGTCACCAGCGCCCTGCCGTATGCCAACGGCGATCTGCACATCGGGCACCTGCTGGAGCAGATTCAGACCGACATCTGGGTCCGTTACCAGCGCCTGCGCGGCGAACTCTGCCTGTATGGCTGCGCCGACGACGGCCATGGCAGTCCGATGATGCTCAAGGCCGAGCAGCTCGGGGTCACCCCCGAGGCGCTGATCGCGGACATGAAGGAGCGCCATGAGCGGGACTCCCAGGATTTCCTGATCAGCCACGACGTCTATCACACGACCCATTCGGACGAGAACCGCCACTACGCGGAAACGATTTTCGAACGCCTGTCCGCCGCCGGCTACATCTACACCGAGCGGGTCGAGCAACTGTTCGACCCGGAAAAGAAGATGTTCTTAGCCGACCGCTTCCTGAAGGGCAACTGCCCCCGCTGCGGAGCTGACGACCAGTACGGTGACAACTGCGAGAAGTGCGGCGCCACCTACGAGGCCAACGAGCTGGTGAACCCGCGCTCCATCCTCTCAGGCGCCACGCCCGAACTGCGGACCTCCACCCACTACTTCTTCGATCTGCCCAAACTGCAGGGCTTTCTCGAGCAGTGGACCACCAGCGGCACCCTGCAGAACGAGGTGGCCAACAAGATCCGCGAGTGGCTCACCGCCGGCCTGCAGGCCTGGGACATCAGCCGCGATGCGCCCTACTTCGGCTTCCTGATTCCGGGCACCGAAGACAAGTACTTCTACGTCTGGCTGGACGCGCCCATCGGCTACATGGCGGCACTCGAGCATCTGGTGGCCAAAGGCGGCGCGCCGGTGACCTTCGAACAGATCTGGGCTCCTGACAGTACAGCCGAGGTGCATCACTTCATCGGCAAGGACATCGTCAACTTCCACACCCTGTTCTGGCCGGCCATGCTCCATGCGGCCGGCTACCGGACCCCGACCAAGGTCCATACCCACGGCTTCCTGACCGTGGACGGCACCAAGATGTCCAAGACCCGGGGTACGTTCATCAACGCCCGCACCTACCTGAATCATCTGGACCCGGAGTACCTGCGCTACTACTTCGCCGCCAAGCTCGGCCCCACCACCGACGACATCGACCTGTCCCTGGACGATTTCGTCGCCCGGGTGAACTCGGATCTGGTCGGCAAAGTGGTGAACATCGCCTCTCGCTGTGCCGGCTTCATCCACAAGGGCCACGACGGCATGCTGGCCGCGGACTGTGCCGATACCGAGCTCTGGCAGGCCTTCGCAGACACCGGTGAACGCCTGGCGCCGCTGTTCGAATCCGGCGAATTCAACAAGGCCGTCCGCGAGATCATGGCGCTGGCCGATCGCGCCAATCAGTACATCGACACCCACAAGCCCTGGGCGCTGGCCAAGGAGCCCGGGCGCGAGGCCGAGGTGCAGGCCGTGTGCACCCTGGGGTTGAACCTGTTCCGGGTGCTGATGGTCTACCTGAAACCCATCCTGCCGCGCATGGCGCAGCAGGCCGAGGCCTTCCTGCGCGTGGAACCGCTACAGTGGAGCGATGCCGCCTCCTGGCTGGGTGGCCATGCCATCGCCCCCTTCGCCGCCCTCAAACAGCGGGTCGATCCCAAGGCGGTGGCGGCCATGATCGAGGCCGGGAAGGCCCAAGAACCTGCCAAGGAGCCGGTGAAGGAAGCTGCAACGGCTGCGATTCCCGGACAGAGTCCGCTCCCACGGGAGGACGAGGCGGCCGTGATCGGCATCGACGACTTCACGAAAGTGGACCTGCGTGTGGCCCGGGTCATCGAGGCCAGCCGCGTGGACGGTGCGGACAAGCTGCTGCAGCTGCGCCTGGATGTGGGCGAACTCGGCGAGCGCACCGTGTTCTCCGGCATTCGCAGCGCCTATGAGCCCGAGGCCCTGACAGGCCGGCTGGTGGTGCTGGTGGCGAATCTCGCGCCCCGCAAGATGCGCTTCGGCACCTCCGAAGGCATGGTGCTGGCCGCGGGCGAAGGCAAGGACATCTTCCTGGTGGCGCCCGACCCTGATGCGCAGCCGGGCATGCCCGTCAGGTAGCCCTGCGGCCATGGCAGCAGCTTCCGGGCGACCTGGCGCCTGCAAGTTGCCGCCGCCGTGCAGACGCCGTGCTGAGTAGAGGCCAGCCGCCGTGACCGAACCGCTGCTCATCCTCATCGGCGCCATTCTGGTGAACAACTTCGTGCTGGTGCAGTTCCTGGGCCTGTGCCCCTTCATGGGCGTCTCCGGCAAACTCGAGACGGCCCTGTCCATGGCCCTGGCCACCACCTTCGTGCTCACGCTGGCGTCCGCATCGAGCCATCTGGTCTACCACTACCTGCTGCTGCCCTTCGGCCTCGAGTACCTCAACATCATTGCCTTCATCCTGGTGATCGCGGCCCTGGTGCAGTTCACCGAGATGCTGGTGCGCCACAGCAGCCCGCTGCTGTACCGTGTGCTGGGCGTGTTTCTGCCCCTGATCACCAGCAACTGTGCGGTCCTCGGCGTGGCGCTTTTGAACGTGGGCGCGGCGCGCAGCTTCACCGGCGCCGTACTCTATGGCCTCGGTGCGGCCCTGGGGTTTTCCCTGGTGCTGATTCTGTTCGCCGCCCTGCGCGAGCGGCTCGCCGCTGCCGACGTCCCGGCACCGTTTCGCGGCCCGGCCATCGCCATGGTGACTGCCGGGCTGATGGCGCTGGCATTCATGGGCTTCACCGGCCTCACCTGAGGCCGGTGTCTGGATGAGGAACGCATGACCGGCATCCTGATCATGGTCGCCCTGGCGCTGGTTTTCGGCGCGGCGCTGGGCTATGCCCAGCAGCGCCTCGCTGCCAACGACGATCCGGTGGTGGCACGCATCGATGCCCTGCTGCCCCAGACCCAGTGCGCCCAGTGCGGCTATCCCGGATGCCGCCCCTACGCCGAGGCCATCGCGGCCGGCGACGCCATCAACAAGTGCCCGCCTGGCGGCGCCAGCACCGTCGCCCGGCTGGCAGAGCTGCTCGGTCGCCCGGCCGAACCCCTGGCCGCGGACCCGGGACCGCCGCGGGTGGCCTTCATACGCGAAGAGGACTGCATCGGCTGCACGCTGTGCATCAAGGCCTGTCCGGTGGACGCCATCGTCGGGGCGGCGCGCCTGACCCATACCGTGATCGAGAGCGAATGCACCGGCTGCGATCTCTGTCTGCCACCCTGCCCCGTGGACTGCATCGACATGATCCCCGTGGCGGAGCGGGCTGCCTGATGACGGCTGCCGACTGGAACAGCCCCCTGCATGCCCTGAGAGGGCATCTCGACGTCCCCGCCAACAAGGCGCGCACCCGTCACGCGGCCATCGAGGTCGCGCCTGTCCCGGCGTTGCTGCGCCTGCCGCTGTCGCTCTACGGCCGGCGCCGCGCCGAGCCCTGCGTCAGCGTGGGTCAGCATGTCCAGCGCGGTGACATCGTCGCCCGCGGCGCGGCTGCCCTCGATGCCGCCGTCCACGCCACCACCTCCGGTTCCATCCGTGCCGTGGCCGAGGCGCCCCTGCCCTGCATCGAACTCGAAGCCGACGGTGACGATGCCGCCGCCGATCCTGAGCCGCTGCCGGACTGGCGTGAGCGTTCGCGGCCGGAACTGCTGACCCGGCTGGCCGAGGCGGGGCTGACCGGGCTCGGCGGAGCGGGCTTCCCAAGTGCAGCCAAACTGGCGGCCGCTGCGGGCATCGAGCTGCTGATCATCAACGCCGCCGAATGCGAACCCATGCTGACCGCGGACGAGCGGCTGCTCACGGAGCGCGCCGGGGAAGTCATGGACGGCATCAGTATCCTCGCCCATCTCACCTCCGCCCGGCAGGTGGTGATCGCCATCGAGGATGACAAGCCCGAGGCCATTGCCGCGGTGCGGGCAGCACTCGAGGACCACCCCTTTCGATTGGCCGTCATACCACGCAGGTATCCATCGGGCAGCGAACGCCAGCTGGTGCAGATCCTCACCGGTCGCGAAATCCGAAGCGGACGGCTGCCGGTGGACCTGGGCATCCTCTGCCACAACGCGGCCAGCGCCCGGGCGGTGAGTCGGGCCGTGATCCACGGCGAGGCCCTGACCGAACGCATCGTCACCGTTACGGGTGCGGCCCTGCTTCGGCCCGGCAATCTCAGCGTGCGCCTCGGAACGCCCGTTGGCGACCTGCTGACTGCCCGCGGCCTCGACCAGACCCGGCTGGCAGGCATCCGGCTCGGCGGACCGCTGACGGGCCGGACCGTCACGGACCTGCGCGAGCCCGTCGGCAAGACCCACGCCGGCCTGCTGGCGGCCGGCCTGGAGGAGCTGGCACCGGCAGGCACCGAACTGCCCTGCATCCGCTGTGGCGCCTGTGCCGAGGTCTGTCCGGCCAGTCTGCTGCCCCAGGAGCTGCACCGGCAGGCGCGGGCCGCCGACCTCGATGCCCTGATGGCGCTGAACCTGCAGGACTGCATCGAATGTGGGGCCTGTGCCTGGGTGTGTCCGAGCAGGATTCCACTGGTCGAGGATTATCGATTGGGCAAGGCGGCGCTGGCGGCAGAGGCTGCGCGTCAGGCTGCGGCGGAGCACGCCCGCATGCGGCACGAACGCCGCCAACGCCGGCTGGAAGAGGAACGCCGGGCCACCGAATCCGCCAGGGAGGCACGCCTGTCCCGGGTGGACGCTGCGCTGGCGCGGGCCAAGGCGGCCCGACACGACAGACAGCCGGGGTCATGACGCGCCTGCTGCCGAGACGCGCCGGCACCACCGGCGTGATGCTGCAGGTGGCCCTGGCCACGCTGCCCGGTCTGGCGGCACTGGTGGCGTTTTTCGGCACCGGCGTGCTGCTCACGGTGACCCTGGCGGTACTCGGTGCCGTGACCGCCGAAGCGCTGGGACTCTGGCTCAGGGGCCGCTCCATCCGCATCGGACTCAGCGACGGCAGCGCCATCGTCACCGGCCTGCTGCTGGGCCTGGCGCTGCCGCCGATGCTGCCGGCCGGCCTGACCCTGCTCGGTGCCGGTCT
This sequence comes from Gammaproteobacteria bacterium, assembly GCA_020832055.1. Lineage (GTDB taxonomy): Bacteria > Pseudomonadota > Gammaproteobacteria > Pseudomonadales > Azotimanducaceae > SLTB01. The sequence continues at coordinate 9,321 of JAFIFL010000065.1, forward strand.
GGCCATTCTGCTGGGCAAGCACGTTTACGGCGGCCTGGGCCAGAATCCTTTCAATCCGGCCATGGTCGGCTACGCCATCCTGCTGGTGTCCTTCCCGGTGGAGATGACTGCCTGGGTCGCGCCGAGGGGCCTGCTGGCCGAGGATGTTCCCGGCCTGCTGGACGCCGCAGCGGTGATCTTCGCCAGCGCCAGTCCGGACGCATTCACCGGCCCGACGCCGCTGGATGACTTCAAGCACCGGGAGGCCCTGACCGCCGCCGAATGGCACGCCGTCAGCGGCCTTGGCGGTCGCTTCGCCGGCGCCGGCTGGGAGTGGGTCAATCTGGGCTTTCTGGCGGGCGGCCTCTACCTGCTGCAGCGCCGCCTGTTCAGCTGGCATGCACCGGTGGGCATGCTGGCCGCATTGGCCCTGTGCGCCGGCCTGTTCTGGGACGGCGGCAGCTCATCGAGCCCGGGCTCGCCGCTGTTTCATCTGCTCGGTGGCGCCACCATGCTCGGCGCCTTCTTCATCGTCACCGATCCGGTCAGCGGGGCACGCAGTCCCCGCGGCCGGCTGCTGTTCGGTATCGGCGTGGGCATCCTGGTGTATGTCATCCGCGCCTTCGGCGGCTATCCCGACGCGGTGGCCTTCGCGGTGCTGCTCATGAACGCCACCGCACCGGTGATCGACGCCTGGACGCGTCCCAGGACCTACGGTCATCCCTCGTCGTCAGGAGGGCAGCAACCATGAGCCCCTGGCGCTCAGCACTGACCAATGCCGTCGGGCTCGGCCTGTTCGCAACGGTGACCGTGGGCGCCATCGCCCTCACGGCCAGCCTGACCGGCGAGCGCATCGAAGCGAACCAGGAACGGGTACGGCAGGCGGCCCTGCTGGAGATCCTCGACCCGGCAATGGACACGGCGATGGCGTTCGACCTCACCGACACAGTGACCCTGGAGAGCCCGGCGCTGGGACATCACCAGCCTCAGACCGCAGTCCGTGCCCGCCTCGACGACGAGCTCCGCGCGCTCCTCGTTCCGGTACGGATTCCCGACGGCTACAGCGGCGACATTCAGCTGCTGCTGGGCATCGAAGCCGACGGTCGGATCGCCGGCGTGCGGGTGGTCGAGCACCGGGAGACGCCAGGACTCGGCGACGCCATCGAACGTCGCAAGTCGGACTGGATCGAGGCCTTTCGTGGCCGCAGCCTGGGTGATCCGCCGCTGGCGCGCTGGACGGTCCGGCGGGAGGGCGGCGACTTCGACGCCTTCACCGGCGCCACCATCACGCCCCGGGCGGTGGCCCGTGGCATCGGCCGGGCGCTGGTCTGGTTCGAAGAGGACGGCCGGGATCTGCTGGAGGCGACACCGTGACGCAGACGGATCTCCCTGCAGACGTGACCACCGGTGACGATCCCTCGCTGGACGCCACCCCGCAGGAGACGACGGACTTCTCAGGCATCGCCCGCGAAGGCCTCTGGACCAACAATCCCGCGCTGGTGCAGATGCTGGGCCTGTGTCCGCTTCTGGCCGTGAGCAGCAGCGTGGTGAACGCCACCGGACTGGCGCTGGCGACCCTGATCGTACTCGTCGGCTCCAACACGTCCGTCTCGCTGCTGCGCGGCTTCCTGCCGCCGGCGGCCCGGCTGCCGGCCTTCGTCCTGATCATCGCCAGCTACACCACCTGCGTGACGCTGCTGATGCAGGCCTTTGCCTTCGAGCTCTATCTCACCGTGGCGCTGTTCGTGCAGATCATCGTCACCAACTGCACGATTCTCGGCCGTGCCGAGTCCTTCGCCAGCCGCCAGCCCGTTCTGGCCTCCGCCTGGGACGGCCTGATGATGGCCCTGGGCTTCGCTGCCGTGCTGATCGGCCTCGGCGCCTTCCGGGAACTGCTCGGGACCGGCATGCTGCTGGCAGACATGGATCAGCTCTTCGGCCCCGCCGCCGCCGACTGGACGCTCACCTTGATCCCGGAATACCGGGGCTTTCTGCTGGCCGTGCTGCCACCCGGCGCCTTCATCGGACTCGGGTTGCTGATCGCCGCCAAGCAGTACTGGGAAGGACGCAGATGAACAAGGCCAAACGCGAACAGATCTTCGCCCGCCTGCAGGCGGCGAATCCCACTCCCACCACGGAACTGGAGTACGCCACGCCCTTCGAGCTGCTGATTGCGGTGATCCTGTCGGCCCAGGCCACGGACGTCAGCGTCAACAAGGCCACTCGCAGCCTGTACCCGGTGGCCAACACGCCGGAAGCGATCCTGGCGCTGGGCGAGGAAGGGCTGAAACAGCACATCCGCCACATCGGCCTGTTCAACGCCAAGGCGAAGAACGTCATCCGGACCTGCGCCATCCTGATCGAGCAGCACGGCGGTGAGGTGCCCACCGACCGCAAGGCCTTGGAAGCCCTGCCGGGCGTCGGCCGCAAGACCGCCAACGTGGTGCTCAACACCGCCTTCGGCGAGCCCACCCTGGCCGTGGACACCCACATTTTCAGGCTGGCCAACCGCATTCCCTTGGCCCGCGGCAAGACCGTCCGCGCCGTGGAGGACAAGCTCCTGAAGGTGATTCCTGCGGACTACCTGAAGGACGCCCACCACTGGCTGATCCTGCACGGCCGCTACGTCTGCACGGCGCGCAAGCCACGCTGCGGCGCCTGCGTCATCGAGGACCTCTGCGAATTTCGGGAGAAGACGGAGTACGCATGAGGTGTCCCGGCAGACGCCGGGCACCTCCGGCCCATTCAGAGATCGACCAGCTCGACGTCGGCGGGATCGATGGACTGGCCGAGAAAGCGGCTGCCCACGCGGGCAAAGCGGTCGGCACCGTCGGTAGCCAGGAACTTCAGGCTGCCGCGACCTGATGCCGGCGCCGGGCTGCCGGCCAGCACCTGCGCCAGCACGTCAGCGGTGGTGGAAGCCGAGTCCACCAGCACCAGATCGTCGCCGGCGATGCGCCGGATCAGGTCGGCGAGCACGGGAAAGTGGGTGCAGCCGAGGACCAGACTGTCGGGAGGATCATCGCCCTGCAGCCAGTCACCCAGGTAGGCCCGGGCCACGGCCTCGGCCGCCGGCGTGTCGAACCAGCCTTCCTCCGCCAGCGCCACGAACACCGAACAGGCCCTCACCCGCACCCTGGCCTCGGGTCGCAATCGGGCAATGGCCTCCTGATAGGCGCCACCGCGAATGGTGGACTCGGTACCGATGACCGCGATGCTGCCGCCTGGGGAGCGCCGGCAGACGGCCGCCGCGCCGGGTTCCACCACGCCTACCACGGGCACGTCGGGCCAGCGCTCGGCGAGGGCTTCGAGGGCAACGCCCGAGGCGGTATTGCAGGCCACCACCAGTGCGCAGACGTCACGGGAGCGCAACGCCTCGGCAGCCGCAAGCGCATAACGCCGGACGGTATCGGGACTCTTGGTACCGTAAGGCAGGCGGGCGGTGTCGCCCAGATAGACGTAGTCGGCTGCGGGCATGCGGGCACGCAGGGCGCGCAGTACCGTCAGCCCCCCGACTCCGGAGTCGAAGACACCGATGGGACCCGCGCTCAAGTCGGCCAACTCAGGTCGACAGATCGAAGAATCCCAGGGCCACCAGCAGCCCGGCGCCGATCACCGCCACAGCAATGCCGGCCACCACCCACACCACCCAACCGCCGCCGCGGGCGAGATCCGCGTCGGCAACCCTGGGCATGGGCTGGGTCGGCGCGTCGGTACGCAGACGGGCGGCCTTCGTCGGGACGGGTGCGGCAGCGGGCTGACCGCGACCTTTGCGCAAAGCCTGGATCCGCTCCTGGATGATGCGGTCCTCTTTCTCCCTGAGTCTGACCTGCTTCCTTTCCTTGTCGATGTTCGCACCGCAACGCACGCAGTAGTCCGCCTCGAGCTGCTCGTAGCCGCAGGCCGGGCAGGTCATGCGCGAGATGGCGATGCTCTCGATGGTGAAGTTCTGGCTCTTGCCGTGCTGGGGCTGAGGTTTCGAGACGATGGCAGGCCCCCGGTCGCGCAGCTCGGAGATGATGCCGATCTTGGCCAGCTCCACCTGATAGCGCTCGGCGGTCTCGCGGTCGAGACCGTCTTTGAGCACCCAGGTCTTGCCGGAGAACAGCCGCCTGACCGCCTCCGGCGACTGTTGGAACAGTCTGGCCATGTCTGCCTGCGCCTGGTCGGGGTCGACACTGGCATAGACTTCGCCGTGGAACAGCACCTCGAACTGGCCGGACATGATTCCCTCCACGCAGCAGCCCGAGCATCACGTACCGCGCCGGCTCCTGGCAGCCGCGGTACGCAGACGCAGGGCATTCAGACGAATGAAACCCGTGGCGTCGGCCTGATTGTAGGCACCGGCATCATCCTCGAAAGTGACCACCTTCTCATCATAGAGGCTGTCCGTGGCAGAACGGCGACCGAGCAGCTGAATATTGCCCCGATACAGCTTGAGACGCACTTCCCCGTTGACGGCCTGCTGGGTGGTGTCGATCAGCGCCTGCAGGGCGAGCCGCTCCGGCGCAAACCAGTAGCCGTTGTAGATCATCTCCGCATAGCGTGGCATCAGGGAATCTTTCAGGTGCGCGACTTCCCGGTCCAGGGTGATGGACTCGATGGCGCGGTGCGCCTTCAGCAGCAGGGTCCCGCCGGGGGTTTCGTAGCAGCCCCGGGACTTCATGCCCACGTAGCGGTTCTCGACGATGTCGATGCGGCCCACCCCATGGGCACCACCGAGTTCGTTCAGACGGGTGAGCATGGCTCCCGGGGTCAGCTCTTCGCCGTCCAGCGTCACCGCATCCCCGTGACGGAAGCCGAGGGTGAACTCGACGCCGGCCTCGGGGGCATCCTCCGGATTCACCGTCATCCGCCACATGGACGGATCGGGCGCCGTCCACGGATCCTCCAGCTCACCGCCCTCGTAGGAGATGTGCAGCAGGTTGGCATCCATTGAGTAGGGCGGCTTGTCGGCCTGATTGAAGCGCTGCACCGGAATCTGATGCTGCTCGCAGAAGTCCATCAGGGCATCCCGCGAATGCAGATCCCAGTCCCGCCAGGGCGCGATGACCTTGATGTCCGGGTTCAGCGCGTAGGCATTGAGTTCGAAGCGGACCTGATCGTTGCCCTTGCCGGTGGCACCGTGGGCAATGGCCTCAGCGCCGGTGGCGGCCGCGATCTCCACCAGCCGGCGGGCGATCAGCGGCCGGGCAATGGAGGTGCCGAGCAGATACTCGCCTTCGTAGACGGTGTTGGCGCGAAACATGGGGAACACGTAGTCGCGGACGAAGTCCTCGCGCAGATCCTCGATGAAGATCTCGGAAGCGCCCATGGCCAAAGCCTTCTCCCGCGCCGGCTCCACTTCGCCGCCCTGGCCGAGGTCGGCCGTGAAGGTCACCACTTCGCAACCGTAAGTCTCCTGCAGCCACTTCAGGATCACCGAAGTGTCGAGACCACCGGAATATGCCAACACCACTTTCTTCACGCCACCGAACTCCTGCTACCCTGGAAAGCGCACTGCGGGCAAAGCCGCCCTGCGCGGGGCGGCAATGGTACCCTCTCGCCCGTCGGCGGCGGAAGCGCGTTGCCCGCACCCGTCTGCCGAACCGCCAACAGCAAGCCGCCAACAGAGAGGTCTCATGTCACTGCCGTCGTCCACGGATCACCCTCCCATGCCCGCCATGGCCAAACGTTTCCGTGGCTTTCTGCCGGTGGCCGTGGACGTGGAGACCGGCGGTTTCAATGCCAGCACCGACGCCCTGCTGGAAATCGCCGCGGTGACGTTCGAGTTCGATGCCCATGGCCGCCTTCAGCCCGCCTCGGCCATGAACGTGCACGTGCTGCCCTTTGAAGGCGCGAACATCGAGGCTGCCTCGCTGGAGTTCACCGGCATCGACCCCTACCACCCCCTGCGCGGCGCCCTGCCCGAGCGCGAGGCCTTGATGGAAGTGTTCCGGGTGGTGCGCCAGGCCGTGCGGGCGGCCGGCTGCAACCGGGCCGTACTGGTGGGTCACAACGCCCACTTCGACAACGGCTTCGTGCAGGCCGCCGCCGTCCGTCAGCAGCTCAAACGCAACCCCTTCCATCCCTTCTCGAGCTTCGATACCGCCACCCTGGGCGGCGTCGCGTTCGGCCAGACCGTACTGGCCAAGGCCTGCGAAGCCGCTGCGGTACCCTTCGATGCGGCGGAGGCCCACTCGGCCCTCTACGACGCCCAGAAGACCGCCGAGCTGTTCTGCGTCATCGTCAATCGCTTTCAGGATGCGGGGTTTCAGATCTCTCAGGATTGAGAGGCTGCATGCTATTGACAATCGTTCTCATTTGCATCAGCATTCGCAACAAGGCTCGGGGCTCACCGCCCGGAGCCAGTCGGCGAGCCCATCGGCGACCCCCTGCTGCGAGAGGTGCCCGTGTACGTCTGCATCTGCAACCAGGTCAATGAACGTGCCATTGCCGCTGCCGTCCGCTCCGGCGCCCGCAGCCTCGATTGTCTGGTATCGACGCTCGAAGTGGCGACCTGCTGCGGCAAGTGCGCCGACGACGCCTGTCGGGTCATCGAGACCATCCTTGCCGGCGAACCCGCCTTCGATCTCGCCACCGAGGTCAGCGCCGTCGCCTGAACGCATTCAGTTGCTCTCGACGGGCTGACCGCAGCGCTCTCAACGCGATCGGTTATCGTTATCATTACCCTTTAGAAACAAAGACTTATCCTTGACCCCACCCCTCCGCTGGGTAATGATGACCGCTCTTCCCAAGGTACAGAGGTCGTCATGAAGGGTGATCCGAAGATCATTGCGCAGCTCAACAAGGTCCTCGGCAACGAGCTGGTGGCCATCAATCAGTACTTCCTTCACGCCCGCATGCTCGACGACCAGGGTTTCACGCGGCTCGGCAAGCACGAGTACGAGGAATCCATCGATGAAATGAAGCACGCCGATGAACTCGTCAAGCGCATCCTGTTCTTAGAAGGCCTGCCCAACCTGCAGGATCTCGGCCGGCTGAAGATCGGCGAGAACGTGCGCGAGATCATCGAATGCGATCTGGCGCTGGAGATGGTGGCCATCCCTGACCTGCGTGACGGCATCGTGATGTGCGAGCAGGCCCGCGACTTCATCAGCCGCGACCTGTTGCGCAAGATTCTCGATTCCGAGGAAGAACACGTGGACTGGCTCGAAACCCAGCTCGCCCTCATGGACAGCATGGGTCTCGAAAATTACCTGCAGTCCGCAGCCGGCTGACCGTTCCATTTCAGTGGGAGCGGATGCATCCGCGAAGCCTTGCGCCGCGCTAAGCGTTCAAGCGCAAAGCTCCGCAGCTGCAGCTGCTCCCACAGGCCGCGGCAGGCTCCAATCAGGCGCCCTTCGCTTCCTCGGTCGACGCCGCCCGCTCGCCGGCGGCCTTGATCAGTTCCTGCAGCTCACCGTTCTCGAACATCTCGGCGACGATGTCACAGCCGCCCACCAGTTCGCCTTCCACCCAAAGTTGGGGGAAGGTGGGCCAATCGCCGTAGGCCGGCAGGTTGGCACGGATCTCGGGGTGCGACAACACGTCCACGAAAGCGAACTTCTGCCCGCAGGCCATGACCGCCTGTACCGTTCTGGCACTGAACCCGCACTGCGGCGCCTGCGGCGAACCCTTCATGTAGAGAATGATGGGATTGCTCTCGATCTGCTCGCGCAGGGTATCCATGATGTCCATGGTCGTCCTCGTCGTAGATGACTGTAGCTGACTGATGTCACGGGCATGACTCGCAGCCGCCCGCCGCGGTGTATTCTCCTCTTCACATCGCGTTCTGTCCAAATCCTGCAGGTTATGTGCTCATGCCCAGCGACTTCGACACCACGTTCAACAGGACCTGGGACCGCCGCGACACCTGGGCCACGAAATGGGAGCGCTACGTCGAGAGAGATGTGCTGCCGTTCTGGGTCGCCGACATGGAGTTCCCGTCACCGCCGGAGGTGACCGCCGCGCTGCAGGCCCGCGTGGCACACGGCATCTTCGGTTACACCAATGTCAGCGACACCCTGCGCCAGCAGGTCATCGAGCATCTGGCCCGGGACCATGGCTGGCACGTGCAACCGGACTGGCTGCTGTGGCTGCCCGGCGTGGTGCCCGGACTGAACGTCGCCTGCCGGGCCATCGGCGAACCCGGCGACGGCATCGTCACCGCCGTGCCCATCTATCATCCGTTTCTGGAAGCCCCGGCCAACGCCCACCGCCGCCGGTTGGACGCCCATCTGGCCCGGCACGGCCAGCGCTTCGAAATGGACCTCGACCGGCTCGAGACCGATATCGATGCGCACACGCGCGGCTTCCTGCTCTGCAATCCCCAGAATCCCACCGGCCGGGTGTACACCCGTGCGGAACTGCTCGAGCTGGCTGCCTTCGCCGAACGCCACGACCTGATTCTGGTGAGTGACGAGATCCACGCCGGCCTGGTCCTGGAACCCGACTGCCGGCACCTGCCCATGGCCAGCCTCGCACCGGAGATCGCCCGCCGGACCATCACCCTCATGGCGCCCACCAAGACGTACAACATGCCCGGCCTCGGCTGCGCCTTCGCCGTCATTCCCGATGCCGACCTGCGTCGCCGCTTCAAGGCCGCGGGCAATGGGTTCCTCGCCCACGTGGGGCCCCTGGCCATCACCGCCGCCGAAGCCGCCTACCGCCACGGCGGGCCCTGGCTCGAAGCCCTGCTGCAAAGACTGCGCGCCAATCGCGACCGGCTGCAGGCTGCCGTCGACACCATGGCAGGACTCACGATGACGCCGGTGGAAGCCACCTGCCTGGCCTGGATCGACGCCAGGGGCCTCGACGTGGCCGACCCCCATCGCTTCTTCGAGGATGCCGGCGTCGGCCTCTCCCCCGGCGCCCAGTTCGGCAGCCCCGGCTTCGTCCGCTTCAACTTCGGCTGCGCGCCGGCGATGCTGGAGGAAGGCATCCGGCGGATGCAGGCGGCTCTCGCCAAGGCTCCGATCAAACGATGTGGGAGCTGACGCAGGCGCAGCCGGCGACGCGTGCCGCGCTGCCGAAGCCGAGGTCACTGCCTTCGCCGCACCGCATCCAGATCGGCGCATTTCGCTGCGCGAAATAGCGCTCTCCCACAAGC
>JAFIFL010000066.1 GCA_020832055.1 Gammaproteobacteria bacterium
GCGAAATGCGCCGATCTGCACGAGATCGAGCGAAGGCAGCGCCTTCAATTTCGGCAGACCGTTTCGAGATCGGCCCATCCGCCTGCGGCGGATAAGGCTCTCCCACAATGGGGCAGCGCAAGACCCTGCGCCACGCATCGGCGCCACTGCGTCATGACCCGCTGCGGCGAGGCATTTCAGGCCGCGGGTTTGGCATAGAGCCGGGCCATGGCGTCGGCCAGCCATGCTTCCGCTTCCCGATTCACCTCTGCAGTGGTCCGTCCTTCCGTGGGAATGGGCGGCGAAATCTCCACCTGGATCGTCCCGGGGGTCTTGATCCACTGCCGGGCTGGCCAGTAGCGCCCGGCGTCGTGGGCGATCACGACGATGGGACATCCCGCCGCATTCGCCAAGGCCGCGCCGCCGCGCTGAAAACGCCCTGCTTCCCCGGGCGCCATCCGGGTTCCTTCAGGAAACAGAATCACCCAGGCGCCATCCTCGAGGCGCTCCCTGCCGATCCGGATCAGGCTGCGCAGCGCGCCCCGGCCGTCACTGCGGTCAATCGCAATGGGGCGTAGCATGCTGTAGGCCCAACCGAAGAACGGGATGCGCAGCAACTCTCGCTTGATGACGGTAGCCTGGGGAACCAGCAGCGACTGCAGAAACAGGGTTTCCCAGGTGCTTTCATGGCGTGAAAGCACCACACATGGATCCCTGGGCAGATGTTCCCGGCCCCGGATCACATGGCGGATTCCGCAGGTCAGACGCAACCAAACGAGGACCATCTGCGTCCAAATGACGATGATGTAAACAAATCGTGCGCGATAGGGCAGCAGCCAACCGGTCAGGATGCCAAGGGATCCCCAGACCACGGTGGTCACCACATACCCTGCGAGAAACAACAGGCTGCGTAACATCGCCACGCATTTCGTCATCTTTGGCTCTCCCTGCGCCGCCCGGCCGCCAGCGCGGTGGCATTCTGCGGCATTCAGGGCCACTGTGAAAGTCACCGCCATCGCAATGTCTGCGGTCGTTGCAGGGTACCCTTGGCCCTCTAACGGACCGCCGTGATCGCTCCGCTGGAACAGGATTCATGTGATGACAGACCGCTGTGGCTGGTGTGGCGAGGATCCTCTTTACGTGGCCTACCACGATCATGAGTGGGGTGTGCCCTGTCACGACGAGCGGGCACTGTTCGAGTTGATGATTCTCGAGGGCATGCAGGCAGGACTTTCCTGGCTCACGATCCTGCGTAAACGAGAAAACTTTCGCCTTGCTTTCCGTGGCTTCGACCCGGAAGTGATCGCTCGCTTCAATCAACAGGACCGGCACCGCCTCCTGGCTGATGCCGCCATTGTCCGCAACCGCGCCAAGGTTGACGCCACCATCGGCAACGCCCGCGCGCTGCTCGACCTCAAGGCGCGGGGCATCGACTACGTCGAGTGGATCTGGGAAACCGTCGAAGGCCGACCCGAGCAGAATCACTGGCGCCGCCTCGCCGAGGTCCCAGCCGCCACCGCGCGATCAACGGCACTGTCCAAGCGCCTGCGCAAGGCGGGCTTCAGGTTCGTCGGACCCACCATCTGTTATGCCTGGATGCAGGCTGCCGGGCTGGTCAATGACCATCTGGTTACTTGTCCCCGCCATGCCGCCTGCGCTGATCTGGCCGGATCGTGACTTCGGTTCCCGCCGGCGCGCAGCTGTGGCTGCTGCGCTCAGCGGTCGCGGGGATTTCCGTCCTTCCGCTGCCGCCCTGGGAAGCCAAGCAGGCCTCGGCCTGCCGATCTCGATGCGCTCTGCCTAAGCTGAAACAGTCGCCTTCGCCAGATGTCCGGGCTGAACCCTACCCCCGCCAGAACGCCGGCGTGATAAGGACCAGCAAGGTGAAGATCTCCAACCGTCCGAGCAGCATGGCGACGCAGAGAATCCACTTCGCCACGTCAGAGATCTCGCCGTAGTGAGCGGCCACCTCGCCCAGGCCGGGCCCAAGATTGGTGAGGCAGGCGCCGATGGCGGAGAACGCAGTGAGGAAGTCGAGTCCGGTGGCGAGCAACGCCACCAGCATCAGCATGAAGCAGACCACCCAGGCCGAAAAGAATCCCCAGATCGCGTCCACCACACGGTCCGGCACCACCGCGGAACCGAGCTTCACCGGAATCACCGAGTGGGGGTGAATCAGTCGCCGCACCTCCCGCAGGCCCTGCAGGATGATCAACAGCACGCGCACCACCTTGAGACCGCCCCCGGTGGAGCCGGCACAGGCGCCCGTGAAGGCAGCGAAGAACACCAGGAAGGGCAGGACCCCCGGCCAGGCGCTGAACTCGGTGGTGGTAAAACCGGTGGTGGTGGCGATGGACACGGTCTGAAAGACGCCATCGCGAATCGCGTCTGGCCAGGCGAGAACCCCATTCATACCGAGCATCAGAACCGTCAGCACACCCACGCCAAGCAGAAGGGCCAGATAGCCCTTCACTTCCATGTCCCGCAGGTAAAGCCAGGGCGCCCGTCGATTCCACACCGCAAAATGCAGACCAAAGTTGATCCCGCAGAGGATCATGAACACCACGGCCACCGCCTCTACCCCGACGGAGTCGAAGTGGCCCATGGAGGCGTCGTAGGTGGAATAGCCGCCGATGCTCACCGTAGAGAAGCTGTGCGCCAGGGCATCGAAAGGGCCCATGCCCGCCAGCCAGTAGGCCAGTGCACACGCGACGGTCAGCGAGAGGTAGATGTACCACAACGCCTTGGCGGTTTCGGCAATCCGTGGTGTGAGCTTGGTGTCTTTGACCGGACCGGGCATCTCGGTCCGATACAGCTGCATGCCGCCCACACCCAGCATGGGCAGGATGGCCACCGCCAGGATGATGATGCCCATGCCGCCCAGCCACTGTAGCTGCTGGCGATAGATCAGCACCGACCGCGGCAGCTCGTCGAGACCCGTGGCCACGGTGGCACCGGTGGTGGTGAGGCCGGAGAAGGATTCGAAGGCGGCGTCGGTGAAGCTGACCCAGGCGCCGCTCTCCAACCACAGCGGTAGCGCGCCGAACAATCCCAGCGAGATGTAGAACACGGCGGTGACGAGGAACCCCTCGCGGATGCGCAGCTCCTGCCCGCTGCGGGCGACTGGCAGCCAGGCCAGCAGCCCGGCGGCAAAGGTCAGACCAAAGGCGAGGAAGAAGGCAGCTACATTGTCTTCGCCGTAGAGCCAGGCTAAGGGCAACGGCGTCAGCATGGTCAGGCTGAACAACATCAGCAGCAGACCGGATATACGCAGAACAGCGCTGAAATGCATATCAGAAGAAATGCACGCTGACCTGAAACAAGCGCTCCACCTCGGGGATGCGGCGCTTGTCGGTCACGAACATGATCAGATGGTCGTCCGGCTCCACCACCAGATGGTCGTGGGCGATGAGCACTTCCTCGCCGCGGACGATGCCCCCGATGGTGGTGCCCTTGGGCAGCGCAATTTCATCCAGGGTACGGCCGACCATTTGTGATGACCGGGCATCGCCGTGAGCGACCGCCTCAATAGCTTCGGCGGCACCGCGGCGCAGGGAATGGATGCGGGCGATGTCCGCCTTGCGTACGTGCACCAGCAGCTCGGAGATCGTGGCCTGCTGAGGCGAGATCGCGACGTCGATCAGACCGCCCTGCACCAGATCCACATAGGCGGGCTTGCCGATCAAGGTCAGCACCTTGCGAGCCCCCAGGCGCTTGGCCAGCATCGACGACATGATGTTGGCCTCGTCGTCATTGGTCAGCGCACAGAAAATGTCGGTGTTCTCGATGTTCTCTTCGAGCAGCAGGTCACTGTCGGTGGCGTCGCCGTGCAGGACGACGGTTCGGTCCAGCGTACCGGACAGCACATGACAGCGAGCCGCATCGAACTCGATCAATTTCACGTTGAGCCGCCGCTCCAGTCTCCGGGCCAGCCGCTCGCCGATGTTGCCACCGCCGGCTATCACGATACGCTTGTAGGGCTTCTCGTGTCCGCGCAGTTCGCTCATCACCGCGCCGATGTCGCGGCGGGCGGCGAGGAAGAACACCTCGTCGTCGACCTCCAGGACCGTATTGCCTTGGGGCATGATGGGGTGGTCGCGGCGGAAGATGGCCGCCACCCGGGTATCCACCTTCGGCAACTGCTCGCGCAGCGCGCTGATGGCCTTGCCGGCCAGCGGCCCGTGGGGATACACCTTCACTGCCACCAGCTGCATGCGGCCCTGGGCGAAGTCCAGCACCTGCAGGGCACCCGGGTGCTGCAGCAGGCGCTCGATGTGATCGGTGACCACCTGCTCAGGGTGGATCAGCACGTCGATGGGCATGTGTTCCCGGGAGAAGAAACCGGCCCGCGTGGAGTAGGCGTTGGCGCGAATCCGCGCGATCTTCGTCGGCGTCCGGAACATCGAGAAGCTGACCTGGCAGGCCACCATGTTGACTTCGTCGGAGCTGGTCACGGCCACCAGGATGTCCGCGTCTTCGGCGCCAGCCCGTCGCAGGACATCCGGATGGGAGGCATGGCCTTCCACCGTCTGAATGTCGAGCCGCTCGCGGAGGCCGTGGAGCCGTTCCGGGTCCGAGTCCACCAGGGTGATGTCGAACTTCTCGCTGGACAGTTCTTCGGCGAGCGTTCCTCCCACCTTGCCGCCGCCGAGAATGATGATCTTCATCGGCCGCCGCGCCGTCGTTCGAGCAGGGCGAAGTAGAATCCGTCGTGGGCATCCGCGGTGGGCAGCAGCTGCCGTCCGCAGCGGGTCGTGCGCCCCCAGTCCGCAGCGATCTCGATGACCGCGGCATCGCCGTGGGCCGCCAGAAAGGCCGCGATCACGTCGTCGTTCTCCTCGGCGAGCACTGAACAGGTGCAGTACAGCAGCCTGCCACCATTGCGCAGCAGCGGCCAGAGGGATTCCAGCAGATCGCCCTGCAGTCGGGTCAGGGTCGGCAGATCTTCGGCATGGCGCAGCAGTCGCACATCCGGCTGCCGGCGCAGGATGCCGGTAGCGCTGCAGGGCGCATCCACGAGCATGCGATCGAAGGGCACACCGTCCCACCAGCTCTCCGGCCGCCGCCCGTCGCCGGCCTTCACTTCGATGGCGGCCTGGGCCCGGGTCACATTCTCCCGGATGCGCGTGCAGCGCTTAGGGTCCACGTCCAGGGCCAGAATCCTGGCGCCGGGTTCCATCTGGGCCAGATGCAGGGCCTTGCCGCCGGGTGCAGCGCAGGCATCGAGGATGCGTTCGCCGGGCAGGGCACCGAGCAGCCTGGCCGCTAGCTGAGCCCCTTCGTCCTGGACGCTGAGATCGCCACTGGCGAACCCGGGCAGAGCCCCCACCGGCAGCGGGCGAGCGAGATAGATGGCGCTGTCGGTCACTCTGCCTGGATGGGCTTCGATGCCGGCCTCGGCCAATGCGGCCAGCGCGAGCGCGCGTTTGCGGCGACTGCGCAGGGTCATGGGCGGGCGCGCATTGCCGGCGGCGACCATATCCGGCCAGGCATCGGGCCAGTGCGCACGCAATCGATCCAGCCACCACTGGGGATGATTCAGACGCACATCGTCCGGCAGTTCCGGGTCGTCCCCGCGCAGATCGGAGCGGGACAGCTTGCGCAGGACGGCATTGACCAGGCCGCTGGCCCAGGGCTTCTTCAGACTGCGGGCGGCGGCTACGGTGGCGTGGACGGCTGCGTGATCGGGTACATCCATGTGGGCCAGCTGGTAGCCACCGAGCAGCAGGAGCGCGTGGACGTCGAGATCCCGCTCCCGCGGTGCCTGCCGCAGATGGCGCCGGACTTCGTGATCGAGCCTGAAGGCGTGGCGAGCGGTGCCGAAACACAGTTCGCGCACGAAGCCGTCGTCGGCCTCGGCACCCCCATGGCGGGCCAGGGCCTCCGGGAGGGTCGACCGGCCGGCGAGCACATCGGCCACGACCCGGGCAGCGCGCACCCGGGCGGCCACTCCCGCAGCTTCGGCTGGCTGACCGCCTTCAGGCGGATTCAAGGCAGGCTCCCGGATGCAAAAGGTCATTCTGGGTCCGGGCCAGCGTGGCGGCATCCATGCGAGTACCCTTGCCGCGGACGACCCTGGCCTCGAGCAGATGAAGGGTTCCACTGCCACAGGCAATGCGGATGCCATCCTCACTGCAGGAGAGCACCCTGCCGGCTTCCCCAGAACCGGCATCCTCGCTGTGAATGGCCCGCAGCAATTGAATGCGGACGCCATGGCTCACTACTGCCACGGGCTTGCTGGGATTCATGGCGCAGATGCGTCGGGCAACGGCCGCGGCCGGTTCCTGGAAGTCAATGCGGGCGTCCTCGCGGGTGAGTTTGTGGGCGTAGCAAACGCCCTCTTCCGGTTGAGGCGTGGCCGGATGCTCGTCCGGCGCCCCGATGACATCGAGCAGCGCGCCGGCACCGAGCTCCGCGAGCTGTGCTTCGAGTTCCCCACCGGTCGTGGCTGGCGGGACAGGCAGCTGCCGGGCGAGTCGAACCGGACCCGTATCGAGCCCCGCTTCCATCTGCATGATGCACACTCCGGTCACGGTATCGCCGGCCATGATGGCGCGCTCCACGGGTGCGGCGCCCCGCCAGCGTGGCAGCAGCGAGGCATGCACGTTCAGGCACCCGGATGCGGGCAGATCGAGGACGGCCTGGGGCAGGATCAGGCCGTAGGCGGCCACGACCATGAGATCCGGCGCGTAGTGGGACAGGTCACTGCGGGCTTCGGCCGTGCGCAGGGATGCCGGCTGCAGAATCGGTATCCCGGCGACTTCTGCGCACCGTTTCACAGGGGATGCCGTCATTTTGCGGCCACGCCCGGCGGGGCGGTCCGGCTGCGTGAGCACCACGTTCACCGGCAGGCCGGCGGCGAGCATCCGCTCTAAGATGGTGGCAGCGAAGTTCGGCGTTCCGGCGAAGGCGATTCTGCGCGGTGGGGTGCTCACGCGCTCTGGCGATGCCGTTTTTCAAGCTTCTTGCGAATGCGCTGTCGCTTCAGGCCGGAGAGATAGTCGACGAACAGCTTGCCGAGCAGGTGATCACATTCGTGCTGAATGCATACGGCGAGCAGGCCGTCGGCTTCGAGTTCGTAGGGTTGGCCGTCGCGGTCGAGTGCCGCGAGACGGATGCGGTCATGGCGGGTGACCGCCTCATAGAACTCCGGCACCGAGAGGCACCCTTCCTGGCTGTCCACGGTGTCGCCGAGCAGTTCGATTTCCGGATTGATCAGGACCCGTGGCTCGTTGCGATGGGTGGAAATGTCCATCACCACCACTCGCTTGTGCACATCCACCTGGGTGGCGGCCAAGCCGATGCCGTCGGCGTCATACATGGTTTCGAGCATGTCGTCGACGAGCCTCTGGATGGAGGCATCGACCACGGCCACGGGTTGCGCCTTGGTGCGCAGTCGCGGATCAGGAAATTCGAGGATCTCGAGCCGGGCCATGGGAACGTGAACTACCTCTGGTTCTGGTGGAGATGCTGCTGCTAAGATGGTGACGTGAAAGGATTTTACAACCCATCCCATAGGCCAACGACAGCCTGGACCGAGTGGTCACCGAATGATCAAGTTGCCTCGGGCAGTATGCGCCCGGGCAGACGCACCCATGATACGGGGAACGGGGACATGAGGAAAATGCTCTGCTGCTCGCTGGCGACTCGATCCGCCGCATCCGGGCGTGGGTTGGCCGTCGCGATGGGGCTGCTGCTGGTCTTGGCTACCCTGCTGCCCGTCACTTCCGAAGCCCAGGTCCGCGACGATCAGCCCGGCATCTATGTGGTACAGCGGGGTGACACCCTGTGGGACATCGCCCGCATCTTCCTCGATGAGCCGTGGCGCTGGCCGGATCTCTGGCAGGTCAATCCGGAGATCGAGAACCCCCATCTGATCTACCCGGGAGACGTGGTGCGCCTGCGCTGGGTCGATGGCGAACCCGGGCTGGTGCTCGAACGCGGCGAACCGTCACGGACCATGCGTGCGGTGCCCGGTGATGTCACCCGGCTGCAGCCGCGGATTCGCTACGAGCCTATGGTCAGTGCCATTCCCAGCATCGACCTGGAAGCCGTCGGCCCCTTCCTGTCTTCCAACCGTGTGGTACGGCCACGACAACTCGAAAACGCACCGTACGTGGTCCAGGGCGACTCGGGGCGCCTGCTGACGGGGGCAGGCGATCGCATGTATGTCCGGGGTCAGGACCTCGGTGCCGTCAGTGACACCTTTTCCGTGGTGCGCCGGGCCACCAACCTGATTGATCCGGACAGTGGTGAACTGCTGGGCCTCGAAGCCGAAGAGATCGGGGCTGCGCGCACCACCAGTCTCTCCGGGGACATTGCCACCATGACGGTGACCAGTTCCCGCGAGGACATCCGCATCGGCGATCGCATCCTGCCGATGGAGCCCCGGGCCCTTGATCCCACCTTCTTCCCCAGCGCACCGGAAAACAGCGTCAGCGGGCGCATCCTCAAGGTACTCGGCGGCGTCACCCAGGTCGGCAGCCTGTCCGTGGTCGTCCTGAACGTCGGCCAGCGCGAAGGCCTCAAGGTGGGCAATGTGCTCACCATTCGCCAGCAGGGCGCCCTGGTGCGGGACCGTGAGCGCAACGAGCAGATCCGCCTGCCCAGCGAAGATGCCGGCATGCTGATGGTGTTCCGGGTCTTCGAACGGGTCGCCTACGGCATCGTGCTCGAAGCCCGCCGGCCGCTGGCGGTCCTGGACGAAGTCGTGAATCCCTGATCGGCAGCGACACGTCGGCCAAACCCCGCCCGAAGCCGTCTCCGGCCACGCAGTCTGTCGCCTGCCCTCGCGTATCCTGCCCCATCCGTGGTCGAACGGCTTCGATGCAGTACCATCCCCCTTCTGCTGGCCGCTTCCCGCAGACAAGCCCGGACATAGAGGAATCGCAGTGACCCACCCCACGTCCAATCAGCAAGTGGTCCTGGCCCGTCGTCCTGCCGGCGCGCCCCGCGTGGATGACTTCGCTGTCATCGAATCAGCCTTGCCGCCGCTCCAGGATGGCGAAGTCCTGATCGAGAATCTGTTCATCTCTCTCGATGCCGGCTTCCGCAAATGGATGGACGAAGGCAGTGGCGACCACATCCTGCCCGCCATGGAGATCGGCCAGCCCGTCATGGGACTCACCCTCGGCCGGGTCGTCGACTCACGTCACCCGGATTTCGCCGCCGGCCAGCATCTGATGGCCCGGCTGGCCTGGGAGCGCTACTCGGTTACCGACGCCACCGATTTCCTGGTAGTCGTGCCGGACCAGTACGACTGCCCCTTGAACTGGCACCTGGGCATCCTCGGCGATACCGGCATGTCAGCCTACTTCGGCCTCACCGACGTCGCCCGCCCGCAGCCTGGCGAGACCGCGGTGATCAGTGCAGCCGGCGGTGCCGTCGGCTCCATCGCCGGCCAGATCGCCCGCATCTACGGTGCCCGGGCCGTGGGCATCGCCAGCGGTCCCGACAAGTGCAGGCGCCTGATCGAAGAGCTCGGCTATGACGCTGCCGTCGACCGCAACGGTGAGGATGTGGTCGGCGCCCTGGCAGAAGCATGCCCGGACGGCATTGACGTCTACCTGGACTCGGTGTCGGGCCCTCTGCTCGAACTCGTCCTCGGCCAGATCAATCCCCGCGCCCGCATTGCGCTGTGCGGCGCCGTGGCCACCTACAATGCCGGCGCCCCCCTGCCCGGCCCCTCGAACCTCTTCCAGCTCGTTACCAATCAGGCCACCATGACCGGCTTCATGACCCACCTGATGCACGAGCGCTATCCCGAAGCCCGCCAGCAACTGCTGGACTGGATCGAGGAAGGCAAGCTGGTGAATCGGGAGCACATGCTGCACGGCATCGAGTCAGTGCCGACAGCATTCTGTGATCTGTTCGCGGGGCGCAACTTCGGCAAGACCATCGTGGCGCTCAGCTAGGCGGTTGCTGAATCTCAATCCGCCCTGGCGCTGATCTTCTCCGGGCGGGCCAGCCACTCGTGCCCGCGCAGCATCCCTTTCCAGTAGATCGGCGGCAGCATCTTCTCCTTCAACAGCCAGGCGAGGCGGCTGGGCTCCGCGTCGGGTGGCGTCACCTCGAAGGTGGCCTGGCGGGACGGCCCGTCGATGGCCACGAGATTGTGGAAGAAGTCGAGATGGGCGCCATAGCGGTGTTGATCGGCAGATAGCGCGTCGACAGACCCTCGGCCTTCGCGGCAGCCTCGATTTCCTCGAAACTCGGTTGGTCGGCGGCCTCGCCATCGGGCCGGTTGCAGATGATGGCGCGAAATCCTGCCTTGCGGATCGTGGCCAGATCTTCCGCCGTGATCTGGGCGCTGACGGAGAGATCCTCGGTGATCTTTCGAATGCCCATGCCTCTACTCCTTTGGACGTCGGTCACAGCGCGTTCACCGGCACCTTGAGCATCGGATTGCCGTCCTTGTCCTTCGGGAGTTGGCCTGCCCGGATGTTCACCTGAATGGATGGGATGATGAGCCTCGGCATGGACAGGGTCGCATCCCGCTCGGTTCGCATGTCGCCGTGTCCTCGTCGTAAAAGCCCTGCACCTCGGGCCGGGTGGTCATGTCCACCGGATAGCCTGACATGGGCCGGCCGAGGGCTTCGGTCGTACTGTGGTTCAGAAATTCGATCTTCTGCTGGTCGTTCATGTGGAGTTCTCCCTCATGGGGCTGGGCAAGCTCCGAAGTGCTTCGGGTAACTTTGACCAGAACTATGAGGGGAAACCGATGCCGCTTCAGTGACAAAGTCACACGGGCCGGGAGATCCCAGACAGCGGCTCAGTTCGCTGCAGCGAAGCGGGCCAACGCTTCGGGGTCGAGCAGTGTCACCTGCCCACGCCGAGGTTCGATCCAGCCCCGCTTCCTGAACTCGTTGAGCAGACGCGAGACCACCTCGCGTGCCGTGCCGAGCTCATCCGCCATGTCCTGGTGGGTCATGCTCGCCACGCCGTTCTCATCAGCGAGTTGGATGAGCCGTTCGGCGATGCGCAGGTCGACGCGACCGAAGACGACATTGTCGATGACCTGGAACAGATCGACGATCCGGTGCGAATAGGCTGCCAGAACGAAGTCGCGAAACTCCGGCGAATCCGACACCAGATCCTCGAATGTTTGGCGCGGCACCTCGGCCGCGATCACGTCGGTTTCGGCAATGCCCTCCGCCATGTAACTGTGATGAGTGAACAGGCAGGCGGTCGTCATGACGCAGCTTTCACCGCCCGTGACGCGATAGAGCACGATGTCACGGCCGTTCTCCGATTGCTGATGCACACGCACCGTCCCCTCGATCAGAAACAGCATGCCGGCAGGTGCTTCGCCAGGCCCGAAGATGCGTGTGCCCGCCGCGATGCGACGAATGCGGGCCGCCGTCTCGAGCTTGAGCTTCAGTGGTGGGGACAGTCGTGACAGACCGACGAAACGCTCAGGCCAGCCGCTGGTATTCATGCGGGATCCAAAGTGACGGTTGCTCGTTGACAGAAGGCTGTCGGCATTGCACTTGCGGGTGCCATGTCATCCTGGCATGACTCATGGTCTCGGTGCATTGGAAGGTCTGAAGCGTATCGTCAGACTGCAGCCTGCCTGGCCGGGTTGCAAGCCAGCGTGACATTGTCACTGACACGGGGGGCGGCAACCCGTAGCTTGCTGCAAAGATGCTTTCACTGACCTGTCCAACGGAGATCTGCATGAAAAGGCTCCTGCTTGCTGCGACCCTGGTCGCGAGTCTGGCCTCGGCGGCTCAAGCTGACCAGAAACGCCTCATCACTGTCGTCACGTCATCCGACCCCCAGATCCAGCTCATGGCTATGGTGCTGACCATGCAGGCCACACAGCAGGGCGCACTGGCACGGCTGCTGCTTTGCGGGCCCGGCGGCGACATCGCGCTTGAAGAGGCACCCAAGAGCGCCACGGCGCCGCAACCGCCCCGGGGCATGAGTCCGCAGGGTCTCATGCAGAGCATCATGGCGGCAGGTGGTCGGGTCGAGGTGTGCGCAATCTATCTGCCCGGCCGCGGAATCGGAACCGACATGCTCATCGAGGGTGTGGGCATCGCCCAGCCGCCCGAGATGGCCGAAGCGATGCTGGCCAAGGACACCGCCGTATGGTCGTTCTGAGAAAGTCCGGAAACGGATCGATGAGGTCTGCGCGCTAGACCAATCCGCGCGGCCGAAAGATTCGATCGTGCATGGCCAGGGCATAGCGGTCGGTCATGCCGGCAACCAGATCCAGGGCCTGCAGGGACACCGGAGCATCCGCGATCCGGTAGCTGTCGGGAATCTCGTCAGGGTGCTTCTCCAGATGATCCACCAGGCTGTGGATGACGCCGCGCGCCTTGTCCGCCTGGGCGACGGCCTCCGGGCGCAGGTAAACCTTCTCGAACATGAAGTCGCGGAAGTCCCGCATGGCACCGAGCACTTCCGCGCCCATGACCACCTTGCCCCGGGCCACGGATTCCTCCAGCAGCGCGTCGATCATGATGCGGATCCAGTTCCGGCCGCTCGGTTCGCCGAGGACCCTCACCACGTCCGCCGGCAGACTCTTGCGATCCAGCGCTCCAGCGCGGATGGCATCGAGCATGTCGTGGGTGAGGTAGGCGATGCGATCCGCGTAGCGGCAGAGCCAGCCTTCGGGTGTTGCCGGTGGCGGCCTCACCCTCCAGGTGTGGGCGCGGATGCCGTCGAGCACTTCCCAGCTCAGGTTGCAGGGTTCGAGCACCCGGAAGATGCGCACACCCTGATCTGCGTGCAGCCATTCGCCGTCCTCCCCCATACGCTCCGAGAGCGCAGCCTCACCGGCATGGCCGAAGGGGGTGTGGCCGCAGTCATGGGCGAGGCAGATCGCTTCGGTGAGCGTCTCGTTGAGATCGAGCGCCTGGGCCAGGGATCGCGCCACCTGGGTCACCTGCAGCGTGTGGGTCATGCGGGTGACGAAGTGGTCACCCTCCGGATTGATGAAGACCTGGGTCTTGTGCTTGAGGCGGCGGAAAGCCTTGGAGTGCAGCACACGGTCCCGGTCACGCTCGAAGGCGGTCCGCAGCGTATCCGGTGGTTCCTGTTGTTCGCGCCCACGGCTCTCGCTGACTTTGGTGGCGATGGGGGACAGGCGATCGTGTTCGAGACGTTCCCGATCCTCGCGCCGGTTGAGGCGCAAAGGGGGAAGGGCTGCGGATTCGGTCACGATGGTTACCTCATTCTCATTCGGACTCTGGCTGGCATCCCGCGCGGCCCCCTGGGCAGGCGGTGCGGCGCGCAGACTATCTCAGCAGCCGTCGGCGGATGGCACCGGAGACCATGTCGATGATGAGCACCACCAGGATGGTCAGCAGCAGCACGGCGGCGGCTTTCTCGAAGTGGCGATAACGCAGGGTATTGAGCAGCACGCCGCCGACGCCGCCGGCACCCACCACGCCGAGGACGGCTGACGCCCGGATGTTCAGCTCGAAGCGGAACAGCCAGTGGGCGACGATCTCGGGCAGCACCTGAGGGACGACAGCATAGCGCAACGCCAGCAGACGCGATCCGCCGGCGGCCTGTACCGCCTCCACGGGTCCCATGTCGATCGACTCCACCACTTCCGAGCCCAGCTTGGTCAGCATGCCCACCGATGAGATGCCGATGGCCAGGGCCCCGGCGAAGGCGCCGAGGCCGACGATGGGCACGAAGTAGATGGCCAGCAGAATTTCGGGGAAGGCGCGCGCGGTGGCGGAAATCAACTTGACCAGCCGCGCGATGCGCGGGAACAGGGTGCGTGCGCCAAGCAGGGCCAGCGGCAGCGACAGCATGGCGGCGATGATGGTGCCCATCCAGGCGATCTGAATGGATTCCAGCAGGGCCGGCCAGACCCGGGTGGCGCCGTAGTTCAAGTCCGCCGGATAGAAGAAGCTGAGCACGGTGGCCATCTGCCGGGGCAGATTGGCCAGGGCGGCCGGCGTCAGGTCGATGGCCCAGGCACAGACCAGAAACAGGACGGCGATGAACAATGTGACCTGGGTCGCCCAACCCATGCCGGCAGCGGGGGCCAACGTCGTTCGGACCGTCATACCAGCCGCCTGCGGATGCTTTCAGAGATCTTCTCGATGATCAGCACGAGCACCAGTACCGAGAGCACGATCAGCGTCACCCGCGGGTACTCGAAGGTACTGCGCTGGGTTTCCAGCACCATGCCGATGCCGCCGGCGCCCACCAGGCCGAGGATCATGGACGCCCGCACATTGAGTTCGAAGGCGTACAGAGCATAGGACACGTAGTGCGGCAGGGCCTGGGGAATGGCGCCGAACTGCAGCATGGCCAGCCAGCTGCCGCCGGCGGCCCGCACCGCTTCCGGGACCGCCATGTCGATGGCTTCCAGGGACTCGGACCAGAGCTTGGAGATCACGGCGATGGTAAACACTGTGAGCGCCAACGCCCCTGCAATGGGCCCGAAGCCGACGGCTGCTGCGAACAGCATGGCCCAGAACAGATCCGGCAGGGTGCGCAGGATGTTCATGAAGTTGCGGTCCACGAACCAGACCAGGAATCCAGGTGTCAGGTTGCGGGCGGCCAGCACCGCGATGGGGATGGCCAGGATGCCGCCGATCACCGTGCCGACGACGGCAATTTGAAGGGTTTCCAGCAATGGTCCCAGCAGCCTCGGAAAGAAGCTCCAGTCCGGTGGCCAGGATTCCACCAGCAGGCGGCGACCGCCCGGCAGATTGCAGGCCAGCTCCACAAGGGAGAAGCCGATGCCGCGGGCAGACCACCAGGTCATGAGGGAGACCGCCCCCACCGCCGCGATGATCAGCGTCCAGTTGCGGGCCGGTCGCAGCGGTCGGCCCGGTGCCGCGCGGCTGGCTTCGTTCACGACGCTTCGCTCTCGTCCAGAAGGTCTCCCGCGTCCGGGTCTCGGCCGTAGATGTTCTTGAAATCCGCCTGGGTGACGCTGTCCGCGGTGCCGTCGTAGACCAGTTCCCCGGCCTTGAGGCCGATGATGCGCTGCCCGTAGCGTCGTGCCAGATCGAGGAAGTGCAGGTTCACCAGGGTGGTGATGCCCAGTTCCTGATTGATGCGCACCAGATCGCGCATGATCTGATGGGTGGTGACCGGATCCAGGGAGGCCACGGGTTCATCGGCGAGGATGATGGCCGGTTCCTGGGCCAGGGCGCGGGCGATGCCCACCCGCTGCTGCTGGCCGCCGGAAAGGTCGCCTGCGCGAACCCAGGCCTTGTCGGCGATGCTCACCCGCTCCAGGGCCCGGAATGCGATCTCCCTATCCGCAGCGGGCCACAGGTTGAGCATGGCGCGCCAGCCGGGCACGTGGGCCACTCGTCCGACGAGGACGTTGGTCATCACCGAGAGCCGGCGGGTGATCCGGAAGTCCTGGAAGATCATGCCCACCCCGGCCCGCAGCCGGCGCAGCTCCCGCCCTTCCTTCTTGGGGACGGGCTGGCCACCAACGGTGATGCTGCCGGAGGTCAACGGCGTGAGTCCGTTCACGGAACGCAGCAGGGTCGATTTGCCGGCGCCGGAGGAGCCGACCACCACGACGAATTCGCCGGGCTTGATGTCGAGGTCGACCCCGGCGAGGCCCACGGCGCCATTGGGATAGACCACCCGGGCGCCCTGGAAGCGGATAGCGGCTTTGTCGGTCATGGGACTCCCGATGCAACGGTCTTGCCCGTGGCGGCCAGGGCTGCCCCGGCTGCAGATGGTGTCGCCTTCCTCACGTCAGCGCCGGAGACGATCGTAGCTGGCGGCAACCGGATCATAGACGTCGGCCGTCATGGGCTGGAAACCGTCGATCTCATAGAGCACCCACAGCACCCGCTCTTCGCGTGGCAGATGCTGCTGGGTGGCTTCCAGAGAAACGAAAGCGTCGATGATGGCCGCTCGCAGGTCCTCGGGCAGTCCGGGGCGCAGCGTGACGCCGTCGTTGGGAATCATGGGCGCGCGATTGAAGCGGATCACCCGCTCGGCCACATCGGGATACTGGGGGCGGACCATGCTCCGGGCATCGTCGTAGGAGACACCGAAGCGGACGTCGCCGGCGCGCACCGCCAGCACTGCCGCATCATGGCCGCCCACGTAGAGGCTGCGGATGTCCGACTCGGGATCAATGCCGCCATCAAGGAGCTGCAGGGCCGGAAAGAGGTAGCCTGACGTGGAGTTGGGGTCGGTGAAGGCGACGGTCTGCCCGCGCACCTGAGCGATGTCGCCGTGGCATTCGAGCATGCCGAGCTCATCGCGTGTGGGTGGCTCGTCGCAGACGCCGGGATCGCTGGTGAGCCATTGGGTCTGATAACCGGTCTCGCCGAGGCGGACGGAGATCAGCACCGGTTCGAGGTCGTAGCGGCGCATCCCGAGCATGGCGGCGAAGGGCGGCAGCATGCCGATGTCGGCGCGGCCCGAGCCCAGCGCTTCCACCAGCCCGGTGTAGTCGGCTGGCACGAAGCTGCGGACCGGAATGCCAAGTTCCGCCTCCAAGTGCCGAGTCAGCGGATCCAGGTTCTCGACCAGCGCCTCGGCCTCCAGCGCCGGTACCAGCCCGAGGACCAGCTCCCGGGGCCAGCCCCGCTCGTCGGTCTGAGTTCCGGGGCAGCAGCCGGCCAGCCAGAGTCCCAGCGCGAGAAGGGCGAGAGTTCGTAGCGATCGGATCATGAATGCCATGCTAGCGCAGCCGGCGGCTCCAGAGGTGACAAACCCATGAATGTCTCCTGCGGAGCAGACCCCGCCTCGATGCAAGCCGGGATCACTTGTGCACCCGCGACAGCGTGGCCCAACGTTCCTGGCAGACGCTCGTGTTGCCCGGGATGGCGAGTTGATCGAGGCAGCACAAACGCTCTCAGGCGAGTCGGAATCGCACGGGGAGGCGGGCGCAATGCTCACGTCGGCCAGGGTTCCGGGCGCACCATGATTCGCTGGGGTTTCGTCATACTGAGGGTACGAAGAACTCGCGGGGTGGAGTATGCAGCCCACGTCAGCCGACTGGATCGCACTGGCGCTCGCCCGGGGCATCGGCCCGGTGCGCTGCGGATCCCTGTTGCACGGGGAGCTCGATGCGGTCGCCGCCGCGACGCTCTTGGCCAAGGCGAGGGAATCCGTGTCCTGCGAGCGCATTCACCGCTTGGCGGACTGGTGTGCGCGCAACGATATCGTCATGGTGACACCCGCTGATGACAGTTATCCGGCGGTGCTGGCCATGATTCCGGACCCTCCGCCCCTGCTGTTCGTGCGGGGCGATGCCAGCCTGCTCACCCGACCGCAAATCGCTGTGGTCGGTGCCCGGCGGGCTTCACGGCGAGGACTGGCGGATGCAGCCTGGATTGCGGGCGAACTCACCCGGGTCGGCTTGCTGGTGACCAGTGGCCTCGCCCTGGGCGTCGATGGTGCCGCCCATGAGGCGGCTCTGGCTGCCGGGGGGCCGACCCTCGCGGTGCTCGGCAGCGGCCCGGACCGCATTTATCCCCAGCGCCATCTCGACCTGGCTGCACGGGTGCGGCAGTGCGGTGCACTGGTCACGGAGTTCATGCCCGGCATGGCGCCGGCTCCTCATCACTTTCCGCGTCGCAATCGTCTGATCAGCGGACTCAGCCTCGGCGTGGTCGTTGTGGAAGCGGCAGAGCATTCCGGGTCGCTCATCACCGCCCGGCTGGCGGCAACTCAGGGCCGGGAGGTGTTCGCGATGCCGGCCACCGCCCGGGATCCGGGCGGGCGCGGCTGTCATCGCCTGATCCGGGAAGGGGCCCGCCTGCTCACCAGCATCGACGACGTCCTCGAGGAATTGCCCGCGGAGCTGTGCGGGAGTCTGCAGCCGCCGGCCCCCTCGTCTGGGCCGACATCGTGCGCAGCCCAATCCGGTGCGGGACCGACGCAGGGGGAGGACAGGCTGCTGTCACTGTTCGATGCCGAAGGCTCCGTGTTCGACGAACTGCTGCTGCGCTCCGGACTGGACGCGGCGACGCTCAATGCGCGCCTGTTCGAGCTGGAGCTGGACGGGCGTGTGGCGCGGGAACGCCAGCGCTGGGTGAAACTGATGTAGCGCTCCCCTCTTCTTGTGGGAAGGCCCTAATCGCGCAGCGATTGGGCCGATCTGAAGACGCCGTATCGA
>JAFIFL010000001.1 GCA_020832055.1 Gammaproteobacteria bacterium
GGCCTACCGGCCTGCCGATGGGCACTGATTGCAGGACGCGATGGAGATGACGGTGGAAGAAGGCGAACTCAAGCGTGCGGGACTCAAAGTCACCGTTCCGCGGCTGAAGATCCTCGAGATCCTCGAGGCGTCCGAGCCGCGGCACATGTCCGCGGAAGACGTCTATCGCAAGCTGATGGAAGCGGACGAGAGTATCGGACTGGCGACAGTCTACCGCGTGCTTACCCAGTTCGAATCCGCCGGCCTCGTCGAGCGTCACAACTTCGATGATGGCCATGCGGTCTACGAGATGGCCTCGGACGAGCACCACGATCACATGGTCGACGTGGATACCGGCAATGTGGTGGAGTTTTTCGATGAGCGTCTCGAAGCGCTGCAGCGCAGCATCGTCGAGCAGCACGGTTTCGAGCTGGTGGACCACAATATGGTGCTCTTTGTCCGTCGGCCCGGCAAAAAGAAATAGGCGCAGGAAGAGGTGCTGAGATCCATGCGGACAGCCATCGCCATTGGCAGTGCGGATTCGGGCCGCAAGCGTGGCTTTGAAGACGTGGTCAGCTTTGTTCAGGAGGCCGAGAAACTCGGGGTGGACGACGTCTGGTCGGCCGAAGCCTGGGGCCAGGATGCCATCGCTCCGCTGGCCTGGGTGGGCGCCCGCACGGAGAAGATCCGACTCGGTACCGGCATCATGCAGATCTCGGCCCGGGTCCCTGCCATGACCGCCATGACGGCCCTCACCATGGCCTCGCTGTCCGGCGACCGCTTTCTGCTCGGGCTCGGTGCCAGCGGGCCGCAGGTGGTGGAAGGGCTGCACGGACGTCCGTTCCGGGAACCGCTGGCGCGCATGCGCGAGACCATCGAGATCGTCCGGCTGGCCTTTGCCGGCGAGAAGATCGCCTATGAAGGCCGCCACCATCAGTTGCCGCTGCCGGGGGGCGAGGGCAAGCCGCTGCGATTGTCTCAGCCCGCCAATCCGAACATTCCCATCTATCTGGCGACACTGGCACCGAAAGCGCTGGAGCTGACCGGAGCCATGGCCAATGGCTGGCTGGGGACGTCGTTCACGCCGGAAGGGGCCGATGCGCACCTCGGCCCCTTGCGCAAAGGTGCCGAGGCGGCGGGACGGTGCCTTGAAGATCTCGACCTGCAGGCAGGCGGGGTGGTGGGCTTCGGCGATCCGGAGCAGCTCGCCGAGCCGCTGAAGCGCCAGCTGGCCTTCACCCTTGGAGCGATGGGGTCGGCAAAGACGAACTTCTACAACGATGCCTACCGGCGCGGCGGCTGGGCGGACGATGCCGAAGCGGTCCAGGCGCTGTGGATTGCCGGCAAGCGAGAGGAAGCCGTTGCCCGGGTGCCGACCGAGATGGTCCTGCAGGCCAACCTGCTCGGTGACGAAGCCATGATCCGGACGCGCATCGAAGCCTACCGTCAGGCCGGCATCACGACGCTGCGGCTGTCGCCCCTGGGCGGGGATGCCCATGGCCGTCTCGATACCTTGGGCCGCGCCCTCGAACTGATGGCGTAGTCCCGCGACCCGCCATTGTGGGAGAGCGCTATTTCGCGCAGCGAAATGCGCCGATCTCGATGAGGTTCAGCGAAGGCATCGGCTTCGGTAGATCGCTTCGAGATCGGCCCAATCGCTGCGCGATCAGGGCCTTCCCACAGGTGGCGCTACTGCTTTCGGCCGCGCTCCTGAATCCCCCTGCGGCGTTCGGCGACGGCTTCCGGTGTGACCTGGGTCTGCATGTGCTCGCGGCTGGCGGCGTGCTCGATGGCCATGCCTTCCCCGAGCGTCGAGCGAAAGCCTTCGTTCATGATCCGCAGCACCGTCTCGCGGGTGCGCCGTTCCGTAGTGAGCATGTCGCGGGCAATCTGGTTTGCGGTGTCCAGCAGTGCCTCCGGCGCCACCACCCGGTTCACCATGCCCCATTCACAGGCCTGCTCGGCAGTGAGGAAATTGCCGGTCAGCGACAGTTCCTTGGCCCGGGGCAGGCCGATCAGGCGCGGCAGGCGCTGGGACAGGCCCCAGCCCGGAACGATGCCCACCCGGGCGTGGGTGTCGGCGAAGCGCGCTGCCGTCGAGCACACCAGGATGTCGCACATCAGCGCCAGTTCGAAGCCGCCGGTGATGGCGAAGCCGTTGATGGCCCCGATGACCGGCTTGGGATAGCCCTCGAACACGGCGCCGAGGTCGGTGTCGGCGGCGCTGGCACCGGCAGGCGTGCCGTCGGCGGTTTCACCGCCGAGTTCCTTCAGATCCAGACCTGCAGTGAAGGCGCGACCGGCACCGGTGAGGATGATCACCTCGGTAGTGGCATCCGCCGCCAGTTCCCGGAAGGTTCGGACCAGGGCCTGGCGCAGACCGGTGGAGAGGGCGTTGAGGGCCTCCGGACGGTTCATCGTGACCGTTGTGATGCCGCCATCCCGTTCCAGCAGTACCAGCGGTTGAGTCGTCATGCCAGGCCTCCTCGAATGCGGTCCGCAGTCAGTGGCCGGCCGGCCTCGACTGTCCTGATGAAGCGGTGAACCCGGCTGACCACCGTCGGCAGCAGGCTTGCAGGCAGATCGTGCCCCATGCGCGGGATCACTTCGAGTTCCGCATCAGGAATGCAACGGGCGATGTCTTCCCCCGCCGCCAGCGGCACCAGCGGGTCGGCGTCACCATGAATCACCAGGGTCGGCGTGGTCACCTTGCCCAGCCGTTCGACGCGGCTGCCATCGGCGAGGATGGCAGCGAACTGCCGCGCGAAGCCTGCCGGACAGACCATGCGGTCGATGGCGGCTGCGGCGAGCAGCCCCATGCCCTCGACGCTGGAGCGATAGTGCGGCCCGCCGATCACATCCCACATGGCCCGCTGATGGCCAATCAGGCTGTCGCGATCCGTGGCCGGCGGTGGTGTGACGAGGACTGCAGACGCTTCCGGCGTCGGTGGCGGCAGGGTCGGATTGCCGGTGGAGGACATCACTGCGGTCAGGCTGCGCAGCCGGCGCGGTTGGCTGATGGCCAGATGCTGGGCAATCATCCCGCCCATGGAGACCCCAAGCACATGGGCGTCCTCGATGCCGAGGTGATCGAGCAGGGCGCGGGCGTCGTTGGCCATGTCCGCGAGGGTGTAGGGCGCTTGTGGCTGCTGGCCAGACATCATGGCCGCCATCAGGGCGCCGGCGTCGACCTGACCGAGGGCGTCGAGCTTCTCGCTCATGCCAACGTCACGATTGTCCATGCAGATGACGCGCAGGCCGCGTTCCACGAAGCCGTCGATGAAGGCCTGCGGCCACTGGACGAGCTGGCAGCCGATGCCATGCAGCAGCAGCAGCGGAGGATCGGCGCGGGCGCCGAACTGATCGAAGCACAGCGAGATCCCGTTACCCTGAAAGATCGGCATTGCAGATTCCTTGGTGTCGCGCGCATCCCCTGACGCGCTTGGCGGTCATCGTTATACCGACTCGGTTCTGCCGGGATCAAGGCGATCGACACATGCGGAGTGCCGTGAAGCAGTCCTGAGCCTGGTTTCAGATCTGCAGAAGGCTGCGGGCCAGATTGACCGCGGTGACCTCCGGCAGGCTTCCGCTGCTGCGTGCGCGTGCGAGGATGTCAGCCACCGTGGTGCCGATCTGGTCGACGCGCTGGCCGATGGCGTCGGCGCTCTCGCCCTGCCACGCCAGCGCGGCGTGGATGACGCCGCCGCTGTTGATGACGAAGTCGGGCACGTAGAGGATGCCGCGGGCTGCCAGCTGCGCAGCCATGTCCGGACGGGCCAGCTGATTGTTGGCTGCGCCGGCGATGATGCGACAGGCCAGCGTCGGCAGCACGGCGTCGTCGAGAACGCCCCCGAAAGCGCAGGGGGCCAGGACATCGCAGGGCGTGATCAGGAGCTCCGAAGGGTGCACTGCGCGGGCGCCGGTGGCGTCGGCCACGGCCTTGGCCTGCCGCGAATCGACGTCGGCCACCGTCAGTCTGGCGCCTTCCGCTGCCAGCCGGTGCGCCAGCGCCGCACCGACATGGCCGACGCCCTGAATCGCCACATGAATGCCGGCGAGATCCCGTTCGAGTTCGGCTGCCACCGCGGCGCGGATGCCGTGGGCGACGCCGCGGGCCGTCGACGGGGAGGGGTCGCCTTCCTGCTCGCTCGAACCTGACACGAACCGGGTGCGGGAGGCGATGGCATCCATATCGGCTGTTTCGGTACCGGAATCCATGGCGGTGACATAGCGGCCGTTGAGCCCGTCGATGGCATTGCCGAAGGCGGCGAACAGGGCGGCCCGATCGAAAGCACCCGCTGGCAAACGGATGACAGCCTTGCCGCCACCAAAGGGAATGCCCGCCAACGCGTTCTTCAGGGTCATGCCGGCAGCCAGCAGGCAGGCATCGTCGCTGGCAGCCTTAAGATCTCCGTAGGCCCGGAAGCGGCAGCCGCCGAAGGCGGGTCCGAGGGTCAGGTCATCGAGGGCCACCACGGCCTCGAGGCCCGTTGCGGGATCGCTGAAGTGATGCAGTTCGAGCGGTTCGGGAACGTCGCTCATGCTCGTGCTCCGGTCTGATTCCTGCTGCGTCCAGCCGGATTGTCGCACGGCAGCGCGCGGGACACCTGATGAGCGGCCATGTTGTGCGCGACTCGGGGGCAGACCTCGGCTATCCTGCCGCGACATGTCGTCCGAGACCCCATCCCGTCCCCGCCGTCTGATTGCGCTGCTGGCCGCCGCCACCGCGACCGGCCCGCTGGCCATGCAGATTTTCCTGCCCGCGCTGCCCGCCGTGCAGGCCGATTTCGCCATATCGGCCGGGGTCGTGCAGCTCACCCTCAGCCTGTCGCTGCTGTCCATTGCCCTGGCGACCCTGGCCTACGGTCCCTTGTCGGACCGCTACGGTCGTCGGCCCATGCTGCTGATCGGTTTGGGCATGTTCCTGCTCGGCACCCTGGTCTGCGCCCTGGCCCAGAACATCGAGGTGCTGATCTTCGGTCGCATCGTCCAGGCTGCCGGCGGCGCTGCCGGCATGGTCCTGGCCCGGGCCGTGGTGCGGGACCTCTGGGGGCACGACGAGGCGGCTGGCGTCATCGCCCGCCTGACCATGGTGATGGTGGTCGCACCCATGGTGGCGCCGGCCATCGGCGGACTGCTGACCGATCTCTTCGTCTGGCGCGCCGTGTTCTGGTTTTCGGCCTTTGCCGGCGTGCTGATCGCGTTCTGGGCGGCCCTGCAGCTGCCTGAGTCCCATGCCGGCCGTGGCCGCGCGGAGGGCATAGGCAGCATGCTGCGAGGCTTCGGCCACCTGCTCGGGTCCGGGCGCTTCTGTGGCTATGTGGCCCACACAGCGTTCTCGTCCATGATCTTCTTCGCTTTCATCAGCGGTGCGCCCTACCTGATGGTCAATGTCCTTGGGCGCCCGGCCACCGAATACGGGCTCTGGTTCATGGCGGCCTCGGTGGGATTCATGGCGGGCAACTTCATTGCCATTCGCACCTCCGGGCGCTGGTCCCTGCAGGGGTTGATGCTGGCCGGCAGCATCCTGTCGGTGATCGGCGTGGGGATTTCCGCAGCGCTGGTTCTGGCGGGGCATCTCAGTCCCATGGGCCTGTTCCTGCCGATCACCCTGACCATGGTGGGCAATGGCCTGGCCATGCCCAATGCCCAGGCCGGCGCCCTCAACGTCTTCCCCCATCGGGCCGGAACCGCCAGCGGATTCAGTGGCTTCGCCCAGATGGCCCTGTCGGCCTGCGCCATTCAGGCCGTGGGCCAGCTGCACAATGACACGGCCTGGCCCATGCTGAGTTTCATGGGGCTCGGTGCGGTCGGGGCGCTGCTGGCCATCCTCGCCGTGAGCCGGCTCGAAGCCCGCCGCAAGGTCAAGCCGGCTGCCGCGTGAACCGTTGTCTGACGCAGCGGGGTGCCGCGGCAGCTGCGACTGCGTCCGCTTGCGGGTTCTTCGGCCCCGTGCTGTCATCCGGACTCGGGTCTTCAGTACAGGGAAGACAGGATGTCATTGCCGGCAGCGGCGGGGATCGAGGGCTCGCCTTGGCTCCAGGTCGAGGTGCGGGTAGGCGGCATCGTCGCCCATGCCCAGACGCTCATTGACGTTAGCACAGCGGGCCTCAGGCCGGCCGATGTGCACGCCCTGCGTGTCGCCTGCAAACGGCTGCGGGCTCTGTGGCGCATGCTCGAACCGGGCTTCGGTCCCGGAGTGACCCGGCCGGCGGAACGCGCGCTGCGCGATGCTGCCAGGGAACTGGCCGGCCAGCGGCAGGCCTGGGTGCTTGTGAAGTCACTGGAGTCGCTGCAGCACAAGGCTGACCGGCGCCAAGACCGGGTGCTTGCGGCCGATCTCGCCGGGCGGCTGACTGAGGCTCTCGGTGCCGAGGCAGCCGTGGCGACGCCGGGGCCGCTGCTGCGTGGCGTCTTCGGGCAGCAGCTGCCGGCTCTGGCGGCCTTGCCTGGAGGGCCACCCTCGGTCGAGGATCTGCTGGCGGGCATCCTTCACGGGGCGCAGCGGGCGCGCAAGCTTGGCCGGCGTGCCGGGCGCCGCGGTGAAGCGGTGCTCTGGCATCGCTGCCGGCGCTGGGTGAAGTACGAGCACTACCAGCTCGAGCTGGCGCTGCGTCCGAACGGTGTGCTGCGCCAGCGCCATCGCCGTCTGGAGCGCCTCGGGGTGCTGCTGGGCCGGCATCAGGATGGGTACGACCTCGAGCGGCAGCTCGGCGGCGGAGAGATGGCTGCATCGTTGCCTGCACCGGCGGCATCCGCGCTGGCAGCGTGGCGCGCCCACCGCGATACCGGCCGCCTGCTGAAGTGCGTCAGGCGGCGGCAGCAACGCCTGCTCCGGCGTATCGAGAAAAGCTTCGAGGTCCTGTACGACGGCGGGCGCGGTGGATTCGAGGCTGCGCTCCGCGCGGCGCTCATCCGGACCTGAGTTCCCGTCCTGCAGAGCGTGGCTTCCCGCTCCCGCTGCTCCTGCCGTCGTCGGCCTGTTACCATCGCGCGCTGGGCGCGTGATGGTGGGCGCTTTGGCAGGAGATTCGCGGGTGAAGGAGAGGGTTATTGTGAGCGCGTCGGAGAGTTTGCCCCAGCTGCGTACCCGGCTGATACATCTTGGTCTGCTGCTGGTCCTGGCGCTGTCGGCGGGCTTGGTCGTTGCCGAGGACGGGGGGAGCGATCGCGATCCCTTCGAGGCCTGGAATCGCCCTGTTCACAATTTCAACGAGACTCTGGACGTCCACATCCTGCAGCCGGTGGCCCGCGGCTACCGGGCTATTACGCCGAGCCCGGTGGAGCGTGCCGTCGCCAATTTCTTCGACAATCTGACCCTGCCCCTGAGCATCGTGGGCGGTCTGCTGCAGCTCGATTCGGAGCGCACGCTGAAAGAGACCGGGCGCTTCGTGGTCAACTCCACGGTGGGGATCGCCGGGCTGTTCGATCCTGCCACGTCGCTGGGCCTGCACCCGCAGGAGAAGGACATCGGACAGGCGCTGGAGAGCTGGGGTGCCACCGGCAGCCCCTATCTGGTGCTGCCTTTTCTCGGGCCGATGACTCTGGTGCAGATACCGGATCGGATCATCTCCCCCATGATCGGGCCGACCCTGCTCGGCAGCTACTGGCACGAATCCATGTGGGCGGTCAGCGTCATCAGCCTGCGTGCAGAACTGCTGTCAGCATCGGCTATCCTCGATGAGTCCGCGGCGGATTCCTATATCTTCACCCGCGAGGCGTTTCTGCAGCGGCGGCAGTTCCTGCTCTATGACGGTGACCCGCCGCTGGAGGATTTCGACGCCTTCTTCGACGATTTCTGAGGATCCCGGGGTGTGACGCCCGAACTGGGCCAGGACAGCAGTACAGTGAGCATCTCCTCGATGCCGCAGGGACGCCCGTAGAGGAAGCCCTGGCCGTACTCGCACCCATGTCGTTCGAGGAAGGCAGCCTGAGCCTCCGTCTCCACCCCTTCGGCCACCACGGCGAGATTGAGTTGATGGGCCATGGCGATCACCGCTGCCATGATGGCCATGTCGTCCGCATTGTCGGGAATGTCGCTGACGAAGCCACGGTCCACCTTGATCAGGTCGATGGGCAGGCGCTTCAAGTCGTTGAGCGACGAGTAGCCGATGCCGAAGTCATCAATGGACAGTCTCACACCGAGTTTGCGCAGGGCGCTGAGACTGCTGATGGCCACTGCGACGTTGCCCATGAGCATGGTCTCGGTGATTTCGAGTTCGAGGCAGCCAGGATCGAGCTCGGCAGCGAGGAGGGCAGCGCTGACGTTTTCGGGCAGATGGGGGTCTGAGAGCTGCCGTGGGGACAGGTTGACGGCGACATGGAGGGGCAGGCCGCTGGCGCTGCGCATTCGGGCCGCGTCCCCGCAGGCATGCCGCAGCACCCACTGTCCGATCTCGACGATGAGACCGCTGTCCTCGGCAATCTGCATGAACTGCTCCGCGTGCAGCAGCCCGCGCTCGGGGTGCGTCCAGCGCAGCAGGGCCTCGACGCCCACGACCTCGCCGCCGCTGAGGCGGACTTTGGGCTGATAGTGGAGCCCGAAGTGGCCGCTGGCCGGGCTGCTGGCCGGGCTGCTGGCGAGGCTGCTGCGCAGGTCGTTTTCCAGCAGCAGCCGCTCCATGGCCCGGGTGTTCATTTCCTCTGCGAAGAACTGGTAGTTGTCCCGACCGCGCTCCTTGGCCCGATACATGGCGAGATCGGCGTTCTTGGTCAGTG
The DNA here is from genome assembly GCA_020832055.1 of Gammaproteobacteria bacterium. Lineage (GTDB taxonomy): Bacteria > Pseudomonadota > Gammaproteobacteria > Pseudomonadales > Azotimanducaceae > SLTB01. Next base: position 8,698 of record JAFIFL010000001.1, read on the forward strand.
TGGCCGGGTCGGTGCCGTCGTCCGGCGTCAGGGTGATGCCGATACTGGCAGTGACCCGCACCTCGTGACTGCCGAGGACGATGGGTTCCTGAAGCTGGCGCAGGACCTTGCGTGCCACCTTGCCTGCGGCCCGGGCATCCTGAACTTCCTGCAGCAGGATTGTGAATTCGTCGCCCCCTGGCCTAGCCACCGTATCCTCGTCTCTGACGCAGGTGCGCAGCCGCTCCGCCACGGTCTTCAGCAGCAGGTCGCCGGCCTCGTGGCCGAGGGTGTCGTTGACCCGTTTGAAGTTGTCGAGATCGAGGTAGAGCAGCGCGGCCGGGCGTCCGTGGCGCAAGGCCTGGCGGACAGCCTGTTCGAGGCGATCGGTGAACAGTCGGCGATTGGCGAGATCGGTGAGGGTGTCGTAGAACGCCAGCCGCTCCATGCGTTCCTGGCTCTGCTTCATCTCCGTGATGTCGGCCACCTGGACGATCAGGTGCAGGGGGGTGCCGTCGGTGTGGAGCTGGAGCACCATGTGGCGATTGGTGATCACCTCGGCGCCATTGCCGGTGAGGTAGCGGGCTTCGCCGATGTCCTCCTCGCTCTCACCCGCGATGAGTGCCTGGCAGTGCGCATTGAAGGGTTCCCTGTCCTCCGCCAACAGCAGACTCTCGGCGGCGGCATCGATGAGGCTGTCGGCATCCCGCTCCAGCAGCTCACACAGGGTGCGATTGACCTGGGTGATCCGGCCGTCCGGGGCCACCAGCATCATGCCGATGGGTGCGCTCTCGAAGGCGCCACGGAAACGGGCCTCGCTCTCGGCCACGAGCTCCTGGGCCTGACGCAGTTCGCGCATGTCCTTGATCAGGGTGATCGCGCAGGGGTCGCCCTGAATGTCCACGACGGTGGTGGACACCAGCGCCGGGATCGGGCCGTCCGGACCAGTGAGCGTCAGTTCCGCCGTGGTGTAGCCGCCAGCATCTTCACCGCGCACGTCCCGATCTTCGATGAGCGCCGTCCACTGGCTTCGCAGCTCCGCCAGCGGCAGCTGCGGCTCGAGTTCGTGGGCGCCATGGCCCACCAGCCCGGCGCGGGGGCGCTGCAGCAGGGCGACGAAATGGTCGTTGACGTCGATGACCAGATCGTCGGCAAGGCGGGTGATCAGCATGGCGTCCGGATTGCGATGAAAGACCCGGGCGAACTTGTCCTCGCTCTCCCGCAGGGCAGTCTCGGTACGGCGGCGGGCGCTGATGTCGCGCAGGACCACCATGACGCAGAGTTCGCCGTCGACTTGTGCATAGCGGCCTGAAAGGCTGGTTTCCCGGGCGCGGCCGTCGACGGTGATGACCACCGTCTCGAGATCGACCACATGGTTCTCGGTTTCGAGCATCTCGAAGAAACGGACGAAATCGTTGCTGTCGGCGACTCGCAGGAGCTCGGAGGCAGGTCGGCCGATGCCGTTGTTCCGCTCATGGCCGGTGAGCTGCGTGAAGGCTTCGTTGAAATCCAGGGCGATGCCGTTGCTGCTTCGCGTCAGCAGAATGGCGTCGCGACTGGTCTCGAACAGGGCGGCGAAGCGGGTTGCGCTGTGCCCGGCGGCGCTTGCGGTGAGGTCGTGAAAACCGGCTTCGCTTGCGGGCAGCGTCATGCCGGTGTCCGGGTGATCCGCGGGTTGCCGCGACCATGATCCGGGCAGCCACCACCGGCCGCCGGCCAGGCGGTCCGACAGCAGGGCCAGAACCGGGATGGCCCAGGTGAGGATGAGCACCAGCGCAGTCGACAGCGGCACCTGCGGCCGCTGCAGACCGGATTCCCACAGGGCGAGGCCCGTCACCACCGAGGTTCCCAGCACCGCGATGATCAGCGCGACAAGAAGGCGTTGCATCACTGCAGCAAGCATCGCAGCAGGCAGCAGGGGCAGGAAAGCGGCCGGGTGGTGCACCGCGATGGGTAACAGCAGGCCAAGCGCGGCGAGCAGCAGGATGACTGCTGCCATGATCCGCTGCTGACCCCTGCGCCCCATGGCTGTTCCCGAATCCAGTGAAGCGACCCTTGCAGCCGGCGCATTCCATTCGCTGCCGCCCCGCATTCCGGCCCGGCAGGTCGTGGGCCGGGTCGCGTCGATTCTACTGTGGAACGCCGGCGGCGTCGCCGCGCCGCGGGGACGCAACCTTCCCGGCAGGGGTCAGCGCATCAGCTCCAGGGGGGCGACACCCATCAATGCCCCGAAACGCTTCAGTTGCTGGCGGTGGTTGGCGGGCAGCCGCAGACGCTCCATGGCCTGCTCGCCCTGGCTGCAGAGCAGATAGCGGAAACAGTCCTTCAGCGGTTCCTCGCCGCCGAGGATGTCCCGCCCACGGTCGTTCAGAAAGTCGTAGAAGGCTTCGAGTTCTTCCCCGCCGAGGCCGGCCCGTCCCGGTTCGAGGACGGCATTGGTCCAGAGGGTCGCCAGATAGACGCGATAGCGTTCGGTATCCAGGAACTGATCGGTCACCGTCGAAAGGCGTTCGATCTCGCCGAGGATGTCCTGATAGCGCGCCTCGAGGCTGTCGTCCTGTTCCATGGGTGAAGCCGCTCGAGTCTGTTGCTGCCAGTGCGCCCATGGTAACCGCTGGACGGGTCGCTGCAATCGGCGATGACCCGGCAGCGCTGCCGGCGGTGGCGGACTCTCGGATCCGCGCGTTGCATTGCCCGGGCGTCGGCGCTAATGTCCGGCGCCGGTTCTGCGGGCGCAGTCAGAGGTCACACAGATATGCCACAAGCCCTGGTATTCGATCCCGTGCGGCTGCCGCCGGCGGCGGAGGCCCTGCGCAGTGAGGTGCGCGCCTTCGTCGCCGACAACCTCGACAGCGACCTCCTGAAGAGTTCGGACTTCGGCTCCGGCCACGATGCGGCGTTCAGTCGGGCGCTGGGCGCCCGCGGCTGGATCGGCATGACCTGGCCGGCGAAATACGGTGGCGGTGACCGCAGCTTCTTCGAGCGCTACGTGGTCACTGAAGAACTGCTGGCGGCTGGGGCGCCGGTGGAGGCGCACTGGATTGCCGACCGCCAGAGCGGCCCGGTGCTGCTGCGCTATGGCACCGAGGCCCAGCGCGAGTTCTTCCTGCCGCGGATCATAAGGGGCGAGTGTTTCTTCTCCATCGGCATGAGCGAGCCGGATTCCGGTTCGGATCTGGCCTCGGTGCGCACCTCGGCCACCCGGGTGGACGGTGGCTGGGTCGTCAACGGCACCAAGTTGTGGACCAGCGGCGCTCATCGCAACCATTACATGATCACGCTGGTGCGCACCGAACCCCAGGGCGAGAACCGCCACGCCGGGCTGTCGCAACTGATTGTGGACCTCAAGAACCCTGAGGGCCTGACCATCCGTCCCATCGCCAACATGGCGGGCGATCGGGACTTCAACGAGGTGGTGTTCGAGGACTGTTTCGTACCTGACGCGCATGTGCTCGGCACGCCCGGCAACGGCTGGGAGCAGGTCACCAGCGAACTGGGCTATGAGCGCAGCGGCCCGGAGCGCTTTCTGTCGTCCTTCCGGCTGCTGGTGGAACTGATCCGGGCCGTGGGGCCGGCTCCCGAGCCTGCCCAGGCGGCAGCCATCGGCAGGCTGGCCGGGCAGCTCACGACCCTGCGCAAGATCTCCATCTCGGTGGCGGGCATGCTGCAGAGCGGTCGCAACCCCATCGTGGAAGCGGCGCTGGTCAAGGAACTCGGCAACAATTTCGAGAAGGAGCTGCCGGAGGTGGTGCGGCTGGTGGCGCCTGCGGCAGCAGGAAGACTGTTCCAGCGCACGCTGGAGGACACGCTGTTGCATGCGCCGTCGTTCTCGCTGCGCGGTGGCACACGGGAAATTCTCCGGGGCATGATCGCAAGAGGACTTGGACTCCGATGAGCAGTGCAACAGACAACCCCGAACACGGCGAAGCCGGTCGCATGATCGCAGACACCGCTGATCGCCTGTTGCGCGAGCAATGCAGCAAGGAACTGGTGGACGCTGCCGAGGCCGGCACGTGGCCCGCGGCACTGTGGCAGACGCTCATGGAGACCGGGCTGCCCTGGGCCTCGGCACCGGAACGCCTTGGCGGCTCAGCCCTGGCTCTGCCGGAAGCATTGGGTCTGCTGCGTCTGGTGGGTGCCCATGCCGCCCCGGTACCGCTGGCCGAAACCCTGGTCGCATCGGCTCTCCTCGGCGAGGACGACAGCGTCACGGAGCTGCCTGAAGGCCCCCTGGTGCCGCTGCTCGCGAGTGCAACGGATGACTTCACGGCGCGTCTGGCGGACGGCGGCTGGGTGCTGGATGGCTCCATTGCCGACGTGCCCTTCGCGCCGGTGGCCGAGCTTCTGGTCGTGGCTGTGGAGGCCGGTGACACGCTGACACTGCTGCGCGTCGATCCGGCCTCGGTGCAGCTTCAGGCCGGTCGCAATATTGCCGGCGAGCCGATGGCGACCGTGGCCTTTGCCGGCCATCGCGTGGCCCCATCACACTGCAGCCGCTGTGTCAGTCTCGGCAATGCCGAGGAACTGCTGGCGCTGTTGGCGCTGACCCGGGCCCTGATGTCCGCAGGGGCCATGCAGTCCCTGCTCGACATGTCGGTCGGTTATGCGCTGGAGCGCAAGCAGTTCGGACGCACCATCGCGGGCTTCCAGGCCGTGCAGCAGCAGCTGGCCGTGCTGGCCGGTGAGGCTGCTGCCGCCATTCGGGCTGCCGACGGCGGCGTGGAAGCCTTCGCTGAGGTCTTTCGTGACGATGCCTCCGGTGATCCGGAGAGTCGTGCCCGGCGCATGGCCATGGCCATTCAGGAAGCCGGTGTCGCCAAGGCGCGCACCGGGGAGGCGGCCGGTCGCGGTGCGGAGATCGCCCATCAGGTCCACGGTGCCATGGGCTTCACCTACGAGCACCGTCTGCATCAGCGCACTCGGCGGCTGTGGGCGTGGCGGGATCAGTACGGTACCGAGACTTTCTGGCAGGCACGTTTCGGCAGGCAGCTTTGCGCGGCGGGCGCCGATGCCCTCTGGGACATCCTGACGCGCCCTGTAGCTTGAGTCCCGCGTGAGGGCATCCGAGCTGGTCTGGTTTCGCAACGACCTGCGTTGCCGGGATCAGGCGGCGCTGGCGCAGGCCTCAGAGCGCGGCAGCGTGGTGGGCGTATATTGCTTCTGTCCGGGACAGCTCACCGCTCACGGCGTCGGTGGCAACCGGGTAGCTTTCCTGCTGCGCTGTGTCGCCGAGCTGTCCCGGGAACTCGGGCAGCTTGGCATTGCCCTGAAGATCATCGAAGCGGACACCTTCGCCGAGGTCCCCGAAGCGCTGCGCGCCCTGGCCCTCGAACTGGGCGTCAGGCGGCTCTGGTTCAATGCCGAGTATCCGCTCAACGAGCGTCGTCGCGATGGGGCGGTGACCGCGGCGCTGCAAGCGGAAGGCATCGCGATCGAGCGTTTCGACGACACGGTCATCCGGGCCCCGGGGACGGTGCTGACCCAGGCCGGCACCCCCTACACGGTGTTCACGCCCTTTCGTCGACGCTGGCTCGAATCCATCGGTCCGGGCGACCTGGCACCGCGGCTGCCGCCGCGCCCGCAGGCAGGGCCTGACATACCGTCCGTTCCGGTGCCGTCACTGCCGGAACGATTCGTGGCGACCGCACCAGAAGCGCTCTGGCCCGGTGGTGAAGCACCGGCTCAGGAACGTCTCGAACGCTTCCTCGAATCCGCAGTGGACGGTTACGACAAGCAGCGGGATTTCCCGGCTCTGGATGGCACCAGCACGCTGTCGCCCTGGCTGGCCGTGGGTGCCATCTCCCCCCGCCAGTGCCTGCACGCCGTCGTTGCGCGCAACGACGGCCGGCTCGATGGCGGCTCCCGGGGTGCTGCGACCTGGATCACGGAGCTGATCTGGCGGGAATTCTATCGGCACGTCATGGCCGCGTTCGTGCATGTCTCGAAGGGGCATGCATTCCGCCGCGAGTACGATGACCTGCCCTGGCGCGACGACCCGGCGCAGCTTGCAGCCTGGCGTGAAGGGCGTACCGGGTATCCGCTGGTGGACGCCGCCATGCGGCAACTGGCCGCCACCGGCTGGATGCACAATCGGCTGCGCATGGTGGTGGCCATGTTCCTCTGCAAGAATCTGCTGCTCGATTGGCGCCACGGGGAGGCCCACTTCATGGACCTGCTGGTGGACGGCGATTTCGCTTCCAACAACGGTGGCTGGCAGTGGAGTGCCTCCACCGGTACCGACGCCGCGCCGTACTTCCGGATTTTCAATCCCGTGACCCAATCCCGGCGTTTCGATCCCGATGGCCATTTCATCCGTTGCCATGTCCCTGAACTGGCGGCGCTCGAGGGGGCGAGTCTGCATGCGCCATGGAAGGCGCGCGGCCCGAGTCTGGACTATCCTGAACCCATCGTGGAGACGTCGGCCTCCCGCCTGCGCGCCATTGAGGTGTTTCGGGCCCAGGCTGGCTGAGGCAGTCCAGGGCACAGGCAAAGTCGCGAGGACCCAGGCAGATGGTGGCGAAGCGGTCGAGCCCGAATACCTCGGACAACTCTGGCATCAGCGTGCTGCCGGCTCCGCTGGCGCGGGTGCGACTGGCGGATGGCTGCCTGCTCGAATCCAACGAGGAGTTGCTGGCGCTGGCCGGCACCGATGTCGATGCCTGGCTTGGGCCGGGCTGGGTGAACCTGCTGTCGGCAAGCGTCGACGCCACGGCAGCGACCACGTCGGTCACCCGGTTCGATACGGCTGCTGGTGACACGGTCGAAGTGAGAGTCAGGGCTGCCGCCCCGGGCGAGGTCTGGGTGGCGTTCCTGCCCCAGCCGGCATCGAAACGGGCTGATGACCTCGGCCGCCTCGTGGCCATGCTGTCCGAAGTCCTGTGGGAGTGGGATCTGCGCAAGGGCAGCGTGAGCTATTTTGGCGAAGGCGTCCGCGCTCCGGGCTTCGAGGGCAGCTTTCCAGCCACTCCCGAGGCGTGGATGGACATCATTCACGAAGACGAGCGCGCACTGGCCGTGCAGGCCCTGGGTGACTGTCTGAGCGGTCGCCGGGATCGTTATCGGTTCGAGCACCGGCTGCTGCAGGGCGACGGTCGGTATCGCTGGATGCTCAGCCGCGGTCTGGTCGTGGAGCGTGATGAAGCCGGTCATCCTTTGCGGGTGATGGGGCTGGTCACGGACATCGAGCGTCGCAGGCAGCGGGAGGAAGAGCGCCTGCGGCTCGAGGGGCAACTGCGGCAGATGCAGAAACTCGATGCCCTCGGCCAGTTCACCGGGGGCATTGCCCACGATTTCAACAACATCCTTGCCAGTGTCTTAGGCTATGCAGAACTCGGTCTCCTGGAATCCGGTTCGCAGCCCCTGCGGGATTATCTCGGACAGGTGGTCCGCTCGGCTGAGCGCGGCCGCGATCTCATCAGCAAGCTGCTGCTCTTCAGTCGCGGCGGGGCGGCCGGGGCGGTGAGGCAGGCTTCGAGTTCCCTGCTGCCGGTGGCGGAAACCCTGCGCATGCTCAGGCCCATGCTGCCGTCGACGTTGACGGTGGAGTTCGAACAGCAGCCCTCTTTGCCCGACGTGCAGATCGACCCGGGTTCCTTGCAGCAGCTGGTTCTCAACCTGACCATCAATGCCCGCGATGCGGTGGGTGAGAACGGCTGGATTCGGATTGCGCTGCGCAGCGGATACGAGGCGGCGACGGCCTGTGCCTCGTGCCCGGGGCAGATCGAGGCAGGCGAGTGGGTGGCGCTGGAGGTCTCCGACGACGGTGCGGGCATGACCACCGACGTCAGGGCGCGTATCTTCGATCCTTTCTTCAGCACCAAGGAGTCTGGAGCGGGTTCCGGGTTGGGATTGTCGGTGGTTCATGGCATCGTTCATGAGCATGGTGGCCATGTCCTGATCGATTCGGAGCCCGGTGGCGGTACTCGATTCACGCTGTTGTTGCGACCTGCCCCGGCAGTGCCGGTGGCGCCGGAGGAGAGCGCGTCGCCGACGGTGATCTCGGGTACCGGCATGACGGTGCTGGTGGTCGACGACGAACCCGCCATCGGCGCGTGGCTGCGCAGGCTGTTGCAGTTCGAGGGCTTTGAAGTGGAGGTGTATCAGGATTCCGAGGCTGCCCTCAATCACTTCGAGGAGCACCCTGAGCGCTGGGATCTGGTCATCACGGATCAATCCATGCCGGGCCTGTCGGGGGTCGAGTTGGCCGATGAACTGCTGGCGCTGCGTCCGGATATGCCGATACTGATCTGTACGGGCTTCAGTGAGTTCGTCAATGCAGACAATGCCTGCGATCTCGGCTTCTCCGGCTTCCTGCAGAAGCCTGTGAGCGCCCGAGAACTGCGGGCGGCCATCGGGCGCTGCCTGCCCGCGGTGCAGGGGCCTGCGGCGCAGGGGCAAGCGGCGCAAGGGCGGGGAAGGGTGACATGACAGCGCACTATCGATTGCTGACCCGGGGCGATTTCGACGGTATCGTCTGTGCCGCCCTGTTGCGTGAGTGCGGGCTGGTGCAGGACGTGGCCTTTGTCCATCCCCAGGACATGCAGTCCGGCCGGGTCGCTGTCGACGACCGGGTGGTCACCGCCGTTCTGCCCTATGTCCCGGGTTGCCATCTGGCCTTCGATCATCATTCCAGCGAATGGCTGCGCATGGGTGCGGAGCGTCCCGACAACCTCGTCAACAATCCCCATGCGGCCTCCTGCGCACGGGTCATCTACGATCACTTTGGCGGCGCTGCGGCCTTCCCGAATGTCCCGGAGGCCCTGCTCGAGGCCGTCGACAAGGCTGCTGCGGCGGCCTTCACCGAGATGGAGATCCTCGATCCCTACGACTGGACGCTGGTGAATTTCGTTCTCGATGCGCGCACGGGTCTGGGCCGGTTTCGGGAATTTCGCATCAGCAACGAAGCCCTGCTGATGAAGATGATCGATCTGGTGCGCACCCGCAGCGGCGAGGACATCCTGCTCGATCGCGACGTATCCGAGCGGGTCCGGCTCTACTTCGAACATGAGGAACTGTTCCGCCAGCAGATCCGGCGCTGTTCGCGGCAGCATGGTGACGTGCTCGCCATCGATCTGCGCCAGGAGGATCCCATTTTTGCCGGCAACCGCTTCATGCCCTACGCGCTGTTTCCCACGAGCCGCGTTTCGATCCATTGCCTGCGTGGGCCACAGGATCGTAGCGTGTTCGCCATCGGCAAGAGCATCCTCGATCGCAGCTCTCCGGTGGATATCGGCAGTCTCTGTCTCGAGTACGGTGGTGGTGGTCATGCCAGCGCGGGAACCTGTCAGATTCCAGCCGAGAGGGCCGAAGCAGTCCTCGCTGAACTCATCGAGGCCCTGCGCCAGCGCTGAATCGTCCCCGGGGCGGGCCGCCGTACCTGCAAGGAGTCACCTCTAGCCATGCATGAGGCCGCTGCAGAGCTGCTTGAACTGCTCGATCTCGAAACCATCGAGGACAACCTGTTCCGGGGACGCAACGAGCGGCACGCGGGTCCGCGGGTGTTCGGGGGGCAGGTGCTGGCCCAGGCGCTGGCTGCCTGCGGCCGTACGGTGCAGGGGCGGCTGCCCCATTCGCTGCACGCCTATTTCCTGCGTCCCGGCAACAGCCGGCTGCCGATCCTGTTCGACGTGGACCGCATTCGGGATGGTTCGAGCTTCACCACCCGTCGGGTGAGGGGCATCCAGAACGGTGAGCCGATCTTTGCCATGTCGGCCTCTTTTCAGGTTGCGGAAGCGGGACTCGAGCATCAGTTTCCGGCACCGGACTGGCCCGATCCCGAGCAGCTCGAAGACGACACGGCGGTGGCGCGACGCCTGCAGGGCACGGACCCCAACGTCATGCCCTGGACGACTCGGGAACGGCCCTTCGAATCCCGCTCCGTCTATCCCGTGGGCACGCCCCAGCCCGAAGCGCCCATCAAGCCGGCATGGTATCGGCTCCGGGCGCGCATCGACGATGAGCCGATGCTGCATGCCTGTCTGCTGGCCTACTGTTCCGACATGGGCCTGATGTCGACGTCGCTGGTGCCGCACATGGCCGGTACGCCGCGTTCGCACATCATCGGCGCCAGCCTCGACCATGCCATGTGGTTCCACCGGCCCCTCGAGGTGGACGAGTGGTTTCTCTACGACCGGGACAGCCCGTCTGCCAGTGCCTCCCGCGGCTTCAATCGGGGCGGGTTCTACGACCAGAAGGGCCGTCTGCTGGCCTCTGTGGCCCAGGAGAGCCTGATTCGCGTCCGCCGGGACATGGATTGAGTCGCCTCACTCGCTGCGAAAATCGATATCGATGATCTCCAGGGTGGAGCGGGTCAGCGCGATCTGCAGATCCAGCTGCAGGGCCGGGTCATCGGGAAACCGCAGGCGGGTGGCATCGGCGCCCAGCTGATCCCAGGTAGGATCGACGCTGAGCCAGCGGTCATCGATGCGCACCTCGTTCCAGGCGTGGGGTGCAAAGCCACCCAGCTCGTCCCCCGCCCAGGCCAGACCGGTGACCACCCGGCTGTGGTAGCCGGCAGCCTGCGCCAGGGCCGAAAACAGGGCCGCGAACTCGTAGCAGTCCCCCCGACCGTCGATCAGCAGAGCATCCAGGGAAGGCGGGGCAGCGCCCGGGTGATAGCGGATGCGACGGCGGACCTCGGACACCAGCCGTTCGAGCTCGCTGCGCTGACGCGGCTCCAGCCAGGGATCCGCGCCGAGCCGCTTCGTGACCAGGATGTCCTCGCCGTTCTCGCCGGCCTGCAGTCCTGGCCCGCTCTGGAACATGCCTGCGGCGGGGCCGTGAAGTTTGAGGGTCATGCCGCTGACCCGGGCGCTGTCGCCGAGCCGCTCGGTAACCGGCAGCAGCAGAGGGCCGCTGTTCGCTTCGACGTGCAACGTCGGTCTGGCATCCACCCGGCGCAGCACGAAGCTGCTGCCGATTTCATAGCGCATCGGCGTGCCGTCCGGGGCCAGCCACAGGCCCACCTTGGCGCCGTCGGTGCGCTCGCCTAGGGCGTGGGTGCCATCGCGGTCGCGGCTCTTCACCTCCCAGGCGGTCACCATGCCTGAACCTTCGTCTCCTTTGGCGCCTCCATTGGCGCCCCCGCTGCCACCCCCGCCGAACATGCCCTGCTGCTCGACCCGATCACCCACGGGCGTCGCGGCGAGGGTCCGGGTACCGTCCAGTGTGCCGAGGTCCGGTGAACCGAGTTCCTCGCCGCTTTTGACTTCATGATGTTCGATGCCTGCGGGCGTGCGCGTGAAACGGGTGCGTTGCAGCAGGACATGGGGCGGTTCGAGGGCGAACAGCAGGCGCTCCTCCCGCAGCAGCCAGCCGCTGCCCGGCAGGTGGATCTCGACCCGGGTATCCATGCGGGGGGCGCCGTTGCCGGCCCGGCCCCGGCGTTCCTCCACCACCCCGGCAGCCTCGCCATCGAGTTCGATCACGTAGAGGCGCTGGCTCGCTGCATCGAAACTTCGGTCAGGGTCCGGCAGGCGCTCGCCGCAGGCGGAAAGCAGCAGGAGCAGCCCGATCAGCGGCAGCCATCGGGGGGCCAGATTTACGGCTGAGAACATCGTGTGCCCTGTTCTTGGACGGTCATGACAGTGCACCGGCAATGCGTGCGGGACAGGATCGGACCGGGCGTTTAGAATGGCGGCCCTTCGCGAGACGAGCTGTGACGCACGCCTATGACCGGCCATGGTACGGATAACGCACGTCCGGACAACTTCATCGAACAGATCATCCAGCGCGACAACGCCAACGGCAAGTTCGGCGGGCGCGTGGTCACCCGGTTTCCGCCTGAACCCAATGGTTTTCTGCATATCGGGCATGCGAAGTCGATCTGTTTGAACTTTGGTGTGGCCGAGCGCTTCGGAGGCACCTGCTTCCTGCGCATGGACGATACCAATCCGCTCAAGGAGACCGCCGAGTACGTCGCCTCGATCCAGAACGACGTGCGCTGGCTGGGGTTCGACTGGGCGGACCGGGAAACCCATGCGTCGGACTACTTCGAGCAACTCTACCAGTTTGCCGAGGAACTGATTCATCGCGGCCGGGCCTTCGTCTGCAGCCTGTCGCTCGATGAGATCCGCGCCACTCGCGGAACCCTGACCGAGCCCGGCCAGCCCAGCCCTTACCGGGAGCGCAGCGTAGAGGAGAACCTCGACCTGTTCCGCCGCATGCGTGCGGGCGAGTTCGAGGACGGCGCTGTGGTGCTGCGGGCGAAGATCGACATGGCCTCGCCGAACATCAACATGCGCGATCCGGTGCTGTATCGGGTCCGCCGCGCCCATCACCAGCGCACCGGCGATGCCTGGTGCCTTTATCCCATGTACGACTACACCCACTGCCTGTCCGACTTCATCGAGGGCGTGACCCACAGCCTGTGCACCCTGGAATTCGAGGATCATCGCCCGCTTTATGACTGGGTCCTCGATACCCTGGCCACGCCCCATCACCCTCAGCAGATCGAGTTCTCCCGACTCAACCTCGAATACACCGTGCTGTCCAAGCGCATGCTCAACGCCCTGGTCACCGAGGGCTACGTGGAGGGCTGGGACGATCCGCGCATGCCGACCCTGGCCGGCATGCGGCGCCGTGGCGTGCGGCCGGCGGCGATCCGGGAGTTCTGCGAACGTATCGGCATCACCCGTTCCGACGGCACGGTGGAAATGAGCGCGCTGGAGCGCTGCATCCGCGACGACCTCGAAGCGGTACCCAGGGGGCTTGGGGTGGTGGAGCCGCTGAAGGTGGTGCTGACCAACTATCCCGAGGATGGGGAGGAGTGGTTCTCCGCAGCGAAGCATCCCCAGGACGACAGTCTCGGCAGTCGCGACATACCGTTCTGCCGTGAACTGTGGATCGAGCGCGAGGATTTCATGCTCGAGCCCCCCAACAAGAAGTACAAGCGGCTCTCTCCGGGTGCTGAAGTGCGGCTGCGCTACGGCTACATCATCCGCTGTGACGAGGTCATCACCGGCAACGATGGTGAACCGGTGGAACTGCGCTGCAGCGTGGATCTCGAATCCCGGGCCGGTGGGGCCAATGCCGAACGCAAGGTCAAGGGCGTCATCCACTGGGTCAGTGCCCGCCACGGCGTGGACGTGGAACTGCGGCTCTATGATCGCCTGTTCATTGAACCGAACCCGGGAGCCCTGAAGGACGGCCGTCATTTCACCGACGTGCTGAATCCGGAGTCGCTCACGGTCCGCCAGGGTGTGGTGGAGCCCCATCTGGCCACGCTCGAACCGGGCAGCCGCGTGCAGTTCGAGCGCATGGGCTGGTTCTACCTGGAGCCTGCGCGCTCCACAGCTGAGAAACCGGTGTTCAATCGCATCATCACGCTGCGGGACACGTGGTCCTGACGGATTGAAGCGGGCGCGAAAAGAAAAGGGAGGTGCGACATGCGTGACGAAGTGACGTTGCTCGAAGTCTCGCCCCGGGACGGGCTGCAGAACGAGCCCGGCGTGATGACCACTGCCGACAAGCTGGAGCTGATCGGCGATGCCATTGCAGCCGGTGCCCGACGCATCGAGGTCACCAGTTTCGTGCACCCGAAGAAGGTGCCGCAGATGGCGGATGCCGAAGCCGTCTGCGCCGGTCTGCCGGATACGGCGGGGATTCGCTACACGGGGCTGGTTTTGAATCGCCGTGGCCTCGACCGGGCGCTGGCCACCGGCCGTCTGCACGAGGTGGGCATGGTGGTGCCCGCCAGCGACACCTTCGGCATCCGCAATCAGGCCATGGATGTGGAGGCGGCCCTGGCCGCCGCTGAAGACGTGATCGCGGCGGCCCGCGACGGCGGCATCGGCGTGCAGGTCACGCTGGCGGTGGCCTTCGGCTGTCCCTTCGAGGGCGAGGTGCCCGCCGACCGGGTGCTGGCCATGGCCACGCGTCTGGCTGCGGTGGCGCCGGACGAGATCTGTCTGGCCGATACCGTGGGGGTGGCGGTGCCGAGTCAGGTGCTGCATCTGTTCACGTCCATCCGTAAGGCCATCGGCCCGGGCATTCCCCTGCGGGCGCACTTCCACAACACCCGCAACACCGGCTTTGCCAATGCCTTCGCGGCGCTGCAGGCGGACGTGTCCGTCCTCGACGCCAGCATCGGCGGCATCGGCGGCTGTCCCTTTGCGCCCAAGGCCACCGGCAATATCGCCAGTGAGGATCTGATCTACATGCTGGAGCGCATGGGGGTTCGGACCGGTGTCAGCCTCGACGGACTGATCGAGGCCGCGGAGCGCCTCGGCAGCCGCCTCGGCCGACCTGTCCCGGGCCTGCTGGCCAAGGCGGGCGGATTCCCGGCGCCGGAGGCCGCCTGACATGCCCGGTCCGCTGGAAGGATTGCGCGTCATCGAACTCGGCCAGCTCATTGCCGGCCCGTTCTGTGGCCAGATGCTCGGCGACCTCGGCGCGGAGGTGATCAAGGTCGAAGCCCCGGGCAAGGGCGACGCCATGCGAGACTGGGGGCAGGGCAAGCCGGTGTGGTGGCCGGTGATCGCCCGCAACAAGAAGTGCATCACCCTGGATCTTCGGCGCGAGACCGGCCAGGGCATCCTCGCCGATCTCGCTGCCGAGGCGGACATCCTCATCGAGAATTTCCGCCCCGGCACCCTGGAAAAGTGGGGGCTCTCTCCAGAGGCTCTGCACGCCCGCAATCCCGGGCTGATCCTGGTCCGAGTCAGCGGCTTCGGCCAGACCGGGCCTTATGCCAAGCGAGCGGGCTACGGCTCCATCGGCGAGGCCATGGGCGGCATGCGCTATCTGGCCGGAGAACCGGACCGGCCACCGAGCCGTGTCGGGCTTTCCATCGGCGATGCGCTGGCCGCCACGTTCGGCTGCGTCGGCGCCCTGGCGGCGCTGGAATACCGGCGCAAGACCGGCCGTGGGCAGGTGGTGGATTCGGCCATCTACGAGGCGGTCCTCGGCATGCTCGAAAGCACGGTGGCGGAGTACACCGAAGCCGGCGTGATCCGAGAGCGCACCGGCTCGATCCTGCCGAAGATCGCGCCCTCCAACGTCTATCCCACGGCGGACGGCGAGATGGTGCTGGTGGCGGCCAATCAGGACAGCGTGTTCGCCCGCCTCGCCGAGGCCATGGGTGAGCCAGAGCTGGCCACGGATGAGCGCTACGCCAACCACCTCGCCCGCGGCGAGCGACAGGCGGAACTCGATGCCCGCATCGGCGCCTGGACGGCGACGTTGCCCGCCAAGGAACTGCTCGATCACTGCGAGCAGCATGGCGTTCCGGCCGGCAGGATCTTTCGGGTACCCGAAATGCTCGACGATCCGCAGTTCCGGGCCCGGGAGGCCATCATCAAAGTGGATCATCCCGAGTTCACCAATCTGCACATGCAGAACGTGTTTCCGAAACTCTCGGCCACGCCGGGGTCGGTCCGCTGGCCCGGACCGGCCCTGGGCGCCCACACCGACGAAGTGCTCAGCGACCTGCTCGGTTATGACGCCGAACGGATTGCCGCCCTGCGTGAGGCAGGACACATCTGAATTCAATCGACGAACCGACTGCAATCAGGAGAACAACATGGGTCTCGCTCTGGCCAAGGATTCCATCGATCTCGGCATCATCACCCGCAACGCGGCGCCCATGGTGGCGTTCTATCGCGATCTGCTCGGCTTCACCGACGAGGGACAGATGCCTGTGCCGGGCATCGGCACCATGTATCGGCTGCGCTGCGGCAGCAGCCTGATCAAGATCACCGAGGCCGAACCGAAGGCGGATGCGCCTCCCGGTGGTCTGGCAGGTGCCACCGGCATGCGCTACTGGACCATTTCCGTGGTGGACGTGGACGCCGCGGCCGAGATGTGTCGTCAGGGTGGACACGAGCCGGTGATTCCGCCACGTGACATCCGTCCCGGGGTGCGCATCGCCATGTTCGAAGACCCGGACGGCAACTGGGTGGAGCTGCTGCAATCGTGAGCGACGCAGGGTTCGAGCGCTGCCGGGCCATGCTGACTGCCATGGCGGGCCTGCAGGACGAACACAACCGCCACGTGGCGGAGGACTGGCGCGAACGGGGCTTTCCCTACTATCGGGCGGTGTGGGTGGAATGCGCGGAGCTGCTCGACCATTTCGGCTGGAAGTGGTGGAAGCGGCAGCAGCCGGACCTCGGGCAGGTCCGGCTCGAAGTGGTGGACATCTGGCACTTCGGGCTCAGCATGCTGCTGCTCGACGACGGCGTGGACGATGCCCTGGTCGGCGCCTTCCATCGCGGTGTCGGACAGCCCCGGGACCTCGAATGCTTCCGGACCGACGTGGAGGCCCTGGCAGCCGAGGCGCTGACGAGCCGCCGCTTCTCGGTGCCAGCCTTCATTCACCTGCTCAACGACCTCGGCATGGATCTCGCCGACCTCAGCCGCGAGTACATCGGCAAGAACGTGCTGAACAACTTCAGGCAGGCGCACGGCTACCAGGATGGCAGCTACCGCAAGACCTGGGCCGGTCGCGAGGACAACGAGCATCTGCTGGAAGTCATCACCGACCTTGACGCCGCGGCCGAGGATTTTCCCGATCGGCTCTGGCAGGCGCTGGATCGAGGTTATCGCGAGAGCCCGTAGCGGTCCACGAACGGCATTCCGCTCCCACGGATGACTGCGGCAACGCCTGCATCGCGTTGCCTGTCACCCAACCGTCACCACATGTTCATCTGCCGTCGATCAGGACGTCATGCCTGCTTCATGCCCATGCCTCAGGCTGGATCAAACCAGCAGAGCAGGAAGGGAGTATGGCCCCCATCACCGGAAGTCCCCGTCATTACCGCGCGATCTGGCTGTCTGACATCCATCTCGGCACTCGAGGCTGCCAGGCCGATGTCCTCCTCGACTTTCTGAAGCACCACACCTGCGACCGACTCTATCTGGTTGGCGACATCATCGACGGCTGGCGGCTGTCGAGTACGCTGTACTGGCCCCAGAGCCACTCCAACGTGCTGCGGCGCTTTCTGACCCTCGCCAAGCGCGGTACCGAGATCACCTACGTCACCGGCAACCACGACGAGTTCCTGCGGCGTTTCTCGGACCACAGCTTCGGCAACATCCGGCTGGTGGACCGCGCCGTCCACCAGACCGCCGATGGCAAATCGCTGCTGGTGGTCCACGGTGACGAGTACGACGTCATCACCCGCTACCACCGGTGGATCGCGTGGCTCGGCGATATCGGCTACCAGTTCCTGCTGGAGGTGAACCGGGTCAACAACGCGATCCGGGAGCGGCTCGGGTTCGGCCGCTGGTCGCTGTCGGCCTGGGTCAAGCACCGGGTCAAGCGCGCGGTGAACTTCATCAGTGAATTCGAGTTGGCGGTGGCCCGCGAATGCGAGCGCGAAGGCTTCGATGGCGTCGTCTGCGGCCACATTCACCACGCTGAAATCCGCGACATCGGACCGATCCGCTACCTGAACTGCGGTGACTGGGTGGAATCCTGCACCGCGCTGGTGGAAGACGCCGGCGGTGAGATTCGCGTGCTGGACTGGAGCAAGAGTCGTGAAGGTGCCGAGGTCATCGCCCTGCCATCCCCGAAGGAGCGCGCGGCATGATCCTCCTCATCGTCACGGACGCTTGGCGCCCTCAGACCAACGGCGTCGTCACCACACTGGAGGAGGTGATCGCTGGTGTGCGTGAACTCGGCCATCGCGTCGAGGTGCTGGAGCCGGGCGGTTTCCGCACCGTGGGGCTGCCTGGGTATCGGGAGATCCGCGTCGCCATCAATCCGTTTTCTGTCGGTCGGCGCATTCGCGAACTGGCGCCCGGCGCGGTGCACATCGCCACCGAAGGCCCGCTCGGGCTCGCCGCCCGGCGCTTTCTGGTGAAGCGGGGTCTGCCGTTCACCACCTCTCTCCACACCAAGTTTCCCGAATACATGCAAGCCCGCATCGGCCTGCCGCTGCGCTTCGGCTACCGTTTTCTGCGCTGGTTCCACCGGCCGGCCGGCAGCACGCTGGTGACCACCGCCCGGCAGCAGGAGGAACTCCAGGCGTGGGGGCTCGAGCATCTGCAGGTGTGGGGCCGCGGTGTGGACACCCACCACTTCCGGCCGCGACCACGCGTTCGCGGCTTCGACGACCCCCTCCTGCTCTATGTCGGGCGCGTGGCGGTGGAGAAGAATCTGCAGGCCTTCCTGGAACTCGATGTTCCCGGACAGAAGGTGGTGGTGGGTGACGGGCCTCAGCGAGCTGCGCTTGCGCGCCGCTTTCCGGACGTGACCTTCATCGGCTACTGCTACGGAGACGAGCTGGCCGAGTGGTACGCCAAAGCTGACGTCTTCGTGTTCCCCTCCCGGACCGATACTTTCGGTCTGGTGATGCTGGAAGCCATGGCCTGCGGGACGCCGGTGGCCGCCTACCCGGTGACCGGGCCGCTGGATCTGGTCACCGACGGCCTCAACGGCGCCCTGGACGAGGATCTCGGCTGCGCGATCGAGCGGGCGCTGGACTGTGACCGGGCGGCCTGCCGCCAGTTTGCCGAGCAGCAGGGTTGGGACAGCGTCGTTCAGCGTTTCGTCGACGACCTGGAGTCGATCACCTGGCCTGCGCCCGTGCGGGCCGACGACAGGCTGGCCACCGAAACCATCGACCCCGTGGGATCGAATTCCCTGCGCTGACAGCATCAGCGCGGATCGCTATGGTGGGCGCTGCTGACGTGCGGGACCACCATGAACGAGCTTTTTTCAGGGCCGGCTGCAGTGCCGGCCACAGCGCAGGCCCGAGCCCGCCTGCTCGCCCGCATCCATGCCGACGCCAGCTTCGATGGTGCCGAGCAGGCGACTTTGATGTTCCTCTGTGACCGGCAGCAGGTGCTGCTGATCCGCAAGCGGCGTGGTCATGGAGCCGGCCTGGTCAACGCCCCGGGCGGCAAGCTCGAACCCGGTGAGAGGCCGCTGGCCTGCGCCGTGCGGGAAACCCGCGAGGAGGTGGGCGTCGACGTGGACCCCGGTGCGGTCCGGGAACTCGGTGAACTGCGATTCCAGGATGTGGATGGCAGCCGCATCCGCGGCTGGGCCTTCCGCGCCGACCGCTTCCATGGCACGCCTGCCACCACTCCCGAAGCCATTCCGTTCTGGGCGCCGATGGCCGCCATCCCCTACGCATCGATGTGGCCGGGAGACCGTTTCTGGCTTCCCTGGGTGCTCGCGAACCGGGGCTTCCGCGCCAGCCTGCTCTGCGATGGTGCCGAGGTGCTCGAGACCCGCGTGACACCTGCCGGCCCGGATTGATTTGCTGGCCAGTTTCTTGCGTGTCTCCACCCGGTTCCTTTGTCACCCATCGCACAGATCCGACGCGCCGGCCTGACTACAGTGCCTAGTTCGCAGTTCGAGCCAAGGGAGTTCAAGCCATGAAGGGGTTCCCTTTGCTTGGTGTTTTGAGTCTTGCCATGGCGGTGGCAGCCGGCGAGGCCACGGTCGATGAATCGGCCGCAACTCATGGGCTCTCCGAGATCGTCGTCAGCGCGACCCGGCTGCCCGAAAGCGGCCATCAGGGCCCAGTTCCGGTGGGCGTGATCACCCGCGCCGAGATGGATCAGCGCATGACCCGCAATCTGGCGGATCTGCTTAAGGACATGCCCGGCGTGACCACGGCAGGCGGTCCGCGTCAGGCTGCCGCGAAACCCAATGTGCGCGGTCTTGGTGAGGGCAGGGTAGTGATGCGCATCGATGGTGCGCGGCAGAACTTCCAGACCCGTCATCGGGGCCAGTCTTTCGTCGATCCTCTGCTGCTCGAGCAGGTGGAGGTGTTGCGTGGGCCCGCCTCCACGTTGCACGGCAGCGGCGCCATTGGCGGCGTCGTCAACGTCCGCACCATGGATGCGGACAGCTTTCTCGGCGAGGACGAGCGCTTCGGCGGGCGCCTGACCTCAGCTTACGAAGACAACGAGCGCGGACGCTTCGGTGCGGTGACGGTGGCCGGCCGCAATGAGCAGGCAGGCGTGCTTGCCAGCGTCAGCCGGCAGAAGGCTGATGACTTCAAGGACGGCAGCGGCAACCGGGTCGACGTCACCGGGCATGACGGTCTGTCCTGGCTGCTCAAGGGCCATTGGGATGCCGCGGAGGCCACCCGGGTGACCCTGGCCTACATGGACCACGAGGACGACAGCCGCAGCTTCGCCACGGCCGATCGGCCAGTGGGCACGCTGATCGACCGGGTGACGAGCCAGCGTACGACCACCCTGCATCTCACCCACGATCCGCTGGATCGGGATTGGCTGGATGCCGACGTCACGTTCTATCACAGCGATCTGAAGCTCGACGAGCAGGCGGTGGAGGTGGTGAATCGGCAGGTGAACCGGCTCGAGACCTTCGGGCTGGATGCCTTCAACCGCAGCGAATTCGAACTGGCTTCCACCCGGCACCAGCTGGTCTACGGCGTGGAGTTCTATCGTGACGAGCAGGAGGGCTTCGAGAACGGTGTTCCGCGCCTGCAGTTTGCCAATTCGCGGCAGGATACCTTCGGCGCCTTTCTGCAGGACCGCATCGAACTCAGCGACCGTTTTGCCATGACCCTGGGGCTGCGCCACGACCGGACCCGGCAACGGGCAGAGCGGGAAGGCACCGAGAAGATCAGCTCCGACTCCACGTCGTTGCTGGCCCAGGGCAGCTACGCACTGCTGCCCGGGCTGCATGCCCACCTGGGATATTCGGAAGCGTTCCGGGCGCCGAATCTGCGTGAGCTCTACATCGGCGGGCAGCATTTCCCCGGCAACACGTACCTGCCGAATCCGGATCTGAAACCGGAAACGGCCCGCAACGTCGAACTGGGCCTGACCCACGTCCGCAGCGATCTGATTGCAGACGGGGATCGCCTTCGCAGCCGGATCGCGGTGTTCCGCAACGACGTCGACGACTTCATCAATCAGGTGGTGGATGGCGTCAGTAATACCACGCGCTTCCTGAATGTCGCCGAAGCCCGCATCGAGGGCGTCGAATTCAGTATCGACTATGCACATCCGCGCTGGCGGGCCCGTGTGTTCGGGTCCCGCCTGCGGGGCGACGACCGGCTCGCTGATCTGCCGCTGGAAAGCATTCCCGGCGACGAAGTTGGCTTGGTGGGCGCGAGGCGCTGGCTCGATGGCCAGCTGGAGACCGGTACCCGTGTGATTTACACCGCGGCCCAGAACCGGGTGCCCATCGGTCCCCACAATGCGCCCCAGACCCCGTCTCACACCTTGGTGGATCTGTTTGCCAGCTGGCTGCCCACGGAAGCCTGGCGCTTCGACCTGCGGGTGGACAACCTCACCGACAAAAGCTATCGGCGCCATCTGTCCCTGATCAACGACCCGGGCCGCAATGTCCGCCTGCAGGTCAGTTGGCGCGGCGGAGCCTGAGCACTTGACGGAAGCTGCCCTGGAACTGATTGGTCTGCGCAAGCGTTTCGGTGACCACGAAGCGCTGACGGGCCTCGACCTGAAGGTGCCGGGAGGCACCTGCTACGCGCTGCTCGGCCCCAACGGGGCCGGCAAGACCACCACCTTGAACATCCTGCTCGGATTCATCGCCGCCGATGCGGGTACGGCCCGCGTCGACGGCGTGGACGTGCTGGCCGAGCCGGCCAGGGCGCGGACTCGGATCGCCTACATTCCCGAGCAGGTGCAGCTCTATCCGCGTCTCAGCGGATTCGAAAATCTGGAATATTTTCATGGACTGGGGAGCAGGGAAGACACCGCGGCTCGGCGTCTGCGTGACTGCCTGCGTCAGGCGGGGTTGGACGAGGCGGCCTGGGATCGCCGCGTTGCCGGCTATTCCAAGGGCATGCGCCAGAAGGTCGGCATAGCCATCGCCCTGGCGCGTCGGGCGCCGGTGATGCTGCTGGACGAACCCACCTCGGGCCTGGATCCCCAGGCGGCCTGGGAGCTCAACAACAGCCTGCGCAGCCTGGCGGAGCAGGGCGTGACCATGCTCATGGCCACCCATGATCTGTTCCGGGCCCGTGAGGTCGCCAGCCGCATCGGCATCCTGGTCAATGGCCGCCTGCAGCAGGAGATCGATCCCGCCGAGGTGGCTGGACCGGAGCTCGAAGCCCGTTATCTGCAGGAGGTCCAGCGGGTTCTGGGCGTTCAGGCGTGATCCGGCGCTTACTCGTCAAGGAACTCACCGAACTGCGTCGCGACGGCCGTGTGCTCGGAAGTCTGGCCATCCTCCTGCTGCTGGCGCTGGGGGCGGGCTTCAGTGCCTGGCAGCAGGCCCGGGTGCAGCATGCGGCCTGGCATGCGGCCAGTGACGGTGAGCATGAGCGCTGGCTGGGTCAGGAAGCGAAGCATCCTCACTCCGCGGCCCACTATGGTGTCTATGCCTTCAGGCCGCCGGGGCCCCTGGCGGCGTTCGACCCCGGGCTCGAGCCCTACCTGCCGGTCACGGTCTGGATGGAGGCCCATCGTCAGAACGAGGCACTGTATCGACCGGCCGCGGACACCGGCGCCGCCGGCCGCTTCGCGGCCTTGACGCCAGCCGCCATCTTCGGCGCGCTGCTGCCGTTGCTGGTACTGCTGCTGGCAGCACCCCTGATCAGCGGCGAGCGCGAGCGGGGAACGCTTCGGCAACTGCTGGCGCAGGGTGTTCCGCCGCAGCGGATCGTGGTCGGCAAGGGCCTGGCGCTGGCTGTGCTGCTGGTCGCGCTGCTGCTGCCGCCGTGGCTGCTGGTGTGCGCCGTACTGCTGATCGGCGGTGCTGACGGCGATGTCCTGCTGCGCTGGACGCTGCTCGCCGTCATGGGGGTTTTGTTCCTGGGTGGCGTGGCGTTGCTTTGCCTCTTGGTGTCCGCCTGTTGCAGGCAGACTCGAACCGCCCTCCTGCTGCTGCTGGGGATCTGGGCTACGGGTACCCTGCTGGCCCCCAGGGTGGTGATGGAATGGGCGGAGATCCGCCATCCGACGCCTTCTGCGCTCGAGTTCAGGCAGGCCATCGATGCGGGACTGGCGGATGGCCGGTTGCGTGACGAGCGCATCGAGGCGCGCGCCGAGTCCCTGTTGCGTCAACATGGCGTCGATGACTTGGCGGATTTGCCCGTGAACTTCGATGCGGTACGGCTGCAGGAAGGCGAGGAGCATGGCAATCGGGTCTTCGATGCCGTCTTCGGCCGGCTTCACGATGGCTATCTGGCCCAGGAGCGCTGGCTGCAGGGTGCCGGATGGGTCGCGCCATTCCTGGCGTTCACTGCGCTCTCCAGTGGCCTGGCAGGATCGGACCTGTTGCACTACCGCCACTTCGTGGACAGTGCCGAAGCCCATCGCCGCATGATTCAACGGGCGATGAACGATGCCATTTACAGCCAGCCGGAAACGGATGGTGAGCGCTTCATGGCTGCCCCGGAACTCTGGGCGACGATCCCGCCCTTCGAGTACCAGCCGCTGGCCATCGGTGACGTGATGCGATTCTACGGTGTGGGATGGGCTGCATTGCTGGCCTGGTTCGTCATCCCGCTGCTGGCGTTGCTGAGGGTTTCCAGGCGGCTGGCGCCATGAAGGCCCCGCGCTTCAGCCGGGCCGTGTTCCTCGGTGAGTGGCGTCTGCTGTGGCGTGACCCGGCGGCCTGGGTGGTGCTGGGGGTCCTGACTGCGGCGCTGCTTGGCGCGCTGTGGCAGGGCCTCGCCCGTGAGCAGGCGGTGGCGTCATCGCTTGCCGAGTTGGCCCAGGCCGATGCCGACCGAATGGAGGCCGCAGCGGATCTGGCCCAATGGCTCGCGGACACCGAGGGCGGTATCTCTCGGTTTCGTGATCCGCGCAGCGCGGACGTGGTGGGGCGGCGGCTGGGTGTTCAGCATCTGGCGCTGCCGCCCACGGCTCTGAGTGCCCTCGCCGTGGGGCAGAGTGACCTTTATCCGGCCTGGCACCCGGTATCGCTGGAATCCCGGGATCGTCTGCAGGCGGAGGGCGAACTCACGCATCCTCGGCAGCTGGCTGTCGGTCGTTTCGACCTGAGTTTCGTGGTGGTGTTCGTCGCACCGTTGTTGCTGCTGGGCCTGCTGGCCAGCGTCCCTGCGCGCGAGCGCGAGACGGGCATGCTGCCCTGGGTGGTGGTGCAGGGCGGCGGTCTTGGATCCTGGCTGCTGGGTCGGGTCCTGCTGCGCTGGCTGCTGGTTCTACTTCCCACTCTGCTTTGCGGCGTGCTCGCAGTCCTGCTGCAGGCGATGGCCCTCGCGGCAGCGGGTGATGGCCAGACGGTGGTCCGCGGCCTGCTCTGGGCCGCGCAGGTCACCGGCTATCTCGCGTTCTGGGCGGCCTTGGCGCTGTGGGTGGGGACGCTGCCGCTCGACGGCGCGCGCTCAGCACTGGCTCTGGCCTTCGCCTGGCTGCTGTTCGTGGTGCTGATCCCTGCCGTGACCCAGGTTGTCCTCGATCTTGCCCACCCGCAGCCCTCCCGCATGGCCTACGTGGACGCCATGCGCGATGCCACTGATCTGGCCCGTGCGGAAGGCAGCGAGGCCCTCGTCCGCTACCTGGAGGATCATCCGGAACTTGCCGGCGACGCCGTCGATGCGGACGACTTCTTTGCCCAGCGGCTGCTGGTACAGGAGCGGGTGGAAGCGGAACTCGCTCCACTGTCCGCCGCTTTCGAAGCGCAGCGGGCCGCGCGTGCCAGGCAGGCGGCGTGGCTGCGATTGACCTCTCCGGCCCTGCTGACCATGGATGGGCTGGCGGATGCCGCGGGCACGGGTGAGCCGCGTCATCGCCACTTCATGGCGCAGGTCCATGGCTTCCACAGCGAGTGGCGCGCGTTTTTCGCACCCAGGGTGCTGTCAGGAGAGCGCTTCCTCGACCATGATCGTGTGCCGGGATTCGGGTACGAGCAGGAGCCCTTGCGCCTGCTGATGCCGCGAAGCAGCTGGCTTTTGACCGCCACGGCGGGCTTTACGGTGCTGTTCGGATGGTTGGCGTTGCGTCGCTGGCGCAGTCTGCCTAAGGTCCTCGGTCATGTCTGACCCGTTCACTTACAGCAGCGGAGGTATTGGATGACTGCTGATGATCAGGACGACCCATCGACCGACAGTGAAACCAACGGCGCCACGGGCCCTGGTGCCACCGGCCCTATGCAAGGTCTCTTGAGCCATTTCTGTGAGGCCCTCGAGCAGGGGCTGTCGCCGCTGCTGGCGCCCATCGGGGGCCTGATCGAAGACTTCGATCGGCCGCCGACCGAGGTGCCGCTGGTACTGCCTTCATTGCGGGAGGCGGCCGATCAGCTCTCGCTGCTGGTGGACAAGATGGCGGAGCAGCAGGCCTACGTACTGATCTTCGGGCCGCTGAAAAGCGGCAAGAGCACGCTGATGAACGCCATTTGCGGCAAATATGTCAGCGAGGTGAGTTGCCTGCCGGCCTATCCCTGCCTGGTCCATGTGGCCCACGCGGAGAAAACCCGCTGTCAGGTGACCCGCTACAGCGGTGCCACGCAGCTGCTCGATGACGAAGCCGCCCTGACCAAGGCGGTGGCGGCCGATCACCAGCTGCTCATCGAGGCCATTCGCAGCTGCGAGGCGGCAGGGCTGGACTTCGAACCCCAGCAACACGCCACCAATGCCATCCGCCGCATCGACATCCGTGTGCCAGCGGGTGACCTCGCCGAGTCGGGCGCGGTGCTGGTGGACACCCCCGGGCTCTATGCGCGGATGAAGTTCGGCTACGACCGCATGACCCGCGACTTCCGCAACGCTGCGGCCTGCGCCATTTTCGTGGTCAAGACCGACAACCTGTTCCTCGATCAGGTGTTCGCCGAGTTCGAGGATCTACTGGAACTGTTCGGGCGCATCTTCCTGGTGGTCAACCTCGATTCCACCAAGCAGGATCTGCAGCCCGACGGCAGTCTGGCGCCATCGCTGGAGCACGCCGACCCCCAGGCGGTGGTGCGGGCGTTCGAGAACCTGGCCATGACGGCGGCGCTGCGGGATGCACGCCAGGACGGGCGGCTGCAGATCTATCCGGTGGACCTGATGCACGCGGCCAGCAGCCGGATCAGCACCGGCCACGACAGCCGTGAGTCGTCGCCATCGAGTGCCCAGGGGTTTGATGCCCTGCTCGAGGATCTCACGGCCTACCTCAACAGCAATGAATATCTGCGTGCTTTCGTCGCCGACAGCATGCAGCGCGCTGCGGCGCTGCTCGAAGACCTCGATGCCTTGCTGGCGCATGACGACGTCACCGCCCTGCAGGGGCGTGCGCTGTCGCTGACCGCGAGACGCCAGGACCTCGACTCCGCGCTCGCCGCCCTCGGTCAGGTCGAGGCGGTGGATTGGCAGGCGCTGTTTGCGCGCCAGAGTGCCCATCTGCGCGAGCGCCTGGAAGCTGCACTCGGGCCCTGTCGCGAAGCGGGACTGGCCACCCTGGAGGGGGCGCTGGCGGACTGGTTCGAGAACGACGCCAGCCTGGGTGAGCTGTGTCGGGAGCAGCTCGGCCCGGAGCTCGCGCGCCAGCACGACGAGCTCAGGAAGCTGCTGCGGGATGAATCGGAAAGCCAGCTCGGCCCGGCGGCGGTGCTCGCCGACCTCGAGGCCGACAGCGTCAGTGACCTCGAGGCTGCAGGCCTCGATCTGGCAGGTGAAGTGCGCGCTGTCATGGATGCAGCCCCCATTGCCGACGAACTGCCCGCGCCTGCCGCCGTGTTCGACTGTCTGCAGCTGCCGGTCCGGCGCCGTCTGCTGGACTGGCTGCTGTTCCGGCGCCCGGCGACCGTTCGCCAGCACCTGTTCGGTCCGGCGGATGCGCCGGAACTGCCGATCCCGGTGGCTGACAAGGGCCGGCGCCTCGGCGAGCGAGGCCGTGCGGCCATGACCGGCCAGCTGCAGGCCCTCGTGAAGCCCATGTTCGACGCGGCCGGCGAGGGGGTGCCGGACGCGTGGCTGACGCGCCACCAGGCCGAGCTGCTCGGCCGCATCGAAGCTGCGACGTCGGCTCGACGGCAGGCCATCGAGCGTGAGTCCTCGGAAGTGGTGGCGGAACTCGCCCAGGTGGAGGCCGTCGTGGCCCGGTTGATCGAGGTCAACCGTCTCGTCGCGGAGCGTCGCGAGCGGGTATCCGCCCTGCGCGAGGAAGTGGCCGCCGTGGACCCGGCCGATCTCGGCCGGCCGGCAGACCTGCTGGTTGGGCAGGACGAGGACGAGAACGAAGCGTCGCGGGAGGCGGAGCAGCCCTTGTTGTGACTGGCAGGGTGCAATCGTAGACTCGGGCCTTCAGCAGCGGTCGCAGGAGGGCGGGCGTGTACGATCTCGACACCGAACGCCTGCGGCTCACGCCGTTCAAGATGGATCACCTGGACGCGCTGCACGCCCTTTGGACCGATCCGGACGTGCGGCGCTACCTGTGGGATGGTGAGGTCATCTCACGGGGACGCGCCGCCGAGGTGATCGCCGACAGCGAACGCAATTTCGCTCAGCTGAGCTACGGCTTCTGGGCCATGCTGCTGCGGGGTGACCCCGAGGCTGATGCTGACGAGGTCGTGGGCTTTTGCGGCTATCGCCGCTTCGAGGACAGCGGCGAGCCTGAATTGCTGTATGGGATTCTGCCGCGGTTCTGGGGCAAGGGCCTGGTGACCGAGGCCGGTCACGCGGTGATCCGCGATGGGTTCGATCGCTGCGGTTTCCGCCGCATCATCGCGGCCACCGATACCCCTAACCAGTCTTCCGTACGCGTCATGCAGCGCCTGGGCATGGTGTTTCTGCGGCGCGGTGAGTTCCATGGCTTGGATACGGTGTTCTTCGAGCTCACGCCCGAGGACTATGGCGCCCACCTGGAACTCTCTATTTTGCGAAGCTGACGGGTCGAGCTGATGGTGGAGCAGGCTCGTCGCCTACCGGTCACCGGGTGGATGATCTCGAGGCCGTTGATGCCTCGCTGGATTCCGCTGTCACCGATTGCGAGGTGCTTTCATGACTGCCGGCATTCTGCTGCTCAACGTGCAGTTCGATCTCGATGGCTGCAGTTCCCTCAAGGAGCGGCGTCAGCGTCTGGGTGGCCTGCGCCAGCGCTTGGGCCGGGAGACCTCGGTGGCATTATGCGAGCACCCCGGGGATGATCCGGGGGCGTCAGCCTGGAGTATCGTCATCATCGCCAGCAGTCAGCGGTCGGCAACGGAATTGGCCGGGCGCATCGAGCGTGACCTCGAATCCAGGGTCGATGCGGTGGTGTCCGGCATCTCGCGGGAGTGGTTGTAGCGGTAGTCATGATCAAAACGGCACCGGCTCGGGCGCTCTGGATACTGGCGTTGCTGGTAGCCGGCGGCTGCGCGCCAGCCGACCCGGCCGGCGCGATGCTGGCGGAGTACGAGCAGCGGGTGGCGCGAGTGCTCGATGCCCGACCCTCTGCGCGCCCATTGCCGGAACTGTCCCCCTGGCCCCGTACCCGGGACCGCACGCTGCCGGTGCCACCCCAACGCACCGGTCTCGGCGGCTTCCTCAGTCTGCATCGCTGCGATCTCGGCAGTCTGATCGGGGAGCGCAGCTCGCAGCTCGGGCGGGTCATGAGCGCGCCGTCGCGACTGAACTATGAGCATCGATTCCTGGTGGCGGCACAGGACTGCCTCGACCGTCTCGCCGGTGACCCGGACCGGGCGGCTCTGCGCGAGCAGCTCGAGGAGATCGTCGAGGAAAAGCGGCGCGGCCTGCCGGCCTGGACCTGGAATGCGACGCTGGGTGGCGACGCGCTGGCCGCAGCCTACAGTCTGGACGTCACGCCGCTGACGCCCGATGAAGCCGAGGAGGCCGGCCGGCCCGAGGTGGCCGCGCTCTATGTGCTGGCGGCCCGGCTGCCGAGACTCGGGCGGCCGGGACTGGACCTTTCCGACTGGAACAGGCCCTTCGAGACGCTGGCTCGAAGCGCCCTGCCGGGTCGCCTGCGGCGCAGCGCCCAGCTGCTGACCCACCACCTCAACGGCGTCGCCGATCTGCTCGAGGCGCGGGAAACTCGTCGCCCGCTTTGTCCCCAGGGTATCGTCACCCGTGATGCAGACATCCTCTGGAACATCTTCAGGGGGTATCATGTCGAAGAGGTCCAGCCCTATCTGGTGGCCGTGGATCGGGCGCGGCGTGAATGGCAGGCCGCGCTCGAGTCCCTGCGGGAGGCCCAGCAGGGTCAGCCCCCTGCGCCATTCGCGCAGTCGGTGTTCGATCCGGCCGGCGGGGTGTGGCCGGATCTCGATCAGGCACGGGAGCGTCACGTCGAGGCCTGGCGGGTGGTGCTCGTGCGGTGCGACCTGCTGCCAAACGGAGCCACCTGAAGGCTGACGGACAGGGTGGCGGCAGTTGGGCCGGTGGACATTGAAGTCATGAGCCAGTAGCTGGGAAAACGTCATGCGATTGTTGTTGATTGCGGCCCTGATTGCCGGCATTGCCTGGGTTCTCTACCGCAACGTTCAGGAGCGGCGCCAAGCCTGGCTTGGCCGTTTGTCCTTGCCAGGGCGCTGGCAGGGCGAACAGGACGGCATCCACTATCGGCTGGAGCTCAGCGGTCAGGCCGATGAGGGCGACTACGTCGAGATCAACGAGGGCCCCGAAGGCAAACGTGAGGAGCGCGGGCGCTGGCGGGTCGTCGGCAGCAATATCGAGTTCGAACCCACGGATGCCGGTGTGTCCAGCTGTGAGCTGCGCTTGTTCGAATCCGGACGGATCGGCGTGCACGGACCGGGGCGGGAGCGGCGCATCTACGTCCGCTCCGGTGACAACGTGGTCATGCTGCCGCGGCGTCGCGGCTGAAGCGGATGCTGACCACCATGGCGACAGCCCCGGCGAGCAGGAAGGCTGGCAGGATCTCGTAGACCTCGAACCAGCCACCCGAGAGCGAACTCCACACCACCACCGTGATGCCGCCCGTGAGCATGCCGGCCAGCGCACCGGCCGCGGTCAGGCGGGGCCAGTGCAGCGCCAGCAGCAGGATCGGTCCGAAGCTCGCCCCGAGGCCGGCCCAGGCATGGCTCACCAGGGTCAGTACCCGGTTGTCCGGGTCCAGCGCCAGCAGCAGCGCCAGCACCGCCACAGCGACGACGGCCAGGCGCCCCACCGTCACCAGTTCGCCGCTGGACGCTTCCGGGCGCAACCAGGGCTTGTAGACATCCTCGGCGAGGCAGGTGGAGGCGACCAGCAGCTGAGAGTCGATGGTGCTCATCACGGCTGCCAGGATCGCGGCCAGCACGATGCCGGCCACCAGGGGATGGAACAGCAGCTGGGTGAGGTGGATGAACACGGTCTCGGCCTCCGGCAGGCCGTCGCCGAACACCGCGCTGCCGCCGAGGCCGACGGCCACGGCAGCCACCGTCGTGATCAGCATCCAGCTCATGCCGATGTGGCGCGCCCGCGGCAGTTCGTCCTCGCTGCGTATCGCCATGAATCGGGCGAGGATGTGCGGCTGCCCGAAGTAGCCGAGCCCCCACGCCAGCAGGGAGAGCAGGGCCAGGGGCGTGAGCCCGGCAAAGGGGTCGAGGTGGCCAGGGGTGACGTCACCGGCTTCCGCGCTGCCGCCGATGAGCAACAGCGGCACCGCCACCAGCGCCAGCAGCATCAGGCAGCCCTGGAAGAAGTCGGTCCAGGAGACTGCGAGAAAGCCACCCGCCATGGTGTAGGCGACGATGATTCCGGTACCGATGGCCAGTGCGGTCAGGTAGTCGAGTTCCAGCGTCGATTCGAACAGTCTGGCGCCGGCCACCAGTCCCGCCGCTACATAGAACGTGAAGAAGAACAGGATCAGTGCTGTGGCGGTGAGCCGAAGCAGCCGGATCATCTGGCGGTCCGCGCCGTGGCCGATGATGCGGCTCAAGAGCTCCGGCAGGGTCAGGGCGTCGTCTGCGGCGGCACTGGCGTGACGCAGCGGACCGGCCACCAGTCGCCAGTTCGCATAGGCCCCGAGCAGCAGGCCCACCACGATCCAGCCCTCCCGCAGACCGCTGAGATAGATGGCACCCGGCAGTCCGAGCAGCAGCCAGCCGCTCATGTCCGATGCGCCTGCGGACAGAGCCGTGACGCCCGGGCCCAGGGTGCGGCCGCCGAGCACGTAGTCGGAGATGCTCGAAGTCCGTCGCCAGGCGAAAAAGCCGATGGCGAAAAGTACCAGCAGGTAGCTCGCGAAGGAGACCAGGGTAACGCTGTCCAGGGGACCCTCCTCATGGATCAGGCCTGAGGGTCAAGCATGGGTGAGGTCGGCGATCGGCTCAAGCACGCAATGACCTGGGAACATGGTCGGTCCGGGAATCAGGCGCCAAGAACGGGTAGAATGGCGCCCGCAGCACGGGCCGAGACCAGGGGGCAATCATGAGCGACAGCATTCCCTACGACGTGGAAGTGGAAACCCTGGATGGGAATCGGACGACCCTCGAAGCATACCGGGACAAGGTTCTGCTGATCGTCAATACCGCCAGCAAGTGCGGTTTCACGCCGCAGTACAGCGGGCTGGAAAAGCTCTATCGTGAGCATCGCGATGCCGGGCTGGTGGTTCTCGGCTTTCCCTGCAATCAGTTCATGCAACAGGAACCCGGCGACGCCGCGGCCATCCGTGAGTTCTGCAGCCTGAACTACGATGTCACCTTTCCGCTGTTCGCGCGGATCGACGTCAACGGCCCCGCGACCCATCCGCTCTATCAGGTCCTGAAGCGGGCGAAGAAAGGCCTGCTCGGATCGGAGGCGGTGAAGTGGAATTTCACCAAGTTCCTGGTCGGCCGCGATGGTCGGGTACTGGGGCGCTACGCCCCCAACGACTCGCCGGAGTCGCTGGCTGAGCCCATTCGCAAGGCCCTCCCCTGATCATGAATGCCGAACTCGAGCGCGCCCTGGGCAAGGCACTGACGCGTCTGGAAGCCTGGCTGCCGCCCATGGAACAGCCGGTGGATTTCACCACGGCGGCTGCCGCAGTCTGGCGGCCGGGTCCTCTGGGAGGGCACCTGGCCGCGCGTGGACAGATCGATGCCATCGGCCTCGATGACCTGCTCGGCATTGACATCCAGAAGCAACGGGTGGCTCAGAACACCCGGCAGTTCGTGGCGGGTCTGCCGGCCAACAACGTGCTGCTGTGGGGCGCACGGGGCACCGGCAAGTCGTCGCTCATCCATGCCCTGCTCAATGCCCATGCCGGCGAAGGTCTCAGGCTGGTGGAGGTCGACCGGGCGGCGCTGCTGGCGCTGCCGGAGATCGTCGCCCCGCTGGCGCCGGAGCCCGGGCGGTTGATCCTGTTCTGCGCCGATCAGTCCATCGAAGCCACCGATCCCTCCTACAAGGCCCTGAAAAGCGTTCTGGAAGGCTCGGTGTTCGCCACCGCCGACAACATCGTGATCTATGCCACTTCCAATCGCCGCCACCTGCTGCCCGAGTCCCTTTCCGAGAACCTGGAGACACGGCATACCGCCGAGGGCGAGATCCACCCCGGCGAGACGACCGAGGAAAAGGTATCCCTGTCGGATCGTTTCGGCCTGTGGGTGTCCTTCCAGCCGATGGTGCAGGACCGCTATCTGGAGGTCGCGGCCCATTGGGTCGGCTCTCTGAGCCGCCGCCATGGCATCGAGCTGCCGTTCGATGACGAGGCCCGGTCTGGAGCTCTGCGCTGGGCCCTCGCGCGGGGCAGTCGCAGCGGGCGGATCGCCCATCACTTCGCCCGTCATTGGGTTGGCAGCCAGATCCTGGCGACGGCCCACCACAATTCGAACTGAACTTCACCTGCATCCGGCGGGGCCGGATGCCCGATCGATTCTCGTCAGAGGAGTGCACATGACTGTCCGCATCAAGGTTCCGGGGATCCTCTTGGCCCTGCTGCTGCTGTTTGCCGGCCCCGTGCAGGCCGACGTGGTCTGGCTGAAAAGCGGTGACCGCGTCAGCGGCAAGGTCGAAAGCCTCGACGGCAGTGCTTTGCGGATCAAGACCGATTGGGGCGGAACCGTGACGATCAAGCGCGATGCCATTGCCAGCATCCGGACCGACAGCGAGATCAACCTGATGCTCTACGACGGCGAACGCGTCGAGGCCAGGCTCGATCGCGATCGAGACGAAGAGGGGGACGAGCTTAAGATCGTCGCGGAGGATCAGGAGCCCCGCGGCGTGACCCTGCAGGCGGTTCGCTACGCCAGCGTCGACGCCGCAGTCGACCGCCCTGGGGATCGCTGGCAGTCCCGCCTGACTTACGGTCTGAACATATCCACCGGCAACACCGACACGGAAAATCACTCGCTCCGGGCCAGCAGTACCCTGCGCCGGGGGCCCTGGCGCCATCAGGGCAACGCGGATCTGGATCTGAAAAAGGATTCCGGAACCACTACCCGAGAGCAGTACCGGGTGGGCTATCAGCTTGACTGGTTCTTCCGGGAAAACTGGTTCGCCTTCGGCAGCAGCGAGTACTTCCAGGACGAACTTCGTGGCGTGGACTACCGGGTCACGCTTGGCGGTGGTCTGGGCCACCAGTTCTGGGACAACACCCTCGGTGCGCTCTCGCTGGAAGGCGGTATCAGTGAAGTGATCGAGAAGGTGGGCGGCGAAAGTGACAACAATCGCGCCTTGAGGGCGGGTCTCGACTACAACCGCTTCTACATGGGCAAGCGGCTGGAACTGTTCCACGGCAGTGAGCTGCTGGTGCTGGCAGAACGTGATCGCGGCGAGATCCTGAAGACTTCAACCGGGGTGCGCTATGCCCTGAACTCCTTCCTGAGCACGAACTTTCGGGTGGACTTCGATCATGAAACTGAGCCGTCCCCCGGCCGCAAGAAGAGTGATCTGGTCTATGTCATCGGCGTTGGCTTCACCTGGTGAAGGCAGTTTTTTCAGCTTTGTTCGGAAGGTTGCTTGACTCGCACCGAACCGCTGCTAGACTACGCCGCCTGTCGCTCCTGAGGTCCTGGCCAGAGCGACAGGTAGTGCAGCGTCCCCTTCGTCTAGAGGCCTAGGACACCGCCCTTTCACGGCGGTAACAGGGGTTCGAATCCCCTAGGGGACGCCATCTTTGCCAAGCGCCACCACGGTGGTAGATTGGCACCGACGGCGGGACGCGAGTTCGCCGTCAGCAGGCGACAAAGCGGGAATAGCTCAGTTGGTAGAGCACAACCTTGCCAAGGTTGGGGTCGCGAGTTCGAGTCTCGTTTCCCGCTCCAAATTCCGGAATGAAATCAAGAACTTGAGCGGCCTCTTTTCAGAGGCCGTTTTTCCTTCTGGTGAGGTGTGGCCAATTCTTGTCCAAAGCTTCCGTTGCCCATTCGATCTGACCACTGAGTTACCCTCTAATCCTTCACTGGCGCCTCCTGAACTGCGCCCGCGGTGATCCCGCTGGTGTACACAAAACGCACGAATCCCCCTCTCGCTTTCCGGCAGGATCAGCTCTCCGGCTTCCTGGGTCCAACTGACGCCATCAGGATGGTGCGTAGTGGGTCCCCGTTTCCGCGCGCAGGCCCACTCCTGACGTCGGCGCTTATGGGGTCATTGTGCCGATGGTGAATAACGCCGAGCAGGCGCGGGCAGCGGTGGCCTCCTGCCGCTATCCCCCGGAGGGGATCCGTTCGTTCGGCCCGATTCGGGCTGCACTGTACGGTGGTCGGGGCTATGCCAGACAGGCCAATCTGGAACTGGCCTGCGTGGTGATGATCGAGACTGCCGAGGCCCTGGCATGCATCGATGAAATCCTGGCTGTCGAAGGCATCGACGCCATCTACGTCGGCCCCTCTGATCTCGGCCTGTCTCGCGGGAGATCACCCAAAGGCGACGACGACGATCCCGCTCATCTGGCCGATATCGCCGACATTCTCGCCGCGGCACAGCGGCATGGTGTTCCCGCAGGAATCCATTGCGGCAGCGTCGAGTTTGCCCGGCGCTGGATCGAGATGGGATCCGTCATGGTCACGGTGGGATCGGACAGCGGATTTATGGCGCGAACTGCCGGTGCTGATCTGGCCGCTGTGTGGGCCGGGATCTCGCCTCGCGGCTAATTGTTTCTGACGCTTCAATCTGCGCTGAGCCCACCGCGTCCCGTGATGATTCCAGAGTGCATAAAGGCCTATTTTCTTGCCGCAAAACGTTCTTGGAAGACGCTTCACTCGGTCGTGGGCTCGGCTAGAATAACTGTACATAAAATCAGCTATTCAGCCCTGTATGGGAGCGCTGAACAGGAGCCCGCCATGGAACCGGCCACCCACGATCTCCCCGACTTCGACGCCATGAACGACGAAGAGCTCAACGCCCAGCTCGGGCTGCTCTGCACCCACATGTACGCCGCCGAGCACCATGTTCCTGCGCTGCGTGCGGGCCTGGGAGAACGGCGCCTCGCTGCATGTGCATGGCGCGTGAAGTCCACCGCCCACTGGCTCAACGCCCGCTGTGGGAGGGCCCTAATCGCGCAGCGATTGGGCCGATTCGGAGGCGCTGGGCCGGAGCTGAGCGGACTGCCTTCGCTGGCCGTCATGCGGATCGGCGCATTTCGCTGCGCGAAACAGCGCTCTCCCACAATGGCGTGTCGCTCGAAGCTGGCGCAACGCCTTCTGTGGTATCGCCATGGGCGCAGCCCGTGAGAAAGTCCGCGCCATCAGCCGGGTCGCCACCGCCGAGAACGAGGCCTTCCTGCTCAGCGTCGCCCTGCGGGGCACGGCCTCCCACCTCGAACGGCTCGCCGCCGCCTACCGCAAGCTCGAAAAGCTCCACGATCCCGAGCGGCTGTTGAAACTGCGGCGGGAGCGCCGGCTGGAATGGTATTGGGACGACGACATGCTCAATATCCAGGGTAAGCTGTAGCCGGAGGACGGCGCCCTGTTCATCAAGTGCATCGAGTCCATGCGCGACTTCATGTATCGGGAGCATTCCCCGGGGTGAGCCTGTTGGGCAATCTGCCAAGATTCCGCGGAGGTTAAGCCCGACTTAGGGTAGCTCGATGCCGTGCGGGGTGTCCGATGGGCATGGGAGTACCGAAGACCACCACAAGCACGTCCAGGATTTGATCGATCCGGCTGGGGTCCGGCAACCCTCGATCGCGTGATCAAGTGACGATCGGCCGCCCGGGTGGCAGCATTGCGGCTCACTGAGCTGACTTGCACTGACGCTCCCGATGTCCATGCCGGAGGCTGCCCATGCCCGTCCCGCCTGTGCCCAGACCTGAGCCGCAACACAACCACCTGCTGGCGGCTCTGTCGCCTGAAGTGCAGGGTCGCCTGTTTTCGCATCTGGAGCTGGTGCCCTTGTCGCTGGGATCGCTGCTCTACGAGTCCGGGCGGGCCATGCGTCACGTCTACTTTCCCACCGACTCGATCATCTCGCTGCAGTACTTGATGCAGAACGGTGATTCGACGGCGATCCTGGTCGTGGGCAATGAAGGCCTGCTCGGCTACACCCTGTTCATGGGTGAGGAGACCACGCGAAGCCGTTCCCTGGTGCAGAGCGCGGGCCATGCCTTTCGCCTGCCGAGGGCGCGGGTGAAGGAGGAGTTCAGTCGCCACGGTGAACTGCTGCTGCTGATGCTGCGCTACACCCAGGCGCTGATCAGCCAGGTGGCCCAGACGGCGGTTTGCAACCGCCACCATTCGATCGACCAGCAGCTTTGCCGCTGGCTCCTGCTGTCCATGGACCGCCTGTCCCACGCCGATCTGACCATGACCCAGGAGTTCATCGCCAACATGCTCGGCGTGCGGCGCGAGGGCGTGGCCCTGGCGGCAGCGAAACTGCAGGACGCCGGTGTGATTGTCTATGCACGGGGACGGATCAGGGTGCTCGAGCGGGCGAAGCTCGAGCAGGCGGCCTGCGAGTGCTACGAGGTGGTCCGCAAGGAGACGGAGCTGCTGCTCCCCTATCTGCCTCAGCGGCAGCTGGTCAACGAGGCCACGCAGATACCTGTGGTGAAGCTCGCGAATCGCGGTGCGGGTGCCCGTTGATATCTGCGGGGTTCAGTGACGGCGCTTTCCCAAGGCAGGCCGAGATCGGCTAGACTCGCTGCATGTCCAGGATCAAGCGCATCCACCACACTGGCGTCAGCGTGGCCGGGGCCTCCCGGTGACCCGGCCACTGCACAGGACACGACCATGCAAGGACCCGTACGCAGCCTGACGCTCGACGAGATCCGCGCCTTTACCGGTGAGGAGATCGGTGTCTCCGACTGGTTCGAGCTGGATCAGGACAAGATCAACCGCTTTGCGGATCTCACCGAGGATCAAATGTTCCTCCATGTGAACCCCGAGGCCGCCAGCGCGACGCCCTTTGGCGGCACCATCGCCCACGGCCTGCTGACGCTGTCGATGATGCCGGTGATGGCCTATCAGGCCATGCCGGGCGTGTCCGGCACCAGGATGGGCGTGAACTACGGTTACGACAAGGTCCGGTTCATGGCGCCCGTGAAGAGCGGCAAGCGCATCCGCGGCCGCTTTGTGGTCAAGGGTGTCGAGGACAAGGGTGATGGCCGCGTGCAGATCATTCACAGCGTCACCATCGAGATCGAAGACGAGTCCAAACCGGCGCTGGCGGCGGAATGGATCACCATGGTGTGGATGTAGTCGGGTGAGGGTGATGAAAGGGATGTTGCGGAGTCTGGTCGGGTTACTGACGGTGGTGGCGATGAGCGCAGTGGCGGACGGAGTGCCGGGTCGGGTGGCCGACCTCGGTTGGATGGCGGGTTACTGGAAGGGGCCATTCGGGGAGGACACGCTGGAAGAACACTGGATGCATCCCTCTGACGACACGGTGGTCGGTTCGGTGAGAGTCACCCGCGATGGCGT
This sequence comes from Gammaproteobacteria bacterium, assembly GCA_020832055.1. GTDB lineage: Bacteria > Pseudomonadota > Gammaproteobacteria > Pseudomonadales > Azotimanducaceae > SLTB01. The sequence continues at coordinate 46,289 of JAFIFL010000001.1, forward strand.
CACGCGCATCAAGGAGTTCATCGTGATCGAGCAGGCGGGCGACACGCTGCTGTTCCGGGTGAGCCAGTTCCAGCCTGGCATGAAGCCCATCCACGATGAGCCTCCGATCATGACCTTGACGGAGATCGGTGATCGGCGCGTCGCCTTTGAGAGCGCCGGTGGTTTCGTCTTCAGAACGCTGGCCTACAGCCGACCGGAAGAGGATCGCTTCGTCATCGAGGCCGAGCTGGCCACGGGTGAGCCCTTGCAGCTCAAGCTTGCGCCGGTCCGGTGACGACACGAACGAAGAGGAAAGGCATGCACCGGTTAGGATCAGTGCTGCTCATGCTCGCAGCCAGTGGCGGGGCGGTGGCGTCGGTCGGTTCGGAGCAGACGGTCGCGTCCGTGCTGCCGGCTGCCGAACAGGGCGATGCCGGGGCCCAGTACCGCCTCGCCGAGATGTATCACGCGGGGAATGGTGTGGCCGTGGATCTGGTCGAAGCCTTCCTCTGGAACGGGCGCGCGGCCCAGCAGGGCAACGCCGACGCCCAGTTCAAGCAGGGTCTCCACTATCGGGCCGGGCGCCTGTTCCCGGCTGATCCCGTCCGCTCCTACATGTGGTTGAGTCTGGCCGACGCCCGCGACCATCCGCTCGCACGCCCGGTGCTGAATTCGGTGGCTCAGGAACTGAGCCCGGATCAACTCACCGAAGCCCGGCGGCTGGTCAGCCTCTGGGAGCAGACGCTGGGTTCGGAGACGACCTGCGGCGAACCCCGGGCGCGCTAGGCTCGAAGTTTCCCCTTTCCATTCGATCATTCAATCGGTGCTGTCACCGGAGGCCCGCCGCAGCGCGGCCTCGAGGTTCTTGGTGGCGGTGATGTCGAACAGCGTGATGACCACGCCGTCGATCATGTTGTTGAGACGACGGTAGGGCATGATTCGGATCGAATACCAGCGATCGCGTGTGCTGGGAATCTGCTTCTCCGTGGGTCGCAGCGTGCGCAGGGTCTCGCGTGCGTCCTCGTAGAGCTCCGGGTACTGCAGGTTCGTGGTCAGATCGCTCAAGGGCCGGCCGATGTCGCTCTCTCGCAGATTCACGACCGCCGATGCGCGATCGGTGTAGCGCCGGACGTTGAGATCATTGTCCAGGAACAGAATCGCGATCTCGATGCTGTTGAGCACGTTCTGCATGTCGCTCTGGGCCAGGGCGAGATCGTCGAGTTTGGTTTGCAGCTCACCGTTGATGGTCTGCAGTTCTTCGTTCATGGACTGCATCTCTTCCTTCGATGTCGTCAGCTCTTCGTTGGTCGTCTGCAGTTCCTCGTTGGTGGACTGAAGCTCCTCGTTGGCTGATTGCAACTGCTCGTTGGATGACTGCAACTCGTTCCGGTTTGCGCGCGCTTCGGACCGCAGGCGCTGGATCTCGGCGAGTGCGTCGTGCAGTCGATCCTGATCAGCAGGTAGCGAAGGCTGGCCGTCTGCCGACTCCGCGCCTGGGGGAATGTCGTTGAATACGACCATGACCATGCCGCGCAGTGCCGCCGGCTCCTTGAAGGCCTGGACGGTGACATCCACGCGCAGCACCCCATCGGACCCCGTGACGTCGACGGCATGCAGATGCAGCGGTTCGGTCTGTGCTGTGGCCTGCTTCAGGGCTGGGCCGAGCGCCTGACGCAGGCCGCCCCGCGCCATGGCGTGGATGTTCCAGTTTGCCTTGCCTGCGGCGGGTTCGAGGTAGCGGCCGGTCCGGCCGCTGATGTAGACGATGTCGCCGGCGGTGGTCACGATCACGGCCGGCGGTGCGTATACCTGAAGCAGCACGTCGTCGGCGGCATCTTTCAGGTTGTCGCCTGGCGGCGGCGACGCCGCGGGTGGTGTCATGGCTGGCTCCTCGTGGATGCGAGTCAGGGGAGGATAAAGGGGCGGCAGCAGGTCGGTTCGGCCCATTCTCGCTGTGTTCTCGCGCTCATACAGCCTGAACTTGGATTGCAGGGGCTTGAACAGGTGACCGAAGCGGCCAACGGTCTCCGACCCACCAAGCAGCAACAGGCCGCCTGATCGCAGGGCATAGTGAAACAGCGGCTGCAGGCGGCGCTGAAGCTCGGCAGTGAAATAGATGAGCAGGTTGCGACACAGGACCATGTCGAGTCGGGTGAAGGGTGGGTCGAGCACGACGTCATGCTGTGCGAACAGCACCATTTCCCGGATCTTCGGATCGATCTGATAGCCGTCGTCATGCTCCCGGAAGAATCGGGACAGTCGCGGTGCCGACACGCTGTCGCGGATCGACAGCGGAAACTGGCCGCGACGACCGGAAGCGATGGCATCCGGACTCACGTCGGTGGCGAAGATCTGCAGCGTGAAGGGCTCGGCTCCGGGCAGTCTGGCGACCACTTCACTGAACACGATGGCCAGGGAGTAGGCCTCTTCGCCGGTGGAGCAGCCGACGCTCCAGGCCCGCAGCTGCTCTCCCGGTGTCCGCCGCGCCAGCAGTTCGGGCAATGCGACTGTGGCAAGGTACTCCCACACCGGGGGGCCCCGAAAGAAGTCCGTCACGCCGATCAGCAGTTCCTTGAACAGCAGGTCGGTCTCTGCAGGATTATCGGCGAGGTAAGCCGCGTACTGATCCAGGGTGGCAATGGCGTGGATGGCCATGCGCCGTTCGATCCGGCGTTGCAGCGTGCTGGGTTTGTAGAGCCCGAAGTCATGCCGGGTTCGCCTGCGCAGGAGGTCCACGATCCTCTCCTGGGATGAAGCGATTTCCGAGGCATCGGGGCCGAGGTCCGCATCGTGCGCGACGGGGTCCTGGACCTCGCCAAGGTAGGCCAGGATGCGGCCAGGCAGCGCATCCGCTGTGGCGATGAGGTCGATCAGACCGGCATCGATGGCGTGCCTGGGCATGGAATCGAACTGGGCCGATGCCGGGTCCTGGGCCGCACTCAGACCTCCTACGGCCTTGATGGCCTGCAGCCCCAGGGTGCCGTCGGTACCCATGCCGGACAGCACCACTGCGATGGCGCGATCGCCGATGCTGCCCGCCAGCGACGAGAACAGGACGTCGACGGGCAGGCGCAAGCCGCGTGGTTCCGCAGGAGGCGTCACCTGCAGCCGGCCGTTGACGACGCGCAGCTCCGCGTTCGGCGGTATGACATAGACGTGATCGGACTCCACGCGCATGCCCTGCCGTGCCTCCTGCACGGGCATGGTGGTCGCCCGCTGCAGCAGCTCCTTCAGCAGGGCTTTGCGGTCGGGATCGAGGTGCTGGACGACGATGTAGGCCAGCCCGGCGGCCGGTGGCGCCTGGTGGAGGAACTGCTTGAGCGGCGCAAGGCCTCCGGCCGAGGCGCCGATGGCAATGATTCGCTGCGCTGCTTGCGCCGGGCGCCGCGTCGTCGGCGCCCGTTCGGGGTGGGTGGTGGATGTCGAAGATCCCATGGCGCTGCCGTCTCCGACTCCTTCGCCCAGATCGGTCTCGCAATCAGGACACAGTCATCCAGACGTTGGCGGAGCCGGGTTCGAGTCTGACCGTGATCTTCAGCGGCGGCGCATTCGCTGCGGCGTCGATGGCTTCCACGTCGCAGGACGTCACCGGATGACCGGCATCGAGCTGCGCGAGCATTGCAGCGAGTGCGGGTCGGTCCTCAGGCCTCAGCAGCTGGTCGATGCGAGGCTCATCCTCTGAACAGAACCTGATGTCGCCGCCTGCGGGCGCGAGCAGCCGGTGGGCCATCACATTCGCCTCGATGATGCTGCCATCGGGCCGCAGCTGAAGGTAGCCCACTGGCGCCTGTTCATAGAGGCTTCGATAGCGCTGAAGTTCGTCGATGAGTTCTGCTTCGTTGGTTTCGCGCTGTTGGAGCTGCAGGTCGAGTTCCACCTGATGCACCTGCAATTCATGGAGCATCGCCAGCGCATCGTCGGCACGGTTGCAGTCACTGGCCAGCCTGTAGAGCAGGGCCAGGGCATCCGTGCCGAGCTCCCAGCCCCGCGTGGGCGGGGCCTGGCCATGGCTCAGCAGGTCTTCCGCAGCAACCCGCAACCGGGTCTGTTCTCTCATTTCCGCAGTTCTGGGCGGTTCTGCGTCGGAGGTGATCATATGCTCTCCAGGGCCGGTGGAACTTGCTCCCATCCTACGCCGGTTCGAGGCCGACCGCTGTGCGCTATCGGGCGCTGTCCTGAGGGGTATGGCCGCAGGCAAGCGTTCGCCCGCGGGGACAGATCGCTCGCTGTACCGTACGTCAGCGAACAGAAAGGCACAGGCCAGAGCAGGATGATCGCTGCAGCATCCGATTCACGGATGAGGAGAAGCGGACATGAAACGCATGCCGCGGCTCATATCACGCCATGCAGGCCTTGCGCACATCGGTGTGACGGCCTTGCTGGCAGGTTCGGTGCTGGCCGGCTGTGCCTCGACACCGCCTGCGCCCGTCACCTCGCTGGACGCCACGCGGACGGCCATCGTCACCGCCGAGCGCTTCGATGATGACGCTCCGAGACCCGCTGTCACCATGATTTGAGCCGGGCGCTGCAAACATTCCGTATAATCCTGAAATGAGCATTGCGGATCCCACTCAACTCGACCCTGACTTTCACGCCTACGATCTCATCGGTGACGTCCATGGCTGCGCGGATGCGCTGCTGGCCCTGCTCGACGGCATGGGCTATCGGCGGGTCCACGGAGTGTGGCGGCATCCGAAGCGGATCGCTCTGTTCACCGGGGATCTGATCGACCGCGGGCCGGCGGTGCGGGAAACCGTACTGCGGGTCAGGGAGATGGTGGAGGCGGGCGCCGCCCGGGTGGTGCTCGGCAATCACGAATACAACCTCGCAGGCTGGTTCTTTCCCGCACCCGCAGACAGCGGGCGGGATTGGCTGCGCGCCCGGACTGATCGCAACGCAGCGGGGCTCGAGGCAACCATTCAGGGTTTCGACGGCCATCCAGCGGATTTCGAGGCGACCCTGGCCTGGATCGGTGAGTTGCCCCTGTGGCTGGCGAGTCCGGCGCTGCGGGTGATCCACGCCTGCTGGGACGCGGAGCTGATGGCCGCGTTCTGCGCCGAGCACGATGAGCGCACGTTGACGCCATCGCTGGCCCGGGCGGCCTGCTACCGTGGCAGTCTGGTGCGGCGGTTCTTGGATCGAATTCTCAATGGGTCGGAACTGCCGCTACCGGAAGAACGCGTGATGCACGGCCGTGACGGCCTGCGTCGCCGCTCCTTCCGGACGGCATTCTGGACTCGGGACGCCCGGACCCTCGGTGAGGTGGCCTTCCAGCCCGACCCGCTGCCGGACGACGTCCATGAACGGGCCATCGAAGACCATGAGCGCGAGCACCTGCTGAGCTATTCACCCCATGCGCCACCGGTGTTCTTCGGCCACTACTGGCTGTCGGGGGCGCCCCGTCTGCAGGCGCCGAATGTCTGCTGCCTGGACTACTCGACGGTACTCGGGGGGCGACTGGTGGCTTATCGCTTCGACGGTGAAACGCGCTTGGATCCTGACCGTTTCGCCTGGATCGACGTGTCCCGGGAGGAGCGGGCAGGCTGAATCCATCGCGGTCAGGAACGGGTGGCCGGTAGTCCTGCTGGCGTATCCACATCCCGATGGATGCCCGGGTCCTCACAGGGCACATCGATCACCCCGGGTGTCGCCGCGATGATGGAGCGGGCCCCGACGTCACCTTCGAGATGCGACAGAGCGGCAAAGTGCGCGTGGCCGAAACCCACCGGGTGACCGGGGCGGCCCCGGCAGGTGGGGCGGACGATGCAGGCCGGGTGCGCGGATGCGATCTGCTGCTGCGCGACGGTGTGAAGGCTGTTCAGTGTGGCAGGGCGAAGGTAGGGCATGTCGCCGAGTCCGATGAGGGCGTAATCCCAATGCCGGCAGTCGTGAATGCCGGCAGCCAGGGAGGCGCCCATGCCCTCGTGGCAATCGGCGGCGAACGTGATGGCGAGTTCCGGGAAGCGCCGGGACAGTCCCGCTGCCAGTGCCTGCTCGCCAGGCTCATCCTCGCCCCGCAGCACCACGCGCAATCCCACGCGCAACCCAGGCAGGACCTGCTGCCAGACAGTGAGCGTGGTTTCCAGCAGGGTACGGTTCGCATTCACCAGGGCAAGGCGCTTGTCGCTGCCGTAGCGCCGGCCTTGCCCGGCGGCCAGAATCAGTCCGCCACCGACCGCGCTCAATCGTCCACCCATGAGGGTCTCATCAGCGGGTCGCGGTGGCGCGTTCGGGTGGGCCTGAAGCCGCTGCCATGGCCTGTTGCTGCGCGGTCAGCGCCGTCAGCTCCGCGAGAATGGCAATGGCGATTTCAGGCGGGGTCTTGCTGCCGATGGGCAGGCCCACCGGTGCGTGCAGACGATCGATCTGCTCGGGGCTGAGATCGAGCTCGGCGAGGCGCTCGCGGCGTTTGGCGCTGGTCCGGCTCGAGCCCATGGCGCCGACGTACCAGGCGCGGCTGTCCAGGGCCGCCATCAGCCCCATGTCGTCGATGCGGGGATCGTGGGTCAGGGCGATGATGGCGGAGCGGGGATCGTCGGCGTGCGCCATGACTGCGTCGTCAGGCATGGCGCAGAGGGTGCGGACGCCGGGCACGGCCCACTGGGCCAGCATGTCCTCGCGGGGATCGCAGACGGTGACGTCATAGTCCAGCGCCTGGGCCATTTCGGCCAGATAGCGGGACACCATGCCGGCCCCGATCAGGAACAGCTGCCGGCGCGGGCCGTAGGTCTGTTCCAGGACAGGCTCGGTCCCCGGTGCCTCGTGCAGGGCCAGGGGCGCGAAATCCTCGACTTCGGCGACGGTCATGTCCGCGCCGGCGGCGAGGCGGACGCTGCGGGTGATGCAGGCGCGCTGGTCGAGGCGGTCGACAATGTTTTCGAAGGTCGGCGCGTGTCGAGGGGCCAGCGGTTCCACGACGACGTGGAGGTGGCCGCCGCATGGCAGACCGAGCTTCTCGGTGTCTTCGGGCGCCAGCCCGTATTTCAGCAGTTGCGGCGCATCGGTGACGAGTTCGCCGGCAATGAGTTTTTCGATCAGGTCGTCTTCCACGCAGCCGCCGGAGAGGGAGCCCACCAGGGTGCCGTCAGATTTGCAGGCCAGCAGAGAGCCCACCGGCCGCGGTGAGGAACCGTAGGTGGCGACGATGGTGGCCAGCCAGCACGATTCGCCAGCAACGAGCCAGTCGCGAACCGCGCTCAGGACGGCCTGATCCACTGCCTGCATGGGTCACTCCGAGGATGTCATGACAGATGCTGATTCTGCGCCTTTCGCCGGCACCTTCCAACGGCTCGCGCCCACGGGGAGTCTGCTTGCGCCGGCGCTTCAAGCCAGCCGCAGAGGCATGGTCCGCAGGCGCTGGCCGGTGGCGGCGAAGACGGCGTTGGCCACGGCCGGGGCGATGGGCGGCAGGCCGGGTTCTCCGACGCCCGATGGCGGAGCGTCCTGGTTGACGAAATACACGTCGATGACCGGCGTTTCGTCCATGCGCAGCAGGTCGTAGTCGTGGAAGTTGGACTGCCTGATGCCGCCGTCCTTAAGGGTGACCTTGCTCTTCAGTGCGGCGGTGAGGCCGAAGACAATGGAGCCTTCCATCTGGGCGCGGACGATGTCCGGGTTGATCACCAGACCACAGTCGATGGCGCAGACGACGCGATGGACCCGGATGCGGCCGTTCTCCACCGACACCTCGGCAATCTCGGTGACCACGCTGCCGAAGGACTCGTGGACGGCAACGCCCTGGCTTCGGCCCTCGGCAGGATGTCCCCAGTTGGCCTTGTCAGCCGCCAGCTTCAGCGTGGCCAGATGGCGGGGATGTCCGGCCAGACGCTCCAACCGGAAGGCCAGCGGATCGGCGCCGGCGGCATGAGCCACTTCGTCGACGAAGCTCTCCACCACGAAGGCGTTCTGGGAGTGGCCCACGGAGCGCCAGAAGCCGATGGGCACGCCGGGGTCGTGCAGGATGGATTCCACCCGGACATGGTCGATGGCATAGGGCAGATCCGCCGCGCCCTCGGTGCTGGAACTGTCGCGGCCCCGGATCACGGCGCCGCCGGCCCGGCCCAAGACGTTGGTGACGCCGCCCGGCACCCAGGTGGGCATGAGCGCGCCGAGGAAGTCCGGGACCAGGGTGCCGATGATGCTGGGCCCGACAAGGCGGTGCTCCCAGCCGGTGACGGTACCGTTGTCGTCCAGGGCCGCGCGCAGGCGGTTGCAGGTGGCCGGGCGGTAGAAATCGTGGCGCATGTCGTCCTCACGGGACCACACCACCTTTACCGGCCGGCCGGCGAGGCGGGCCACTTCCACCGCCTCGGCGGCGTAGTCGGGAATGCCGCGGCGACCGAAACCGCCGCCCATGAGGGTGGAATGCACGTGGACCTTGTTCCGGGGCAGCTTGGCGGCCTCGGCGGCCACCGCCTGGACGATGTCCGGGCCCTGGGTGGGCACCCAGACGTCGCAGATGCCGTCGTGCAGCCAAGCGGTGCAGTTCATGGGTTCCATGGTGGCGTGGGCGAGATGGGGAATGACGTACTCGGCGTCGATCACCCGGTGGGCCTGCTCGGCGGCACGGGCGAAGTTGCCGTCGTTGCGGGCGTTGCGGCCTTTCTGCTCATCGAGCGCCCGCCGCTGGGCGGCCTCGATGGAGGCGCTGTCGAGGCCCTTCAGCGGCCCCTCGGACCAGCGCGCGTCGACCTTGCCGGCGGCCTGACGGGCAGGCCAGTAGCCTTTCGCAATCACGGCCACACCGCTGCTCACGGCGATGACGTCGATGACGCCGGGGACTTTGCGCGCCTCCTGCGCGTCGAATCCCTGCAGTTCTGCGCCGAAGCGGGGCGCCCGGATCACCACGGCGGTGGCGAGGTTCGGCAGTTGCTGGCCGTTCATGCCCACGTCGATGCCGAAGGCGGCCTGCCCTGTGCTCTTGGTGACCCGGTCGGTGCGGGGGACGGACTGCCCTATCCAGCGGAATTCCGAGGCGGGCTTGAGGGTCGGGTTCTTCGGGATGCTCTGGCGGGCGGCGGCCTCGGCGAGTTCACCGAAGCGGGCGCTGCGGCCGCTGCCGCGGTGATGCACGGCGCCGTCCTCGAGTTCGAGGTCGGAGGCGGGCACGGACCAGCGTTCTGCCGCGGCCCCGATGAGCATGTCCCGGGCGGCGGCGCCGGTCTGGCGCAGGGGCTGGTAGCGGTTGGCGATGCTGGTGCTGCCGCCGGTGATCTGGATGGGATCCTGGAAACGGGGATGCACGGGAGCCAGATGCACGTGAATGCGGGCCGGATCGAGGTTCAGCTCCTCGCCCACCAGGGTGGGCAGGGAGGTGATGACGCCCTGGCCCATTTCGGTCTTGTCGAGCTGGAAGATCACCCGGTCATCGGGCGTAATCTGCAGCCAGGCATCCGGGCTGAGGTCACCTTCGGCGCCGAGGGTCGGGGCGCTGGCGCAGCCTGTGAGGTTGACGCCGACGATCAGCCCGCCGCCGGCCACGGCGGAAGTCTTTAGCAGGGTGCGGCGGGTGAGGGCAGGGCCGAGCTGTTCGGTGCTCATGCGGGCAGACCTCCCACCGGGGCGACGGCAACGCTGGGATCGAAGCTCTGGACCACCGCTTCGCCGCCGCGCTTGAGTTCCGCGGCGCGCCGGACGGCGGCGCGGATGCGCGGGTAGGTGCCGCAGCGGCAGAGATTGCCGGACAGGGCGCGGTCGATGTCGGCGTCACTGGGATCGTCGTTGGCGTCGATCAGAGCGGCAGCGGCCATGATCTGACCGGACTGGCAGTACCCGCACTGGGCCACGCTGCCTTCGATCCAGGCCTGTTGGGCCGGGTGCAGATCGCTGATGGCCGGCCCGGCGCCGAGGCCCTCAATAGTCGTGAGGCGCCGGCCTGCGGCAGCGGACAGCGGCAGGGCGCAGCTGCGGATGGGCTGACCGTCGAGGTGGATGGTGCAGGCGCCACACAGGCCCATGCCGCAGCCGAATTTGGTGCCGGGGAGACCGAGACCGTCCCGGATCACCCACAGCAGCGGGGTATCGGCTGGCATGTCGACACGGCGCGGGACGCCGTTGAGTTCGAACTCCACCATGAATTGTTCTCCTGCACGGGCCCGTGGCGGGATTCTAGCCCGCTGGGGGCATGCGCGTCGCGGCAGCCGGCAAATGCCCGCAGTGAGTGCTTCCGCAGTTCGCGGGGTGCCTTGGGTAGTGCACAATGCCGGGTTGCTGATTGTCGTGGAGTTCATGTTGCACGTTGCCCTGGAAGTGAGTGCCGAGGAGGATCTGCGGCCGTTGTCGGCGTGGCTCAGTGCGCGCGGGGTGCCCCATCGGATCTTCGAGGTATCCGGGAGGCTGCGGCTTCAGGTGCCCGACGAGCGTTTTCAGGCGCTGGTGGACGAGGGCTGGGCGGCGCAGAGCCGGGGCGAGTTGCCGGATGCGGTGGTGTCATCCGCCGGTGGCGGTGTGGCCGATGGGGTACTTGCACTGGCTCAGCGCAATCCGCTGTGCATTTTTCTCGTCGTCGTCACGCTGCTCTGCTACCCGGCCACATCGTCGCTGCCGGAGTCCCTGAGCGTCATGCTGCGGGCCATGCTCATCGTGCCCACGGAGCAGGTGGGTGACTTCATCCAGTTCACGACCTTGGAAGCATCGCTGCGGGCCGGGCAGATCTGGCGTCTGTGGACGCCGGCGCTGCTGCATTTTTCGGTGCTACATCTGGCCTTCAATCTGCTGTGGCTGTGGGAGTTCGGCCGGCGCATCGAAGACGTCCAGGGTCGCGGGCGGCTGCTGGAGGTGGTGTTGATCCTGGCGCCCGTGGCCAACGTGGCTCAGTGGCTGGTAGGTGACGGCCCCATGTTCGGCGGCCTGTCGGGTGTGGTCTATGGTCTGCTCGGCTATCTGATCGTGGCCGGGCGCCGGACCGGTGATCCGAACCTGACCCTGCCGCCGGCTCTGATCGTGATCCTGCTGGTGTTCCTGGTGCTGTTCTCTACCGGCGTGACCTCGGCCTTCGGCTTGCACATCGCCAACGCGGCCCACTGGGGCGGCTTCATCGCCGGCGTGCTGTGGGGGCTGCTGCGCCTCCGCAGCGTTCGGCCGACGGCCGGCGGCGGGTCGAACTGGCAGGCGTGATGCTATGATGGCGGGTCTTTGAATCCCCGGAGTTCAGGCCCCGTCATGACCGATACCTCACGCCGTCGCGCGCCGGACAGTCAGCGTCCGAAGGACTTTGGCAGTGCCGTGGCCGGCCTCGATCGCGCCACCTACGAGAACCTGCGCCGAGCCCTGGAACTGGGTCGTTGGCCGGACGGCCGCAGCCTCGAGCCGCGGCAGCGGGAGATCTGCATGGAGGCGGTGCTGAACTGGGAGGCGACGCATCTGCCGCCGGAACAGCGTACCGGCTACATCGAACCGAAGGCCTGCAGCGACGCGCCGCAGCCCGACCGCATCCGCATTCTGGGGGAGGGGTGAGCGGACTGTCGCGGCTCGCGCTGGGCACACTGGCGAAAATGCGCAGTGAGGCCGCAGCACCGGTGGCTTATGCCATGCCGGTGGGTGATCGGGATGTGCCCATGAATCCGCTGCTCGGGCAGCGCATAGCGCTGCGTTTCGAAGGCATCATTCTCTGCGTGGCCTGCGGGCGGCGGACGAACAAGAGCTTCAATCAGGGCTACTGCTATCCCTGCTTCAAGACTCTGGCCGCCTGCGACACCTGCATCATGAGTCCGGAACGCTGCCACTTTCGTGAGGGCACCTGCCGGGAGCCGGAGTGGGGCCTGACGCACTGCATGACGGACCACGTGGTGTATCTGGCCAACGGGACCGGACTGAAGGTGGGCATCACCCGCGCCGGACAGGTCCCGACCCGCTGGATCGATCAGGGTGCGGTGCAGGCGCTGCCGCTGGCGCGCACGGCTACCCGGCAGCAGGCGGGCCTGCTGGAGTCCGCCATGAAGGCCCATGTCAGCGACCGCACCCAGTGGCAGACCCTGCTGAAGGGCAATCCGGAACCCATGGATCTGGCTGCAGCCCGGCGTGACCTGCTCGCACGCTGTGCGCCGGAGATCGAACGCCTGCACGCCGAGTTCGGTCTGCAGGCTGTCGTCCCCGCGGAGGATACCGAGATGTGGTCCTTCGATTACCCGGTGCTGGCATTCCCGGCCAAGGTGCGCTCGCTGGCGCTGGAGAAGCTCGGCTGTGTGGAGGGGGAACTGCTGGGCATCAAGGGCCAGTACCTGATCCTCAGCTCCGGGGTCATCAATATCCGCAAGTACACCGGGCACGAGGTGGAACTGCTCGCCGCGGTCTGATCGCCGGCGCGTTCTACCCTCACAACGCAATTGGAGATCGACATGCTCATGAAGGAAAGCCAGCCCCCCGTCATCCGCCTCGCCGAGTATCGGCCGCCGGAGTTCCTCATCGACCAGACCGAGTTGCACTTCGAACTGGCGGAGGGCGGCACCACCGTGACCGCAGAGATCCGCCTGCGGCGCAACCCGGAGGCGGAGGACCCCAAGGCACCGCTGCGCCTGGACGGCGAGCAGCTGGAACTGCTGGAGATTGCTGTTGACGGTGAGTCGCTCGGCAGCAACGAGTACAGCGTCGACGACGAAGGCCTGACGCTGCATGCCCCTAAGGACAGCTTCAGCCTGAAAGTGGTGACCCGCATCGTTCCGGAGCAGAACACCGCTCTGGAGGGGCTCTACAAGTCCGGCGGCATGTACTGCACCCAGTGCGAGGCCGAGGGCTTCCGCCGCATCACCTATTACCTGGACCGTCCGGACGTCATGGCACCGTTTACGACCACCATCACCGGCGACGGCGAGGCCTTCCCGGTGATGCTGTCCAACGGCAACGAGGTGGCGCGAAAAGTCCTCGACGACGGCCGCACCGAGGTGACCTGGGAGGACCCCCACAAGAAGCCGGCCTACCTGTTCGCGCTGGTGGCGGGGACCCTCGAACATATCGAGGATCGCTTCACCACCATGAGTGGTCGCGAAGTGACGCTGCGGATCTACACCGAGCCTCACAATATCGGTCAGGTGGATTACGCCATGGACGCGCTGAAGCGCTCCATGCGCTGGGACGAGGAGGTCTACGGCCGCGAGTACGATCTCGACATCTTCATGATCGTCGCCGTGGACGACTTCAACATGGGGGCCATGGAGAACAAGGGCCTGAACGTGTTCAATACGTCCTGCGTGCTGGCGGCACCGGAGACCACCACCGATGCGGGCTTCCAGCGGGTGGAGGCGGTGGTGGCCCATGAGTACTTCCACAACTGGACCGGCAACCGCATCACCTGCCGGGACTGGTTCCAGCTGTCGCTGAAGGAAGGCTTCACGGTGCTGCGGGACTCCCAGTTCTCTGCGGATCAGAACTCGCCGACCATCAAGCGCATCGAGGACGTCAACGTCCTGCGCACCATGCAGTTCGCCGAGGATGCCGGCCCCATGGCCCATCCGGTGCGGCCGGATTCCTACATCGAGATCTCCAACTTCTACACCCTGACAGTGTACGAGAAGGGCTCGGCCGTCGTGGGCATGATCCACACGCTGCTGGGCCCAGAGCGCTTCCGGGCGGGATCCGATCTCTACTTCGAGCGCCACGATGGACAGGCGGTGACCTGTGATGACTTCGTGGCGGCCATGGAGGATGCCAGCGGCGTCGATCTGTCCCAGTTCAGGCTCTGGTACAGCCAGGCCGGCACACCGAGGGTGGCGGTCACCGAGTCCTATGATGATGCTGAGCTGGAATATCGCCTGACGCTGCGGCAGAGCTGTCCGGCGACGCCGGGACAACCGGAGAAAAAGCCTTTCCACATTCCGGTGGCGGTGGGCCTGATCGGTCAGGATGGCATCGAGATGCTCGGTGCGGCGGGGCATGCCAACGGTTTCGACGTGCAGGTGGCGTCGGACACCGAGGTGGAGAATCCCAAAGGCGACGGGACGCTGATCCTGCACCTGAAGCAGGCGGAGCAGACCTTCGTGTTCAGCAACGTCCCGGCGCGTCCGGTGCTGTCCTTCCTGCGGGATTTCTCCGCGCCGGTGAAGGTGAGCATGGAGCGCCCGCACGAGGACCTGATCGTGCAGATGGCCTCGGATGCGGACGGTTTCGCGCGCTGGGATGCGGCGCAGACGTTCTTCTCGGAGGTGATCCTGGACCATGTGGCCCATCCGGATGTCGAGATCGAGAACCGCGTGGACGGTGTGGTGGGTCGCATTCTGGAGGCAGCCCTGCTGGCCCCGGATGACGGTGAAGCCAAGGCCCTGGCGGCTGCCCTGCTGACCCTGCCGGCCGAGGAATACCTCGGCCAGCAGATGAAGGTGGTGGACGTGGACGGTATCCATGCGGCACGGGAAGCGCTGCGCGAACGCATCGGCGTCCGTTACGCCCAGCGGCTTCGGGAGGTCTACCTGACGAATGGCCATGACGGCGGCTATGTCCCGGATGCAGTGGGCTTCGCGCGCCGCAGCCTGCGCAATCTGGCCCTCGGCTATCTGACGCTGGCACCGGAGTCGGACGGGCTGACGCTGGCGGAGCAGCAGTACACGGACGCGGACAACATGACCGATCGTCTGGCCGCGCTGCGGGTGGTGGCGTGGTCGTCCCGTCCGGAAGCTGCAGCGATTGCCGAGCGGCTGCTGGCGGACTTCCTCACGCGCTACCGCGATGAGGCGCTGGTGGTGGATCAGTGGTTCTCGACCCAGGCCCTGTCGACGGCGCCCGGTGCCCTGGACCGGGTGAAGGCGCTGACGGAGCACGAGGCCTTCGATGCCCGCAATCCGAACAAGATCCGCGCCGTGGTGGGAGCCTTCTGCGGTCAGAACCCGGTGGGGTTCCATGCTGCCGACGGCAGCGGCTACGACTTCCTGGCCGACTGGGTGATCCGACTCAATACCAGTAATCCCCAGATCGGCGCGCGGCTGCTCGCACCGTTGACCCGCTGGCAGCGCTATGACGTTGCCCGGCAGGCCAAGATGCGCGCCGCCCTCGAACGCATCGCCGCAGAGGACAACCTCTCCCGCGACATCTTCGAAGTGGTGAGCAAGTCGTTGAACGCGTGATACGCCGCAGAGCAGCGATCTCGAAGCCATGCAGCGAAGGCAGCAAGCCCTT
>JAFIFL010000067.1 GCA_020832055.1 Gammaproteobacteria bacterium
GCATCCGCTGCGAGCAGGCATGGATGGACCATGAGCTCCGGCAACTCAGCCAACGCCACCAGCAGGCCGCCCAGGAACGCCTGCCGATCGAACAATGCATCACACCAAACCTGATCGAGGATGCCTTGCAGGCGCATGCGACGACCACCGGACTCACGGGCCAGGTCTCCGCGTTGCAGGCCGTCGACGGGGGGTTTTCCAAGGACACCTATCTCTTCGAGCTGGAGCGCGAGGATGGCAGCCGGGAGCAGCTGGTGCTGCGCCGTGACCTGCCCTTCGGTCCCAATGAAGTTTCCGTCATCCACGAGGCGGAGCCTCTGCAGCGGCTGCATGAAGCCGGCTTGCCGGTACCGCTGCCACGGCTGGTGGTCGCGGAGGAGCACTACTTCGGCATGCCAGCCATCGTCGTCGAACGACTGGCCGGGCGATCCGGCACCGCCGAGTTCCATGGCGACGAGGACAGCCGAAGGGCAATCTGCCTGCAACTGGCAGCCATGCTCGGCCGTCTGCACAGCCTCCCTCCCAGCACCCTGGGGCTGACGATGGATGCCAGGGCAACCCCTTCGGCAGTCGTTGCCAGCCACATCCGGGATTGGCGCGATCGCTGGTACCGACATCGCGTGCATGCCTCACCCACCCTGACCCTGGCCTACGCCTGGCTGCTGGAAAACATTCCCCCGAATGACGGCCCCGCCCGCAGCGTCCATGGCGATGTCGGGTTCCACAACACCCTGGTCTATGACGGGCGCATCACGGCGTTACTGGATTGGGAATTTCTGCATGCGGGTGATGCGGTGGAGGATCTGAGCTACTGCAGGCAGTTCGTCGAGCCTTTGATGCCGTGGGATGAGTTTCTCACCGCCTACCGGTCATCAGGTGGGGCGCCGTATCGCGACGCATCCGCCCGCTTCTACGAACTCTGGCGGCATGTTCGCAATGCCACCGCCTGCGCCATCAGCTGGCGTGGTTTCATCGGGCGGAACTATCCGGCCATGAAGATGGCCTATCAGGGCATCCCCCTCTACCGGGCCTTCCTCGGCCAAGTCGCCACCGAACTCTCAGAGCGACTGGCATTGCCATGACGCGCAGCGACAAGCCGCTGATCAGTCGAGAATCAGACCCATTTCCTCCGCCTTGGCGACCGCCTGATACTTGCTGGTGACCTGTAGTTTGTGAATGGCATTCTGGACGTGGAAGTTCACCGTGCGCTCAGCGATGTCGAGAATGCGCGAGGTCTCCCAGGCACTCTTTCCCCGTTTCGCCCAGGCCAGACAATCGATCTCCCGATCGGTGAGCTCCGGCGGTAGTTCCGGCTCCGGAATGAAGCGCTCTCGATACACAGTCGAGACGATAGCCGAGAACGCCACGATGCGATCAAGCATCAGCTGCTGGCGATCGGCCTGGGCATCTTCGAGCCTGCGCGAGATGCACACCATCTGCCCCATGCCCGCCAGGGGCAACGAGATGCCCCAGCAGACTTCCGCCTGCAAGGCCTTGTCCCACATGTCGCGCTGTTCCTCGCGCCGGCATGTTCCGAGCAGCTCACTCGCGTTCCAGATCACCGGCATGTTGCGACGCCGCACCTGGGCCACCACCGGGTCGAAGCGCAGCAAATGATGGGCGAGATACCAGTCGAAAAACTGCTCTCCAGCCGCCGAAAGGCGCTTCAGGTAACGCCGCTCGTCGCCCTGCTGGCTCAGGATGAAGGCATCGAAGTCGAGATGTCCGAGCCCCCAGATCACCCGATCCGCGAAACACTCCCGCTGCGGCGCTGCGCGCAGCTCGGCAGTAAAGGACTCCAGTGTTGGCGTCATGCGCTTCGTCCAGAAATCTGCAACCGTGATCCAGTTACCACCGGCCGTCACATGGAGTCAACGCCAACGGCAGGAGCCCATCGGGCGCTACGGCGCCTGTTAGTGCTGACAGGTCTCAGCAGCAGGGCCATCTGATGTACTCCACAACCTCGATGACACTTCGGTTACGAGGGCGGGAGGGGATGATGATGAGAAGCTCGAAAGCCAGCTGGGTGGTCCTTGCGGGCTGTGCCGCGCTGACCGTGCCACAGGGCAGCGCGGCGCAGGAAACCGCTGCCGAACGCGCCCGCATGGCCATGGACGAAATCGTGGTTACGGCCAGAAGGCGCGAGGAACGCCTGCAGGACGTGCCCGTGTCCGCCAGCGTGCTGTCCGGCCAGGAACTCGAACGTTACAACACCGTGACCTTGAGCGAGATCGGCACGCAGATCCCCAACGTCAACTTCGTTGCCGTCGGATCGGGTTCCGGAGGCATGCTGCAGATTCGTGGCCTGGGCTCCACATCCGGCGATGCTGGTATCGAGCAATCCGTACTCATCAATTTCGATGGTGTTCCCCTCTCACGGGGCGGCCGCATCACACGTTTCGCCTTCTTCGATCTCGAGTCGGTGGAGGTCCTCAAAGGCCCACAAGCACTGTTCTTCGGCAAGAACAGCCCCGCGGGGGTCGTGTCGGCACGCAGTCGCGGGCCTGGCGCTGAGCGAGAGCTGGCCGTGACCGCCGGCCATGAGTTCGAATCCCAGGAGTGGTTCGGCCAGATCGTGGCTTCCGGACCCATCAGCGACAGCGTCGGCGCTCGCCTCGCCCTGCGCGGCGAAAAGTTGCGGGGCTGGATGCGCAATGTGGCAGAACCTCAAGCCAATCCGCTGCAGCCCGATCTGCCCCTGCCAGGCAACACCAGCGGCAAGTATCGACCGGGATCCGAGACGCTTGCGGGGCGCCTGACCCTGGACTACCAGCCTACTGAAGCGTTCTCCGCGACCTTGAAGCTCTTCGGCGTGGACTACGAGGACAACGGAGAACATCTGGCATGGAGCCGTGTTCGCTGCGCCGACGGCCAGACTCTGCCCACGACGTCTGGCGTCCCGGACCCCCAAGGTGATTGCCGCAAGAACATGCGCACGGCCCTGACCTCACAACCCGAGGCCGTCGGCAGCGCGTGGCCGGATGCGAATCAGGGGGTGCCCTATTCCGAACTGCAGGCCTGGGTAAGCGCCATCGAACTGCAGTATCAACTGCCCCATGCCCTGATCACCTCTGTGACCGGATTCTGGGGGCTCGACAGCCGCACCTACGACACCTCCGACGCCAGCAGCCTGGGCATCCTCTCCGGCGTCAACAACGAGAAAGGTGACGGATTCACCCAGGAATTGCGCATCAACAGCGACCTCGAAGGTGCCTTCGACTATCAGGCGGGACTGTTCTTCGAGCGGATGGACCGCAACTGGTACAACACGGGCCGGATTGCTCCGCTTCCTGCGGATCCCTTCAGCGGCAAGTTCCACAGTTGGGAGCAGCGCAGCAAGGTCGACGCCGAGACGCTTTCGCTCTATGCCCAGCTGATCTGGAATCTCAGCCCTACGGTGGAAGTGACCGGCGGTGCGCGATACACGGCGGTGACCACGGATGTCGTCCTGCGCAACACCTATGTGCACGCATTCTTCCCGCCCGGCATCTTCCTCCCGGTCGGTGACTCGGTCGTCGCCCGCCGCAAGGACGACGATGTTTCACCCGAGTTCACCATCAGCTGGCGACCAGACGACCGTGCGATGTTCTACGCCGCCTACAAGACCGGCTACAAAGCTGGCGGCTTCTCCACCCCCGGACTGCTCGGGGCCGACCGGGACGAGAACACATCCCAGTTTGATAGCGAGAGCGCACAGGGCTTCGAGTTCGGCACCAAGTTCACGCTGCTCGATGCCCGTCTGACGGGAAGCGCCACCCTGTTCCGTTACGACTTCGACGATCTTCAGCTGACCCAGTTCGATGCCCAGACCACGTCCTTCTTCATTCGTAACGCGGCCAAGATGCGGTCCGAGGGGGTCGAGCTCGACGGCAGCTTCTGGCTGACGCCGAGCCTGGCGATCCGCGCTGCCGGCTCCTACAACGACGCCGCCTATCGCGACTTCGCCGGCGCCCCCTGCTTCGCCGGTCAGACCGCCCAGGAAGGCTGCGTCAGTGGGGTACAGGACCTGACCGGCCGTCGCCCTCCGAGCAGTTCACGCTGGGAGTGGCAGGCCGGTGCCCTGCTGGAGACGGACCTGAGCCGGGGTTGGCGCCTGGCCGCCACCATCGATGCCCGCTGGCGCGGCAGCTACCAGGGCACCATCACCAACATGCCCTGGGCCAAGCAGGGCTCGCTGATGCTGCTCGACGCCAGTCTCGCGATCAGCAGCCACGATGACAAATGGGCCTGGTCCCTGTTCGGCCGCAACCTCACCGACAAACTGTGGATGCCTGGAGCAGATACGCCGGCAGGAGGCCAACGGGGCGAACTGGTGGGGACCATTCAACGACCTCGCGAAATCGGCCTGCAGATGACCCTGAGGCTCTGACTTCACTCACCGGACACCACCAGACACGAGGAAGCCCGCGATGGCGCGCAGCAACCGTATGGATGATCCGATCAAGCCGGCACAGCTGGGGGAGATCAACCTGTTCGATCCCGAAGTTCAGGAGTGTCCCTACCCGACCTACGGCCTGCTGCGGCGGGAGGCACCGGTCTGGCAGGATCCGGCGAGCGGCTTCTTCGTGGTGACCCGCTTCGAGGACATTCGGCGCATCCTGCGCGATCCGGTGACCTTCTCCAGCGATCGCCGCAAGTATGCCGGCGAACGCGCCGATGGCGGGCGCGCAGCGAGAATGACCGAGTTGTACCAAAGGCAGGGCTGGCTCCCTGCGGCAACCCTGGGTGGCCGCGACGATCCCGAGCACAAGCAGATGCGCGCCATGTATGAGGCCGCCTTCAGCCCGAAACGGATCAAGGCGCTGGACCCCTTCGTGGAGGAGCTGGCCTATCGGCTCATCGACGCCTTCGTCGAAGCGGGCACCTGCGAGTGGGTGCGGCAATTTGCCGTACCTCTGCCACTGATCACCATCGGCAAGCAAATGGGTGTCAATGAAAGCGAGATCTGGAAGATCAAGGCCTGGACCGATGCCTGGGTACAGCGCCTCGGGATGATGCAGACGGAGGAGCAGGAGCGCTGCTCGGTGGAGATGGAAATCGAGGCCCAGCACCACTTCCAGCCGATCTTCGAGCGTCTTCGGCAGACGCCGGATGACACCCTGTTGTCAGAGCTGGTGAATCGCCCGGTACCGGAATGGGGCAGAACCCTGACAGACAACGAGCTGCATGCGGAAATGATGGCAGACACCTTCGTCGGCGGCTCCGAGACGAGCACCAATGCCCTGTCCGCCGGAATCATGCTGCTCGGACGCAACCGGATGATCTGGGATCAGCTGCGAGCGGATCCGGACCGCCGCCTGAAAGCTTTCATCGAAGAGGTGCTGCGCCTCGAAAGCCCAGTCCAGGGGCTGTTTCGGCTCAGTACCCGGGAGGTGGAGTTGGCCGGCGTCACCATTCCTGCTGGTGCCATCGTCAACATCCGCTACGCAGCGGCCAATCGCGATGCCTGCGAATTCGTCGCCGCAGAGCAGATACGGCTGGACCGCGAGAAGCCGGGCCATCATCTCGCCTTCGGCTCGGGCACCCATCACTGTCTGGGGGCGCCGTTGGCGCGTCGGGAGCTGTACTGGGGATTCAAGGCCTTTCTCGATCGCATCGACGACTTCGAGCTGATCGAAGAACGCAACGATTTCAGGCACCAACCCAATTTCTGCCTGCGGGCGCTGGAGTCACTGCACATCCGTTTCACCTCCCGTTGAGCATGGGGAAGTCGGCAAGCCCTGGCAGCCGCTACCGTGGGAAGCGCGCTGCGCCACAGCTGCGCCGCAACCGTAAGCATCATGCCCAGATGCTGTTGGGGCGCCGCCCGAGGCGGGTACGCGTTGCCATGAGAGATCACAAGCCTGGGGAAGGTCAGGCGCGCAGCGTGCGTATCAGTGCCCGCGCTGCCGCCTGCACGCGCCGACGTTCGCCTGTAGCGCTGAGATCGAGCGCCAAGCCAACGAGAGACGCATTCAGCAGCGTCGCCTCGGCGCGCGCCTGCGCTGCCGAGCGACCTTCTGCGCGTAACGCATTCGCCAGCAGCTCCACCCACTCGGAAACGAGCCGCGCGCGCAGCGCGCCAGGCAGCCCGGAGCGTGTTCCTTCGAGTGCTGTGGCCTCGATAGTCAGGCGCATCAGCGGCAGATGCTCCGGATCGCCACACCAGCGCCACCAGCGCTTGACCAGATCCGCTGTGCTCGCTGCAGGCTTCGCTTCCGCCCAGGCCTCAATCATGCACCGCTGCCGTTGCTCGACCGACTCCAACGCCTCTGCGAGCAGCCCCTCCCGGGAGCCGAAGTGATAGATCAGGACGTACGTCGACACGCCCAGCGCCTTCGCCATAGGGCGCAAAGACACATCGCCGATCCCCATCCGACACAGATAATCGACCACTGCGTCGAGCAGCGCCGCCTTGCGCTCGGGATCGGGCTTGCGTCCCACGGCCATGGCCTCCAGAATTACACAAACGATCGTTATTCTAAATCGGAAACGGGAGGCAATCCAACCATGGGCGAAGCCCCTCTCGACGAGCTGCTGCGACAGATCCGCGCGCAGGCCGAAGGACCCGCCACTCAGGCGATATCGCTGCCACCGGCATGCTACTGGCGCCAGGACGTCTGGGATCTGGAAGTGGAGCGCATTTTCCGCCGCGACTGGCTCTGCGTCGGCCGCAGCGATCAGCTTGCAAATCCCGGCGACTGGCTCAAGGTGGATCTGATCGGCGAGCCTGTCGTCATCGTCCGCGGCGAGGATGGCGCGCTGCGTGCCCTCTCCCGAGTATGTCGCCATCGCGGCGTGGACATGCTTCACGACAGCCCGTCACGCAGCGGGCACGGTGCGTTGCTCACCTGCCCCTATCATCTCTGGAGTTACACGCTCGACGGGCGTCTGAAGGCCTCGCCCCTGATGCAGGTCAACACACGCCACGATGCATCCCGCTGCCACCTGCCGGTCTTTGCGCTCAGCGAATGGCAGGGCTTCATCTTCGTCTGCCTCGATGACGGCGCACCGCCCCTGGCCCCACGCATGCAGGGCGTCGAGCATCTCCTCGGCAATGTGGACATGAGCGACTGGCGCAACGCGGGCAGCGTCAGTTGGGGGGAGTCCCCCGTCAACTGGAAGGTCGCGCTGGAGAACTTCGCGGAGTTCTACCACCACATCGGCACGCACCAGAACAGCCTGCAGGTGCTCTGGCCGGCGAGCCGGGTGCGGTTGGATATGAGCGGAGAAGACGCGTTCATGGCCGGCATGATGGCCGTGAATCCCGAACTGGCCACGGGCATCGAGGATGGCCATCCGATTCAGGCCACGCATCTGCCGCCGGTGCCCGGCCTCAGCGCGGAACAACGGGGAGGCACCCTCGTACTGGCCGTGTTTCCGCTATTCGCATGCGCCCTCAGCCCGGATTCGGCGATCTGGTTCGAGTGGTATCCCACCGGCCCGGAGTCCCACATCCTCGACATTCACCTGCTGGTTCCGGGCAGCTCGTTCGACACGCCGGGATTCGAGCAGATCGTTGCCGGTCATCTCGAGGCGATCCGTGGCGTTCAGGCAGAAGATGCGGCGGCCAACGAAGCCGTGCAGCGCGGCCTTCGCTCGCGCTTCGCGACGAGCGGACCACTGGCCGAACTGGAGCAGCCGCTCTGGCAATTTCAGCGCTATCTCGCCGGCCGTCTCTGCAGCTGATTGCGACGCACACAGCTACCGGCGATCGGCGCGCTATCGAATCAGGAGCGGCACGCCTTCGGTATTCCCGGCTTGAGCCGCGAAGAGAGCAGGACGCTCCTGCAGTCGCTGCTGGAGTTCGTCGTCTCGGAGCCAGGTCGCGTCTACAGCCACCGCTGGCGGGCGGGCGACACCCTGCTCTGGGACAATCGTGCGCTGCTGCATCAGGCGCGACCCTACGACTACCGGCAGCCGCGCGTGCTGTTCGGAACCCGCGTGACCGGAGATCCGACCAGCGAGCTCGCCTACTACCCCTCCGATCCCCAGGCCGAGGATGGACGCCGCGCCCTCGCCGCCGAACTCGAGCTGTTGCGCGCCGCGCGGGCTGCGGAGGCCTGATCACCTGGATCTGGCGTGCTCTGACCGAGAACCAGCCAGGGGCAGAGCGCTCGCGCCCCTGCTGCGAGTCCTGCGCGGCTACGCGGTGCTCGAGGAAGTTCGTCCGGCGGTGTTCCACCTGGACGGCAAGGACTTCATCCACTTCCACGAGAATGGGCCGGAAGCGCTGGTGGCAGACGTGCGTCTGACCCGAGGGCGCGTGCGCATGCCCGTGGCCACGACGCAGCAGCAAGCCGAACTGATGGAGCGCATCGAGCAGAAACTCGGCAGCCTCGAGCAACGCAGCGAAAAGCCGCCGGCCGGTGGTGTCCACCACAAGCGAGGCGATACGATGTGACCATCAAATCGAGCAGAACAGTCTTTGCGGAGCCGCAAACATGACCATCGAGATCCAACCGATCGGATACGTCCGCGCCGAGCGCCCGCATGCGGAAGACGATTTCTGGGGCGGCGAGGAGGCCACGATCACCCTCGTCGATGGCTTTACCGCCGAGGCACTGCAGGGGCTCGATGCGTTCTCGCATGCGGAGGTCATCTTCTACTTTCATGAGGTCGACGATGCGAAGATCGTCGCCGGAGCCCGTCACCCGAGGAACAACAAGGACTGGCCGGCCGTGGGCATCCTGGCGCAGCGCGGCAAGAACCGGCCCAACCGGATCGGCAGCACAATCTGCCGCGTACTCCGAATCAAACACACGACCCTGGTCGTTGCGGAGCTCGATGCCATCGACGGCACGCCGGTGCTCGACATCAAACCGGTCATAGTCGAGTTCCTGCCCCGCAGCCCGGTCACCCAGCCGCCGTGGTCGCACGAACTGATGCGCGAGTACTGGCTGGAGAAGCTCCAGACGTAATCACGTGTGCAGGCACCCTGGGGTCAAACCAAGCCACTGACGGAACGCGCAGCGGAATCATTGCCTTGATCCAACGCTTCGGCAGTGCGCTGAACCAGATGGTCTGCTCGGCCCGGCAGTCGGCGATGGGGAGCAGCCCCGTCATCCGGCCTATTGGCGTTACGGCGAGGCGTCAGGACCGGTCTGGCGTCTTCCGCAGCCAAACGCACCTGCGGATGGTCGTCGTGGTCAGGGATTTCGGGTCGAGTTCCGTGAGGTCATAGAGGATGGACATGCCCGCTTCGTAGCGCGGGTCCGCCACCGTGATACCGATCCACGCAAGGCCCGCTTCCGGACTGAACGCGCCGCGCGGACGCAGTACCGCACAGACCGGATCGATCTCGAAGGAAAGCTCGAGTCGGTCGCGGAACGGGCCGACCGGATCGGTTTCGTCACTCATGCGGAATCCGTTCGGAGTGCTTCGAAGGCCGGGAACCCCGGGGGTCAGACCACGCCAGGTCATCAACAGTGAAAAAGTGTAGAGACCTCAGCCGAGCGTTACGTTGCCTTGAATCCCACTTTTGCAGGCCCGAACAAACTCTCCAGGCGCACTGGGGCGCACACCTGTCCAATGAAACCCGGATCAGCCTAGACCGCGGTTTCGGCGCACGAAACAGCCCTCCAAGGGCCCATTCAGTGCCTCATCTAGAAAATAATTGGCTAAATCAATGATTTGTCTCGCTACACCTGATCCTGAGCAGTGGCCAATTCCGCCGGGCGAGTCCTCACGCCGACAGGCCGCCGTCCACCACCAGCTCCGTGCCGGTGATGTAGCTGGCGTCATCGCTTGCCAGAAACAGAACGGCGTTGGCGATGTCCACCGGCTGGCCGGCGACGCCGGTGGGCACGCCTGCAGCCGCCATCTCTGCCACGTCCACCGCGTTGGCACCGGGCTCGAGGGCACTCGGCGCCACTTTGGTCCAGATCGGCGTATCGATGACGCCTGGATGCACCGAGTTCACGCGGATGTTCCAGCGCTCCTGGGCGCACTCCAAGGCGACCCCCTTGGTCAACAGGCGTACCCCACCCTTGGTGGCGTTGTAGGCCGCGAGGCGGGCGTTGCCCTTGAGCCCCGCCACCGACGACATGTTGATGATGGAGCCGCCACCGACGGCGCGCATCAGCGGGATGGCGTGCTTGATGCCGAGGAAGACTCCGTCGAGGTTGATCGCCTGCTGCCGCTGCCAGTCGGCCAGTGTCATCTCGACGATGCTGCCGGCGATGCCGATCCCGGCATTGTTCACCAGGACGTGCAGTCCTCCATTGTGCTGCTCGATACTGCGGATGACCTCGACCCAGGCATCCTCGCTGGTGACATCGTGGTGCAGGTAGGTGCAGGTACCGCCCGCGGCAGTGATCGCTTCAGCGGTCTCGTTCCCGAGCTCATCCTGAATATCCGAGATGATGACCGTGGCGCCTTCCCCGGCGAGGCGTGCAGCGCAGCCGCGGCCGATGCCTGAAGCGCCTCCAGTGATGAGTGCCACCTTGCCCGCGACCCGTCCCGCCATGCTGCGTCCCTCCGATTCAGGTGAGCGCGGAGCATAGCGGGTAGCGCGACCCATGGGCAGGAGCGGAGCACGCCTGCCCCAACCGTCAGTGGCGGCCGTTGCCCGACCGCAGGGGAAGGGGCCTCCCCCTGCCTGCCGCTTCCAGATCGTGATCAAGCGAGTTTCAATGAGCGCCCTGTTGACTTCCCGTGAAGCGATACGGGCGATTCCCATTGTCGGGGATTCGGGGGCAAGATTTTAGGGCAGCCCGGAGTCGGCTTGCCAAACTGGGGAGTGTTTCATGACAGATGCCACTGCTTCTGCCCCTTTGGCCGACGAACGTCGCTTTATCCGCAACCTCGCGACGTGCATGGCCGTCGTCCTGGTGGCGGGTTTCATCGTCCAGCTTTTGCTTGGGCGGTCGAGTTTCGACGCGCCGCTGATTGTCCACGCCCACGCCGTGGTGTTCATGGGCTGGGTCGGCATCGTGCTCACGCAGGTCTGGCTCGCCGGGGCCGGCAACATCGCAGTGCACAAGCAGGTCGGAAAGTTGGCTGGCGTCTGGACGCTGGGCCTCCTCGTATTCGGAACCTGGGTAACGGTTGCAGCGGTGCAAACCGGGCGCACACCTTTCTTCTTCCAGCCGCAGCACTTCCTTGTCGCCAATCCGGTGACGCTCTATGCCGCCGTCGGCCTGCTGGTCGCGGCCTACGCCATGCGCAAGCGGACCGACTGGCATGCCCGACTGCAGATTGGCTCGTTCGCGCTGCTCATGGGGCCGGGCTTCGGACGGCTCCTGCCGATGCCTTTCCTGACCCCCTATGCCTTCGAGATCGCGGTCGTGGCCGCACTGATCTTCCCAGCCATCGGAATGCTCTACGACTGCCGCGCCCACGGCCGTCCGCACCCGGCTTGGATCTGGGGGATAGGCGTTCTGATCGGGGTCACACTGCTTGCTCGCGTCATCGGGTTTTCGCCAATCGGTGAAGCGATCTATGATGCTGTCGTTGCCGGAACCCCCTTGGCTGGAACCAGCGGCCTCGATTTCCCGCCGCCACCGGGGCCGCCTCCAGGGGCGATGTAACTCGGGGGCGCAGGCCTATTCAGGGCCAGAACCGTGCCGCCAAGCCGCCACCTCTCCACTGACGCGGGCGAGCTCCGTACGGCGTCAATGGCTGCGGCGTGGATACAGGCGGGCCGAAGCACCTGTCCAGGCTCGCTCCGTGGCTGGCGTCCACCATGCGCGCAAAGGCAGCACGCAAGGAAACGGCACCAGCCTCTGGCAATCAGTCGGCAGGCAGGCGGTGTTCGTAGTTCAACGCGATCACGAAGCGGCGGGAACGGTCTGCTCCCTCGCCGGAGCAGACGTCCTGGGGAACGACCCGAATGCTGGTCGTCGCACCATCGATCCGCGTCACGCTCGAGGGCAGGTCCTGTGCCGCCAGAGACACGGCCAGCACAGTGGGCTGAAACGCAGCCACGTGCTGATGCTGTATCTGGCCACGGCGCCGCTGCAGCGGGCCACCGTCGGTGCCGGGCTCGGCGCCGCCGTTGTATCCCAAGTCGACGCGATAGCCGACCGCCCGGGGGCGAAACTCTCGATGAAAGGCGCTCCACTCCTCATTCCACGGGGATCCGTCGCCCCGAAGCGGTCGCAAGGTAATACTGAGCTCGAAGCGGCTCGCTCCGATGGGCGGTGGCTGCCAGCTCAAATCGACGAAGCAGTGCAGGCCTTCCTCATGGTCCGGACGGTCGACCCGGACGGTGACTGCCCCATCCCGTTGCTCGACAATCTGCGGCTGCCAGCCGCCAGCATGGTGAAGGTGGTCCAGCGTCGCGCGAAAGCCCGCCAGCACCATGGTCGGTGTGGGCGGCGGACCACAAAGACCCGCCAGCCTTTCCGGGGGCGGCGCCGGAACGCCCTGAATGGCGAGTCGCAACCGCTCGAAATTCTGCAACGCTTCACAATACTCTTCGCCCCGCCTGCCATAGACGATGCCATTGGCCAACAGGAAGGCCATGGCGCGTATGTCGCGCGGATCATTCGGATCCAGGACGGGATCCTCGGCAAGGCGCTCCCGGACCATGAGCACGAAGCGCTCCAGGTTGCGCGGACGCTGCTCCCACCAGTCGGCTCCATAGCGGCCATAAGACACCGTGTCGAGCTGCGCCAGTATGATATCCACTTCGGCCTGGGCCTGGGCGCGCAGCTCGGCCACAGCCGCCTCCCGGCGTTCCTGAACCAGCCGCGCCGAGAAGCTCGCCATGATCTGCTCGATCACTTCGTCTTCGGAGGTGCGCGTCAGCCGCGCAAACAGTTCCGGCGTGGTGCTGGCCTCGGCAAAGCGCAGCGCGTCACGCCGCTCGGCCTCGAGGCGACGCCGCTTGTCACCGACGATGTAGGTGTAGCCACGGCCGGAGAGGGCTTCGCGAACCTCCTCCTCAGTGCGACCCGTGGCGAGATTTTGATAGAGATCCTCGAGTTCGGCGTCGACGAACTTGCCGTGGGCATAGTTCATGACCTGACTGGCAGTCTCGAAAGCGGTGAAAACATTGGCCCCGGGCGTCAGCGCGATCAATGCGCGACCGACATAGGACTGGGCGGCCCGGGGGTCACCGCCTGCCGCGGCGCCGATGACGCCGGCCAGCTGGATCACCTTCTCCGGCTTGTCGAGCAGCTTCAGCATGCCGGCCCGCAGTTGTGGATCACGCAGGCCACGGGTGAGTTGCTTACCAAGGGCGATGGAGAACTGCCCGGCGGCGTCCTGAACCTTGCCGGGATCACCGCTGGCCCAGGCATCCGCGCCCGCCCGGGACAGGTCATCCAACTCCTTGGCCGACAGCGCCACGCTGCCCAGGGCACGCACCAGCTGCTTGTCGGCCCCGGAACCGTAAAGCCTGCGATAGAGCTGGATGATGGCCCGCTTCGATTGCTTCTTGATCTCGTCCTGGACGCGTTTGTCGGCGTAGGCCACTGCCGCCTTGCGGGCGTCTTCCAGCATAGTTGCGGGCATGCTGGAGCCGCGGCGGATCTGGCCATCCGTGGTGGCAGTAAGGCCCAGGCTCACTGCGAGCAGGGTGCAGGCCAACAGCTTGCGCATGGCAGACTCCAATCAGCGTTCCCGGCGGTCGAAGTCAGCCGAAACGAGATCCTCGAGAGGGTCGATGCTGGGCTGGACCATGGCCTCGGGCAGCTTGACCCAGCCCTCGGGCGGACGCTGCCAGGACTCCAGCCCAAGCAGGAAAATGTCGAACAGCGGCCGATGATCGGCTAGAGGAGGGTCGCTGGTCTGGAACAGGATGCGCAACTGGCGACCGTCCTGGCGGGGGGCAGGGAAAATCACGTGGATCTGTTCGAAACCGCCCGCACTCACCTGCCGCCAGACCACAGGCAGGCCTGCCACCTCTGCAGGCTCTCCGGGCTGCTCCTCGCCAGGCAAGGGCATGTGCGCCGGCGCCAGCATCACATTGATCCGATTCGTTCCGTCCGGCCCGATCAACTCGACGATCCGGCCTTGGCGGTCGACGTTCCAGGCCGGTGGTGGCAGGAAGGAGAACTCCTCCAACCAGACCTCCGACTCTGACGTCGCGTGAGGGGCCTGGGTACAGGCCAGCAGGAGCAGGGCGAGCCATCTCGGCGCGAGCCCCTCGGTCCGCCCGCTCCAAAAGCGCCGGCTCACCTGTGGGCCCCCAGGGCAACCTTGCCGGGATTGAGGGCACCGGCGGCCTTCTCCACGCGGTCGCCCTCGACCAGACCATCGGGAAACAACTGATCAAACTGGGATCTGGCCCAGCGCAGCTTCAGGGTCTTACCGGCGTCGGTTCTGATAGCCACCCGCAGCCACTCCACCATCATCGACTGGCTGTCCGTGGCGTCCTGAGGTTGCTGATATCGCTGCAATTCAGTGACGACACCGGACCAGCTCTGGGCCATCTTCCTCTTGCTGTACCAGGACAGCAGGACGATGGCGACGATGACTGAGGCGATGACGGCAAGGGTCTCCAAGCTTCGCGGCTCCTTCTCGTGGAACCCATGCCCGGGTCCTTGATGCCAAGTATTTCCGGCCGAGAACCCAGCCCAGGGTTGGCCGGCCCCAAAGCCAGCATCCTTCGTTGACGACACGGAGGCATTGACCTGCATCAAGCGATCGTTCCTGACACGGCCACCTGCTCAGCTCCTCGGCATTGGCGAGTACTGTGATTGTCGGGAAGAGTCGCAGCTCAGGACTTCAGTGGGCATCCGACCCTGCGCCGATCTGATCCAGGTCAAGGCCGTGGACGATCACTAAGGCCATCATTTGAGCCTCCTTTCGTTGACCTGTTGGAACCGTCGATGTCGACCTTGCCACCGCCCTTCCGCTTTCCTGCCTTGGCTATTCTGTTCGGCCTTGCCTGCGCAACACCGTCCCTGCTCGCGTACGAAGCGGGCGATTGGGTTGTGCGAGCAGGAAGCATCACGATCGACCCGACGAGCAGCACTTCTCCGGTCGCCGGAGGCGCCTTCGAACTGCATGCAGGATCCGATACTCAGCTTGGCCTCAGCGTCACCTACATGCTCTTCAACCAGCTTGGTATCGAAGTGCAGGCCGCCACACCCTTCAGCCATGATGTCAGTGCCCGTGGGGCCGGCAAGATCGCCAGCGTCAAGCATCTACCGCCTACTCTGACCGCCAACTATTACCCTTTCGGCGGCAGGGGCCAGGCTGTGCAGCCATTCATCGGCACTGGCATCAACCACACCGTCTTCTGGTCGGAAACGTTGACCGCTCTGGGTGCGGGGGCGACCGGGGCGAGCAAGCTCAGTGCGGGTTCTTCCTGGGGCTTGGCGGCCCAGGCGGGTGTCGACTATCGCTTGAACGATCGCCTCGGTGTCGGCTTGTCGGTGTACTACATTGATATCGAGAGCCAGCTGAAGCTCGACGGTAACCGTATCGGCAAGATCAAGATTGATCCCTGGATCTACCGCTTTCAGCTCAGCTATCGACTCTGAGGCCGGGTAGGCGAACGGAGGCACAGGCTGCGATCTGGCGTCATGGCCATGCCTCCTAGCATCTGTCTGTGCGCTTGAGCAGTTTCTTCGACAGGTAAGGCGGCAGGGACATCATGCTGGACACCCATGGCGACACCTTGGTCTGACCGGTGGTCCGGTCATGAGGCGGCCTGCTCCGGAAGCTGTGCCTGGCCGGTGATCATCGCCGCGGTGAAACCGCCGTCGACGAGCAGGTTGACGCCGTTGACGTAGCTGGCGAGGTCCGAGCCGAGGAAGATCAGCGCCCGTGCCATGTCGTCGGCGGTGGCCACCCGGCCGGCGCCCTCGGCGATGGCCCAGTCGATGATGGCATCAGACATGGTCTGCCGGAAATCGGGCAGCAGGGGCGTGTCCACCGGTGACGGGCAGATGCTGTTCATGCGCACGCCGCGGCGGATGGCCGGTCGACTCGCGAGCATGGTGTAGACCTGCACCGCCTGCTTGGAGAAGAAGTAACCGTCGGCGACGACTTCGGCATGGTCGTGAACCCAGGCCACCGCCTCGTCCCAGCTGCCGATGCCGAGCAGTTCCATGATCACCGTGAGATTGTCCGGCCACTGGTTGCCGGCGGTGGAGGCGGTATTCACCACGGCGCCGCCGCGGTTCATGGTGGGCAGCAGGTGCTCGGTGAGCCGCTTCAGGCCCATGAGATTCACCCGCATGACCTGCTCGGCAGGCCGGGTGGCAGCAATCCCCGCATTGTTGAACAGGACGTCCACGCCCTCACCGATGGCAGCGGCCGCGCTGTCGATGGCGACCGGATTGCCCATGTCGGTCTCGATGAAGCGGGCCACGGGCTGCTGCGGTGCCTTCAAGTCCAGTACCGTGATGTCTTCGGCGCCGAGGTCGCGCAGCAGGGTGAGCAGGGCGGCGCCGATACCTGAATAGGCCCCGGTGATGACGATCTTCTTGTCGGCATAGGACAGCATGGACACGGTCTCCTGATGAATGCGCTGACGATCTGACGAAGTGCCCCGCATCTAGCCTTCTGCGCAGGCACTTGTAAACCGGGCGCTGGCGCGCAGCGATAACGTGCGGATGCGGTTTTCGGTCACCGCGAAGATGGCAGGAGAGGTTGTTGATACAGTTCGGACTTCCGGCGGGTTCAATCCTTCCGGGTTCAGAGAACCTCACGAGGCTTGCCGCCTCGGTCATTGATGAGGCGGCCTGGCGTCAGCACTTCCGCGGGCTCGCAGGACGCCACGAGCCTCGGCCCGCGAGACTGCCACAGGAATTGTCGAACGCATGACTGCCGCCCGCCCCGCCGAAACCCAGACGCCAGCGACATCACGCGCCGGGAGGAGCTCCGAGGAGCTGCTGCTCGACGCCCACACGCTCAGGGATCTCGGTATCTTCGCCGCGGAATCGGGCCAGGCCTCGCTCTTTGATTTCTGCAACCTCACGCTGACGGAGGGCGGCGCGCGCGTGCTGCAACGGCGCATGGAGCGGCCGTGGTCGAGTGCGCCCCGCATCCACGCGACGCAGGAAGCGATCACCTTCATCCTCGAGCAGCGTCAGGCCTTCACGAGACTGGCATCGGCGTACACGACCGCACGGGTGGAGCGCTATGCGCAGAGCACCGTGGGTATCGTCCACGAGGAAAGCCTGCCGGGCTTCGTCCTGAGCGTGCTCGGACTGTGGATGGACCACGACCGCAACTATTTCAACATCGTCAACGGTGTGCGCTTCACGTGCGAGCTGATCCGGGTGCTGCGGCAATTCATCGCGGCGCTGGAGACGACCTCGCCCGCTGGAGAGATCGGGCCTTTGCTCGACGAGATGCGTGCGCTGCTCGCCTCGGCGAGGCTCTCCCGGGTCCCGGGCTCGGGGTCCGGCGGAGGAGTCTGGCAGACCGTGGCCCTCGATCAGGTCTTTCGCCTGCACGAGCGGGAGGCGATCGCCCGCCTGGTGGAACTCGTCCACGAGATCGACGCGCTGGCGGCCATGGCCGAGGTCACCGCCCGCCACGATTTTGTCCTCCCGCGCATCGAAGCGGGACCGCTCCGGGTCCAAGCCGATGGACTGGTCCACCCTTTCGTCACGGACGCCGTCGCCAATCCCGTGGCGCTCGACCAGAACCGCCGCGTCCTCTTCCTCACTGGACCGAACATGGCCGGGAAAACGACCTATCTGCGCGCTTTCGCCACGGCGGTCTACCTCGCCCACCTCGGCATGGGCGTGCCGGCGCGCAGTTTCGGGTTCGTGCCCACCCAGCGCCTGTTCAGTTCCATCTCCCTCAACGACGACATCCACACCGGAGTCAGCTATTTCCGCGCTGAGGCGCTAAGAGTCAAGGCCATTGCCGAGGCCATCGTCGAGGGCTGTCGCGTCGTTACCGCTCAAACAAGGACGTCATTGACCCCGGTCGAAACTACGCCCTCGTTTT
>JAFIFL010000068.1 GCA_020832055.1 Gammaproteobacteria bacterium
CGGATGGCGCGCAACCGAGCGCTATTTCGCGCAGTGATGGCGCCGATCTCGATGACAATCCAGCGAAGACGACCCCTTCAGCTCCGGCAGAACGCTGCGCGATCAGGGCCTTCCCACAAGGTTGCGCCATCCGAGCGCTCAGATCGGCGCCCGGCCCGGACCGCCCAACAGATCCTCAATGGCGCCCGCAGCGCACAGCACGCCGATGTCATCACGCTGGCGCCCGACGATCTGCAGGCCCACCGGCAGACCGGCGGTGTCGAGGCCGGCGTGGACGCTCGCCGCCGGATTGCGGGTCATGTTGAAGCCGAAGGTCATCTCCACCCAGGCGGCGGTGGGTTTGCCGTTGATGATGCCGCCCTCGCCGGTCTTCGGCGCCCGCCCGGCGCAGGTCGGACTGAGCAGATACGGCGCTGACGCAAACGCCTGCTCGAGCTGATCGTTGTAGTGATGGCAGGCATCGATGGCCAGGGCGAAATCGACGCCGCTCACCTTCAGGCCCGTGGCCACCATGCCCTTGAGGGCCGGATCCACCTGTTCCCAGCGCGGATCCTCGCGCATGCCGCCGAGCTTGCGCGCCAGCAGCGCCGTCCACAGCGTCCACCAGTGGCCCAGCGGGTGTTCGGCGAACACGGAGTCGAGTTCGATGACCCGCACGCCGGCCGCACGCAGGCGATCCACCGCGGCCTCGCAGACCGCCGCCACCTCGCTGTCGATCTCCGCGTAGCCCAGCGTCGGACACCACAACACCTGCTCCGGCAGGCGTCGCTGTTCGAACGTCGGCGCCCAGGGCTCCCGCGAATCGGGCAGGCCGAAAATGTCCGCCGGATGGTCTCCGCGCACCACGTCCAGCGCCCGCACGGTATCCGCCAGCCTCAGGGTCATGGGACCCCGTACTGCCAACAGTCCCGTGGTGGGCGCGCCACCCATGGGGACCCGCCCCTGGGAAGCCTTGAAACCGGAGTGCCCGCACAGCGCCGCCGGAATGCGGATCGAACCACCACCGTCCGACCCGGTGGCCAGCGGCACCAGACCGGCTGCCAGGGCGGCACTGCTGCCGCCGGAGGAACCACCCGGAGAGTAGGCCAGATTCCAGGGATTGTGGGTGGCGCCGAACAGGGCGTTGTCAGTGGCGCCCTTGCAGCCGAACTCCGGTGTATTGGTCTTGCCCACCACGATGGCGCCGGCCGCACGCAGCCGCGCCACCTCGATGGAGTCCGCTGCCGCAGGCGGGACATCGCCGAAGAGCGGCGAACCGAAGGTGGTCCGCAGACCCGCCACGTCCTCGAGATCTTTCACCGCCAGCGGCATCCCGGCCAGCGGCCCCGGATCCTCGCCCCGGGACAGGCGCGCATCGAGGCTGCGCGCCTCGGCAAGGACCGCTTCGGAATCGCGCAGCTCGGCGAACGCATTGACCCTCGGTTCGAGCTCGGCAATGCGTGCCAGCGTCCCGGTCAGCAGGCCCTCGGCGCTGATGCGACCGGCCCGCAGATCAGCTGCCAGCTGATGCATGTCTGTGTTCCTGAAGTCCATGGCGTTAATCCCCTTCTCAACCCTTGTTCAAGACGCTCTACCACAGCATAAACATTGTTTAATGCAACCGCTTGACAAACCGCTAACCAAGAGCAACGCTTGCCTCAGGAGTCGGGATGGATCCCCCGGTAAGCCGTTCGCCTTCAACCAAAATTGACTCCAGGGCAATCGACGGCTGACCACTATCAGGGGGACCGAGGGGAGACAATCGAGATGACGCATTCCCGCCGCGACGCGCGGGTGCGGCTGCCAGAGCGTGCGCTGCTTGCCAGCGCCATAGCCCTGATCTGCGCACCTGCTGTTCATGCCCAGCAACCCACCGGAGCGCAGCAACGCGCCTCCATCATCGAAGAGATCACCGTCACGGCCCAGCGTCGTGAAGAAAGCGTGCAGGACGTGCCCATCGCCGTCAGCGCCTTCAGTGGAGCCATGCTCGAAGACCGCCAGATCATCAATCCGTCCGACCTGCAGATGAACGCGCCGAACGTCAGCTTCACCTCCACCAATTTCGGCGGCAACAGCTTCAGCATCCGCGGCATCGGCAACCTGGTGATCGCCGCCTCCGGTGAATCCGGTGTCTCCACTCACATCAACGAGATTCCGATCGGCACCAACCTCACCGCCATCGAGTTCTTCGATATGGAGCGGGTGGAGATTCTACGGGGGCCCCAGGGCACCCTGTTCGGACGCAACGCCACCGGCGGCGCCATCAACTTCGTCACCGCCCGTCCCGACCCCACGGCCTTCGATGCCCACATCGATGCGGAACTCGGCGACTTCAGCCACAAACGGCTGAAGGGTGCGATCAACATTCCCATCACCGACACGTTTGCCGTGCGAGCTGCAGGCATGTGGCTGGATCGGGATGGCTACACCAAGAATCTGGCCTTCGATCAACAGCAGGAAGTGGGCATCGAGTTGCCCCTGGCCAGCAAGCGGGTGGATGGCCGTGACCTCTGGGCCATGCGCCTCACGGCCGAGTGGGCCATCTCCGACCGCACCAATCTCTACGTGATGTACTCCAGGTTCGACGAGGACAGCAACCGGGCCCGCATCACCAACCAGATCTGCGTCACCAACCCGCTGCCGACCACGGGCTGCGATCCGGATGCCTTCGGTTTCGAACAGCCCCACCTCGGCTCTACCACGGGCGGCATCTTCGGTGGTTTCGCCGGCGCCTTGCCACTGGGCGTGACCGGGGCCGAAGAGAACTTCCCCGGACTGAACTACGACTTCCCGCGGCCGGACAATCTCGGGCTGCGTACGATGCACACGGATTTCAATCCGATCTACAAGAGCCAGGAAGACATCTTTACCTTCGGCTTCGATCATCAGGCCGACCGTTACAGCTTCAGCCTCCAGGGCGCGTATCAGGAGAGCGAGTTCCTGTCCCAGCAGGACTATCTGATGAACGTCGGGGCCACGCTGAACCCGACCGCGCAGAACCCCTCGGGCCTCTGGCCGACGTCCCGTCCTGCCGGTGGCGCCGGTCAGGACTGGCAGCCTGGCCCCTGCAATATCAACGACGGCAATACAGGCGCTGCCGGCGGCTGCATTCTGCCCGTCGACCAGACCCGGGTGTTCGCCTTCGACCAATCCTCGTCCAAAGCCGACTATTGGACCATCGAAGGTAAGGTGGCGTCGGCTTTCGAGGGCCCATTCAACTTCGTGCTGGGCGCCAGCGCCTACTCCGCGGAGTCACATGGCGACTACTACGTTCTGGCCAACACGCTGGATCTGGTGACTTCCTTTGGCTCGGCCGCCCTTGCGGCACCCCCGCTCTACCCCGGCTACTTCAACAACACCAGCAATCCTGCCGGCGGGGTCGAAAGCGATGGTTATGCGATCTTCGGCGAGGCCTACTATCAGGCCACGGATCGCCTGAAGTTCACCCTCGGTCTGCGCTACAACCGGGACGAGAAGGAAACCAGCGACACCAGCGTGCTCTTCAATGCGGTCTCCAACGCGGCGGTGGCAGGAAGCTTCACTGTCACCCCCACGCCGCAGGCGTTCACGGCTCTGGGGTGTCCGTTCCCAACCCTTGCCGAATGCGCCACTCTGTTCGGTCTCCTCGACCCGGACTTCCTGGCCAATGCCAGTGTAGGAGCTGACCCGTTCTGGTCACGGACGACGAACATTCTGCTCGGGGGTCTGTCCACCGATCCAACGGCTTTACAGAGCGAAATCGCGCTTGCGTCACTTTATGCCAGCCAAGCCGATATCGACGCCGCGCTCGCGACGCCAGCCTACAGCGCAGAACGGGTAGCACTGAGCAACATGGTCCCGATCGTGCCTCAGTTCGGCGAGACGAGAACGCTCACCGGCAGCCCCAGCGAGGTCACCTTCAAGGAATGGAGTGGGCGCATCGGTTTCGACTACGAGATCAGCAACAATTCGATGATCTACGCCTTCTTCAGCCGGGGCTACAAGCCCGGCGGTTTCAACCCGGCCATTCCGCCGGCGTTCCAGGCCACGTCTTCGTTCACGTTCGAGCCGGAGAAGATCAACGCTTTCGAGATCGGCTCCAAGAACGTGCTCATGGACGGCAGCCTGGTGCTCAACGGTGCCGCGTTCTTCTATGACTACAGTGGTCTGCAGGTCACCCGCATCGCCAACAACTCCTCGTTGAACGACAACATCGATGCCGATATCTATGGCCTCGAACTCGAGGCCATGTGGCGGCCGCAGGGTGTACCGGGTCTTTCCGTCGATGCCGCCTACTCGTTCCTGAAGACCAAGGTGGGCAATGAACTGTCGGTGGATCCCGTCAATCGGGTGGCCGGCGAGCCGGACATGGTCCTGCTCAACAACATTGATCCAGGCTCCCTGACTGCGGTGAACTACGTGGCCCGGGAATCCCAGATCACTCAGGCCCTCGTCGACGCTGCGGTGGCGGGCAATGCTGCACTGACCCCGGCCAACCCCGTTATCGCACCCGGCACCAACGTTACCTACGCCCCCAACGCCGCTGGCGTCGAGATCCCGGCCTACTTCTCCCGGGACTTCCTGGCTGCCAACGGTGTCGAAACCTCCGATGGTTTCCCCACCAATCTCAACGGCAATGCCCTGCCGAACTCGCCGGAGCACACCATCCGGCTGGGCCTCGCCTATACCTGGCCGGTGTCTGCGCTCAGTGGCTCTCTCACCGCGCGCTACGACTACTACTGGCAAGGCAAGATGTTCGCGCGAGAGTTCAACACCATCGGTGATCGCATCAGCAGCTGGGATCAGCACAACGCTTCGCTGATCTACGAGTCTGATGACGGCCGCTGGACCATGCGCGCCTTCGTCCGCAACATCGGCGACAAGGACAACATCACCGGCAAGTACCTGACCTCGGATACCTCCGGGTTCTACCGCAACTACTTCCTCACCGAACCGCGGATCTTCGGCGCCTCCGTGCGCTACAGTTTCTCGGGAACCGGTGGCGGGATGTAAAACCGGCGCAAGCCAAAGCACGACCGTTCGACGCGCGGCCCATGGGCATTGCCCCATGGGCCGCGTTCGTTTCTGATGGTGGTCATCGCGACCAACAGGGCCATTCAGCCATGACGCACACGAATGTCGAGCTCCAAGGACCGGCAGGCGTCCTCGAAGCGCGCCTCGACGAAGTCAGCGCTGCCGAGGGCATCGCCGTACTCTGTCACCCGCACCCCCAGTATGGCGGCAACCTGCATGACGCGGTCCTCGCGTCCGCGGCGGGAGCCATGTTGGCTGCCAGGCTGAGCTGCCTGCGCTTCAACTTTCGTGGCGTAGGCGGCAGTGCCGGCCGCCACGATCATGGCAACGGCGAGGTCGAGGACGTGCTGGCAGCGATGGATTACGCCCGCAGCCAGCAAAGCCGCGGTCCGCTGTGGCTGCTCGGCTACTCCTTCGGTGCCCGCATGGCCTGGGCGGCCGCGCAGCAGCAGCCACCCGATGGTCTGATCCTCATCGCCCCGCCGGTGGGGCTGATGGACTTTGGCGGCCCGGCCCCTGACCACCGGCCCGTGCACGCAGTACTCGGCGACCGGGACGATTTCGCTCCCCTGGACAGGGTCGAACCGTGGGCGGGTGCACTCGAACCGCCTGCCAGCGTCCATGTCCTGGCAGGCGCCGATCACTTCTTTCTCGGCCACGCCGAGGCCCTTGCAACGGCCGTTTCCGAGGCCCTTGCCAGGACATGACGCGCGCCAGCCCTTGGCGCATGCTGAAGCACCCTGGCCCGGGACGTTCCCGCCACGAGGAGTGAGCCGCCATGTCCACATCGGACCACAATGGCCGCATGCAGAACCCGGCGGAGGCTGCCACCACGACGCTCGACGAGCGCCTGACCATCCTCTCCGCCGCTGTCGAACACATACCCAATCCTGTGGCGGTCACGGATGCCCACAGCGAGCCCAGCGGAGAGCGGGTGCTGTGGGCCAACCCGGCCTTCTACGACCTGCTCGGCTATCCCCGCGGCGAACCGGGGCGAGTCCAGCCCTCCCGCCACTATCCGCCCGCCACCCGGGAGGAGCTGCGACGGATGCTGCCCACAGCCCTGGCCGGACGGTCGATCCATGGTCGTTCCACCTTCCTGCGGGTGGACGGAAGCAGCTTTCGGGCGGACTGGACGATCACGCCCCTGCCCGATGCCAGCGGTGAGTTGCGCTGGTGGCTGATGACCGGACGCGATGCCAGCGAACAGGAGCAGATCGACACCCTGCTGGCGGAGCAGCGCGCCCTGATCCGCGAGAGTCGCGGCATGGCCAAGCTGTCAGACATGGTCGCGGGCGTAGCCCATGACTTCAACAATGCCCTGACCGTCATTACGAACCTGACCGCATTCGCGCTCGAGGAACTCGACGACGGCGCCACGGAGGTCGGACGTATCAGGGATGATCTGGCCGCGGTCCTCGAAGCCGCCGCAGATGCCAGCGATCTGGCACGCGGTCTGACCGCATTCGGCCGCCGCGGCGCCGAATCCGATCAGCTCCACGCCAGTTTCGATTTCGATCGCATCGTCGAACAGATCATCAGTGTGCTGCGCCGGGCCCTGCCCAAGCGCATCGCCATCACCACCGATCTGGCCTGCGGCATGCTCATCGAAAGCAGCGAGGGCATGCTGCAGCAGGTGCTCTACAACCTGCTGGTCAATGCCGGAGCCGCCATCACCCACCGCGGCAGCATTCGGGTCAGCTCCCGAGCCATCGAGGACGAACGCGGCCAGCAGGCCGTGGAACTCTGCGTCAGCGACGACGGCGCCGGCATGACCGCGGACGTGAAGGCACGCGTCCTCGAGCCGTACTTCACCACCAAGGGCGAGCTGGGTTCGGGGCTCGGGTTGCCCACGGTCAATGCACTGATCGAACAGCACCGTGGGCGCCTGCGCATCGACAGCGAACCGGGCCGGGGCACCCGCGTCAGCATCGTCCTGCCGGTGACCCGGACCAGCACCGGGCGGCCGGTGGAGGGCGGACGGGCCCTCATCGTCGACGACGACCCCACCATTCTCAATCTGCTCAGTCGACTGCTGGCCCGTTACGGCTACGACAGCCACACCGCGGCATCGGGCGCCGAAGCCCGCGAGGCCGACCTGCCGGACGCGCCGGACCTGATCGTCGTCGACCTCGCCCTCGGCCGGGAAAGCGGCGTGGACGTGGGCATGAGCCTGCGCGAGCGCTACCCGCAAGCTCGTCTCGTCCTCACCACCGGCGGGCTGCTGCCGGCGAAGTCCCAGACCCTGTTTCCGTTTGCCGCCATCCTGCGCAAGCCGTTCACGTCGGGCGACGTCGGCCGCATGCTCAGGACGATCGCGAAATCTGCCTAGAATCGAGAAAATCCAGGCAGCGCTCGAGTACGGCCTCAGTGTTGCCTGCACCGAAGGCATCGCCCACCACGACATGCTCCGAGCCCTGGCCGGTTGGCGCCAGGGTCATGATCTCGCCGTCCGGCAGCCGCGCCATGAATGCCCGGGTCTGGCGGGCGTCCACCACCTGATCCGCATCGCAGAACACGGCCAGCACCGGGACGGTGAGCTGCTCGGGGCGCACGCGCCGCTTCAGGCGCCGCACCAGGGCGTACATGGACACCAGGGTGTGGGTGGCATAGCGCAGGGTCCAGTAGCGGGCATGGGCATCGTTGTCAGCCTCGATGATCCGCTCCCGCCCCACCAGCCAATGCAGCCAGCGCCGCGCGCCCGGCCAGGTCAAAAGCGCCGTCCGCCGGTCCGTGAGACCGAAGTTCGGCGCAATCAGGATCAGCGCCGCCACGCTTTCTGCGGCCTCGGCGGCCAGCAGCGTGGCCAGGGTGCCACCGGTGGAGGTCCCCACCAGAATGACCTGCTCGCCGAGGCGGCGACCCACCTCCAGGGCATCCCTGGCGTCACTCAACCAGTCCGCATCGTCGGCATCCGCCATGGCTTCCGCGGAACTGCCGTGCCCGCGCAGACGCGGCAGGTAGAGGTGAGCGCCGAGGGCCTCGGCAAGACGCTCGCCGAGCGGGGCGATCTCCATGGGACTCGCGGAGAAGCCATGCAGATAGACCACCGCCAGCGGCCGCCGCCGACGCTCGCCCTCGGCCCAGAGGATCCGGGCGTGATTGTCACGCCGAAGGTCCTCATGCAGCCCCTCGCGCTCGGACAGCCAGGCGTCGAAGGCCTCGAGTTGTTCGGGAAGCCCCTTCACCCCTGCGCCGCAGCCCCGGCTTCGGCCATCACCTCCGCGACCTGCATCCTCAGGGTTTCGCGACGGAAGGGCTTCTGCAGCAGGCGCACTCGGGCGCGATCGGGGAAGTCCTGAAACACCTCGGTATCCGTGTAACCGGACATGAACATCACCCGCAGCTCCGGCCTGCGCCGCAGGACGTCAGCGGCGATCTCCGGCCCCCGTTCGCCCGGCAGCACCACGTCTGACAGCAGCAGGTCCACCTGCTGTCCGGCCAGGATGTCGCGGGCTCCGGATCCGTCCGCAGCGGCAAACACCTCGTAGCCGAAGCTGCGCAGCATGGCCACGGTCACCTCCCGCACCGAAGGTTCGTCCTCCACCACGAGAATGCGGCCGCGGCCCTGCTCACTCTGGGCGGCATCGGCCGGCTCGAATGCCTGACGGGCGGGCGACGGTGCCGCCGGCAGATAGATCCGGATCGAAGTGCCTTCGCCTTCCTGGCTGTCGATGTCGACGTGGCCGCGGGACTGACGCACGAAGCCGTGCACCATGGACAGGCCGAGGCCTGATCCCTGGACGGCATGCTTGGTGCTGAAAAAAGGCTCGAAGGCGCGGTCGAGCACCTCCGGCGACATCCCGACACCGGTATCCGCCACCTCGATGCAGACATGGTCGACGTTTTGCGCGTCGCGAAAGAGCCCACGCATGGCGGGAGTGGCGACCAGAGAGGTGCGGATGGTGATGCGCCCCGGCCCCGCCATGGCATCCTGCGCATTGTTGGCCAGATTCAGCAGGGCCGCCTGCAGCTGGGTGGGGTCGGCCAGCACCGGCAGCCGGGCCCGGGACTCGACGCAGAGCTCGATGTCCGCCCGCAGCGTGCGCTCGAGCATGCTGCGGGTCTCCGCCAGCAGCTCATCGAGCACCACGGGGATCGGATTCAGCGGCTGGCGGCGGGCAAAGGACAGCAGCCTGCGGGTCAACTCCGCCCCGCGTTCGGCAGCCCCGCTGGCCTGACGCAGGAACTCGCGGGCCTTCGGATCCTCGAGCCGGGCGTCCACCAGTTCCAGGTTGCCGAGCACCACGGCCAGCAGATTGTTGAAGTCGTGGGCAATGCCTCCAGTGAGTTTGCCGATGGACTCCAGCCGCTTCGCCTGGGCGGCACGCTCGTCGGCCTCGGCTCGCTCGCTGACGTCGGTGACGGCCACCTGCCACGCCAGCTCACCGTCCCACTCCACCTGCGACACCAGGGCCCTGAGGGTGATCTGGTGGCCATCCCGGTGCAGCACCTGCATGTCGTAGTCCCGCTCCACCTGCTCGTCGCGCTTGCGGGCGGCCATGCGCTTCTCGGCCAGGATGCGCTCCTCCGGTGGCAGCAGCTTCAGGACCGAACCCACCGCCACGAGTGCTTCGGCACTGTCGTAGCCCGCCAGCCGCGCAGCGGCGGGATTGGCATACAGCAGCTCGAAGCCCCGGTGCACCAGCACGCCATCCTGAGAGGACTCCACCAGGGCCCGGTAGCGCTGCTCACTCTGGGTGAGGCGCTGCTCGTAGCGCAGCCGCTCGAGTTCCAGTGTCACCCGCGGGGCAGCCCGTTCGAGGCTGTCGGCAACGCCGTCGGCATCGTCGATGGGGCGCTGAAACAGCAGCACCAGAATGCCCTTGGCGTTGCCGCCCTCGCCAACGAGGCGAATGCCGGCATAACCCTCGACTCCTGCCTCCGCCAGCATCGCATCGTCGGGGAAGCGAGCGGCCACATTTTCAGGATGGACGCTGAGCTCGACTTCGAAGACGTTTTCGCACGGCGACCCGGCCAGCGGATAATCGGTCATGGCCACGGGTTCGCCAGCCACCAGCCGACGCTGCACCCCGACCCGACGGCCATCCTTGGAGAGATGGCCGACCAGCACCTGATCCGCGCGGGTACTGGCCAGCAGCTGTCGCAGGAGATCATCGAGGAAGCGCAGACCCGCCTCGGATTCTTCGATCATTGGCCTGTCCCTGATCGTCCATGGGCCGGCCCGCCACCAGCGGACCACCCCCCAGTCTAGCCCAGGGCGATACCTCCTGCCCGGACTGGATCCCAGGCATTCGGAGAGCGGCCAGCCAGCACAGCTTGCGATCAGCTGGCGTCGTCACCTTCCGTGCCGCCGCAAACCGCCAGTATGAACGCGTACTCCTCAGCCAGTTCGCGCAGCGAATCCCAGCGACCGGAGACGCCGCCATGGCCGGCGTTCATGTTGGTCTTCAACAGCATGACGTTGTCGTCACGACGCAGCTCACGGAGCTTGGCCACCCACTTGGCCGGCTCCCAGTACGTGACCCGAGGATCGTTGATGCCGGCCGTCACCAGCAGCGGTGGATAGTGGCCTTCGACCACGTTGTCGTAAGGCGAGTAGCTCCTGATGAGATCGAAATGCTCCGCACTCTCGATGGGGTTGCCCCATTCGGGCCACTCGATGGGCGTCAGCGGCAGGCTGCCATCGAGCATGGTCTGCAGCACGTCGACGAAGGGCACGTGGGCCACCACCGCGCCCCACAACTCCGGTGCCTGATTCATGACCACGCCCATCAGTTCCCCGCCGGCACTGCCACCGGAAATGGCGATCCGGCCCGGACTGCTGTAACCGGCCGCAATCAGGCCGCGGGCCA
Organism: Gammaproteobacteria bacterium; assembly: GCA_020832055.1. Taxonomy (GTDB): domain Bacteria; phylum Pseudomonadota; class Gammaproteobacteria; order Pseudomonadales; family Azotimanducaceae; genus SLTB01. Next base: position 10,809 of record JAFIFL010000068.1, read on the forward strand.
CGTCCTCGAAATCGTTGAAGGTGTTCCAGCGCTGATCGAGTTTGCCAGCCTGGTACCAGCCATAGCCGAGATCGTCTCCACCGCGAATGTGCGCAATCGCGCAGCTGTAGCCGCGCTCGAGCAGACTCAGGCGGGCAGCGGAAAAAGTGGGGGAGAAGGCGCTGCCATAGGCACCGTAGCCGGTGAGGTAGAGCCTGCCGCTGCCATCGAGTGGCAGATCGCGGCGCCGGACCAGGGACACCGGCACAGAGACACCATCCCGGGCCGGCAGCCACAGGCGCTCGGTGACATAGCGCTCGGGATCATAGCCGCTCGGGATTCTGCGCACCTTGCGGGGACGCAGTTCACGGGTCGCGATGTCGTAGTCGAACACGGTGTCCGGCGTGACCATGGAGGCGTAGCCCAGCCGCAGGACGGGGGCCGTGAACTCCGCATTGCTGCCGAGCCCGACGCTGTAGGCGGGCTCGGGAAAGCTCACGAAGTGCTCATTGCCCTGCCAATCGCGAATGCGGATGGCATCGAGACCGTCACGGCGCTCGTGGATCACCAGATGGTCGCGAAAGCAGGTGTGGTCCAGCAGGTAGTCGTGCTCGTTGGGCGCAATTTCCTCGCGCCAGTGCGCCTCACCCGGCGCGTCGTCGGGAGCGCTGACGATGCGGAAGTTCTCGTGGGTGTCGTTGCTGCGGATCCAGAACCGGCCGTGGGCGTGATCCACATCGTACTCGTGACCGGTACGCCGGGCGCTGATCAGCAGCGGTTCGGTCTCCGGGAGGGCCGCCGGCAGCACCCGCACCTCACTGGTGACGTGATCGCCACTGGCGATGACCAGGAAGGCACGATCCTGGGTTTCGCCGACCCCGACGAAAAAACTCTCGTCCTGCTCGGTGTAGAGCACAGCATCAGCAGCGGGATCGGTCCCGAGGCGGTGCAGCCGGACCTCGAAGGGCCGCCAGTTGTCGTTCAGCACCAGGTACAGAAAGGCGTCGCCACCGGCGCACCAGACCGGCTCTCCGAGGGTGTTGTCGATGCGGTCCGGCAGCATCTGTCCGGTGGCCAGATCGAGCACCTCGATGCGAAAACGCTCCGAGCCGTCCGTATCCGAACTGTAGGCCAGAAGCTGGCCGGCAGGATTCACGGCGAGGCCGCCGAGACGAAAGTAGTCATGTGCAGCTGCCAGGGCATTCTCGTCGAGCAGGGTCTGCTCGACGCCGCCGTCCCTGGGCACCCGGGACCAGATCCGGTACTGACCGCCAGCCTCGAAGCGCCAGCGGTAATCCCAGTCGCCGTCACGCCAGGGCACGGCCGCATCGTCTTCCTGCTGCCGGCCGCGAATCTCGGCATACATAGCTTCCACCGCAGGCTCCAGCGGCGCCATCACGGCCTGGAAACAGGCATTTTCGGCTTCGAGATAGGCCAGCACGTCGGGATCACGGAGTTCGGGATAGGCAGGATCACGCAGCCAGTGCCAGGGGTCCGACACCTCGCGGCCATGCCAGTTGCCCGACCAGGGACGACGCGCCGCACGGGGCGGCGGATGTTCGGTAACAAGCTTTCCACTGTGACTCATGGGCAGACCTCTTTCGAACAGCCGGGCATCATAGTCCGCGCGCCGCTGTTCGGCACCCCACGCCGGCCTGTATCCTCCATCCACATTCGCTGCCATCAGAGTATTCATGAGCGATCACGGCCACACCCGCAGCATGGCGGTCTTCTGCGACTTCGAGAACATCGCCATCGGCTCACGGGACGCCAAATACCAGCGTTTCGAGATTGCACCCATCCTCGAACGCCTGCTGCTGCGCGGCAACATCGTGGTGCGCAAGGCCTACTGCGACTGGGAACGCTACAAGGACTACAAGAAGGCCCTGCACGAGGCCTCCTTCGAACTCATCGAGATTCCCCACGTACGCATGTCAGGCAAGAATTCTGCCGACATCCGCATGGTCGTGGACGCCCTCGATCTCTGCTACACCAAGCCCCACGTGGACACGTTCGTCATCATCAGCGGCGACTCCGACTTCTCACCGCTGGTCAGCAAACTGCGGGAGAACGATCGCATCGTGGTGGGCGTCGGCGTGCGGCAGTCCACCTCGGATCTCCTGACCGCCATCTGCGACGAATTCATCTTCTATGACGATCTGGTGGAAAACCGCAAAGCCAGCACGTCCCGCAAGCGCCGCAGCGGGCGCGCCAAGGCGGCCGAGACCGCGGCACCCACCAGCGAAGCCGAAGATCGCGCCAGCGAGGCCATCGACTGGCTGATGGAAATCGTCGAGGCCCTGTTCGAGGAACGCGGCGAGGAAGACAAGGTCTGGGGGTCGATGGTCAAGCAGTCCCTGAAGCGCCGCCGCCCCGGTTTCAATGAGCGCGCCTACGGTTTCAAGAGCTTCGGCGCGCTGCTCGAGGAAGCCCAGAGCCGCGGCCGGCTGACCCTGGTGTCCGACGGCAAGTCCGGTGGCTACATCGTCGAGGACTACAACGACGGCTGACCGGCAGCCTCCGCGAAGGCGCGAGCCGCCATCGCATGGGCCATGCCGTCAGCGATTGAGGACGCGATAACCTCGACCCTGCAGACAGTTCCTGACCACCTGCTGCTGCTCCTGCCAGGCACTCCGGGTGCCCCGCGCGCCGCCGACGATACCGCCCACCGCCGCACCGTCCTTGGCACCGCTGGAACCACGCGTCACCGCGCCCACGGCCCCGCCCACCGCGGCGCCGCCTGCCGCATTGGCGGCCACTCGCTCTGCGGCCCGGACCTCTTGTGCGTAGCGGCTGCACTCATCGAGGTCGCGCTCGTACTCGGCCATGTCCACGCCCTGACGATCGATGATGACGCCCCGGCCCGCCTCACTGGCACATCCGGCAAAGAGCATCGCGACGCAGCCGAAGACCACCCACTGCAACCTGTTCATCTCGACTCCTGAATTTCGTGGCTGCGATGCCTGTACCACAACAGTCCGTGCGGGACTTGTCCGCGAAGCCCTTCGCAGCTGAAGCTGCTCCCAATACAGCCCGCTGCCCCTTCCGTGGGAGAGCGCCATTTCGCACAGCGTAACGCGCCGATCTGCAATGACGTGCAGCGAAGGCAGCAACGTCAGCTCCGACAGAGCGCCTACAGATCGGCCCAATCGCTGCGCGATTAGGGCCTTCCCACAATGGGGGCGCTGCCACGCTGTGGGAGAGCGCTATTTCGCACAGCGAAATGCGCCGATCTGCATGACGTGCAGCGAAGGCAGCAACGTCAGCTCCGACAGCGCGCCTCCAGATCGGCCCAATCGCTGCGCGATTAGGGCCTTCCCACAATGGGGGGCGCTGCTCCTACCATGCCGCAAGCGGCTGAAGGCAGGCTGAAGAGCCAACCGGCATCACAACGACAGTGTGCGGCATGACACCCAGTGGCGAACTTCGTTATCTTCGAACCTGCCTGGGTCCTGGAGTCCGTCATGACCGCCGCGATATCTGCGCCACTGGAGTGCCCACCCGCCAAGGTCATCGCAGACTGGGTGGACTACAACGGCCACATGAACATGGCCTACTACAACGTCATCTTCGATCAGGCCCTCGATTACGCCTACGACTGCCTCGGCATCGGCGAGGACTACGTCCGCGACAGCGGCTGCTCCCATTTCACGCTGGAAGCCCACGTCACCTACCTGCGCGAGGTCCGGCTCGGCGATCCCCTGCGGATCACCTGGCAGCTCCTCGATTGCGATGCCAAGCGGCTGCACTTCTTCGAGCACATGTACCACGCCGAAGCGGGCTACCTGGCCGCCACCTCCGAGCAGATCAGCATGCATGTGGACATGACCGAACGGCGGTCGACGGTGTTTCCCGAGTACCTGCAGACAAGGTTCGCGGACGTGTTGCGCCACCATCAGCCACTGCCCCGCCCGGCCCAGGCCGGCCACGTCATCGCCATCCCCAGACGCGGTTCATGAACGCCCCGGGGCGCCAACCGCTCTGGCTGCGCATCCTGCTGCCGCTGTTTGCGCTGTACGCGCTGGTGGGCTACCTGGTGGTGCCCTGGGCCTTGATGCAGGTAGCGCCCGACCGGGTGGCTTCCGCCCTCGACGCCAGGCTCGAGATGGGTGACATCCACTTCGATCCGTTCCGCCTGCGCCTGGTCATCCTCGAACCGCGCCTCACCGGGCCCCTGGACAACGCCGGGTTTACCCCAGAAAACGTGGTGACTGCCGACCGCATCGAGGCGCGCTTGCTGGTGCGGAGCCTGCGGGAGCTGGCTCCCGTCATCGCCATCGAGATCGACGCCCCAACCCTGCACGTCGAGCGCGCCGAGGACGGTACGATCAATCTCACCGCCTTGCGCCGATCCAGCGCAGACAGCGAGCCGGCGCCGACGACATTCGGCCTGCAGCGCCTGCTGGTCAACGCGGGTCAACTGACGGTTGTCGATCGCAGCCGACCGCAACCGTTTGCGACCAGCGCGGAAGCTGTCGGACTGGACCTCCGCGAGCTGTGGCTGCCGGCAGGCGAACCCGGACCGTTCTGGCTGGGGCTGCGCATCGAAGGCGCCGCCTTGGACCTGCGCGGCCAGCTCAGCGCCACCCCCGAGTTCGACCTGACGGTGACGCTGGTGGACCTGCCCCTGGCATTGGCCGAGCGCTGGCTGGCAGGGGGCGGCCCTGCCGATCGCCTGCGCGGCAGCCTGCACGGCAGCGGCCGGTTGACGCTGCAGCAGGGCGGGGTTCCCAGGCTCGCTGACGGTCAGCTGCAGGTGCATGGTCTCGACGTCCGCCTGCCGGCCGATTTGGCCATGGCCGGCACCCATCTCCAGGCGCGGATGCGAGCGCTTCGCGTCAACGCCGTGACCGGTGACCTCTGGCCTGTGGATCTCGACCTCGGCCACCTTGGACTGCATCAGGGTCAGGTCAGCATCGAGCATCGAAGCGTGGAGCCTTCTGCACCCGCTGCGGCGGATGCAGGGGCGCCGGCGGATCGCGGCCCGCCGCAGTTTGCGCTGCGGCTGGCAGAATTCTCAGCGGTGGACATCGACGTCGCGGCCACCGACGCCAATCTCGCCATTCCCGCAACGCTCGATGTCGGCCTGCGCCGGGTCAGCGCCGAAGGGCTGCATTGGCCGGCCAATCCCGGCCAGTCAGCCACGGTGACGGTGGACGCAGCCCTCGCCCCCCACGGCGAAAGCAGCTTCGTGGGCAACCTGGACCTCGCTGCAGGCCGGCTGCAGGGGCGACTCGATACCACCCGACTCCCCCTGCCCGCTTTCGCACCCTGGGTACACGCCTTCACCCGGCTCGGCCTCGCAAGCGGCGAACTCGGACATCAGGCCGATCTGGATCTGCAATGGGCCAGCGAACCCATGAATCTGCGCCTGCTGCTCGATGGCTGGATCGAGGATCTGGCCATGGCCGATCCGGACGGCATCGACTTGATCGGCTGGGAGCGCCTCGACGTGAGCAGCCTCGATCTCGATCTCACAGCGCGGCGTCTGGCGATCGGGGAAGTCACGGTCAGGGCACCCGACTTCCGCTTTGCCCGGCTGGCGGACGGCAGTACCAATCTCGCCGGCATCGGCCTCGCCATCGAGGATCCGTCAGAGGCCGCCACCCTGCCCGCGCCCACCCGGGAATCCGGTCCTGCTTGGCATTGGGAACTCGGACGCTTCAACCTCGATGCCGGCACCTTGAACTTCATCGACGAGACCCTCGTGATTCCCTTCGCCACCCGTGTTGAGGCGCTTGAAGGCAGCGCCAGCGACCTGACATCGAACGCCGACAGCCGGGCCCAACTGCGCCTTGATGGCCGCATTCCACCCACCGGCAGCGCGCATATCGAGGCCCGCGGGTTGGCCATGGCTCCGCTGGCCGATACCGACCTGACGCTGGACTTCCGCGGCGTGCCCATGCCCCGCATGTCCCCCTGGATCGGCACCTTCGCCGGCTACCGGGTGGCCGGTGGTCGCCTCGATCTCGATCTGGCCTACCGGATCGATCAAGGGGCGCTGGTGGCCAGCAACAAAGTCACGGTGAACGCCATGCGCCTTGGCGAACGGGTGGACTCACCACGGGCCATGGATCTGCCCCTGCGCCTGGCCCTGGCACTGCTGCGGGACAGTGACGACAACGTCATTCTGGAAGTCCCGGTGTCCGGGAACGTCGACGATCCGCAGTTCGATCTGCGCCCGGTGATTCTGCGGGCCATTCGCAACGTCCTGACGAACATCGTCGCGGCCCCGTTCCGGCTGCTGGCGGGACTGGTGGGCGGCAGCGGTGATGAGCAACTCGACCGGGTCGTCTATGCCCTCGGCAGCGCAGACCTCGGTGACGAGCAGGAGGCCCAACTGCTCATCCTCGAACGGGCTCTTGGCCAGCGCCCCGCGCTGGGGCTGCAATTGGCCTCCGTCCATGCCGGCGAGGCCGACCGCGACGCCTTGAGGGTGGCTGCCCTGGAGCGCGACCTGGCCGAACATTCGGCCGACCGTGATGCCGCATTGGAATTCCTGTTCCGGGAACGTCACGGCGACGAGCAGTTCGAGGCCCTCGAAGCCGTGCATCGCTCAGCAATGCCTGCGCCGGACAGTTCGCCTGACGGTCCGGCCAGCGAAGCCGAAGCGTCCGACAGCCGGGGCGGGACCAGTAGCGGGACCGGCACCCTACTGATCGAACTCGAGAATCACCTGCTCCACGGCATCAACGTCAGCAATGATGAATTGCATACCCTGGCGCGCAGACGGGCCGAAGCGGTCTACCTCTATCTGACCGATGCCGGCCTGGACCGGGAACGGATTCGCATCGACGCCGAGCCCACCGAGGTGGAACTCACGGCCGACCAGGTGCCCCTGCGTTTCGAACTCGACGCTCTCGATCCCTGAAGAAGCGGCGCTGCCGACTTGTGGGCGCATTTCGTCTGGAACGAAATGC
>JAFIFL010000069.1 GCA_020832055.1 Gammaproteobacteria bacterium
GCATTTCGCTGCGCGAAATAGCGCTCTCCCACAAGCTGGCAGCGCCCCCTCACTTGTGGGAAGGCCCTAATCGCACAGCGATTGGGCCGATCTCGAAGCGCCATGCCCATGCGCTGCCTGCGCTGAACGTCATCGAATCGGCGATGCCGCGCCTAGAGCGAGCTCACCAGATGGCCGCCGTCGACGACGATGCTGTCGCCGGTCATGTGGGCGGAGGCTTCCGAGGCCAGCAGCAGCAGTGCGCCATCGTAGTCCGAAAGCTCACCGGTTCGACGCTGGGGAATGGGCTTCAGGAAAGCTTCCCGAGCCTCGCTTTCCAGCAAGGTGGCGCTGACGGCACTGAGAAAGTAGCCCGGCGCCAGGGCGTTGCAGCGAATCCCGAAGCGGGCCCCTTCCAGCGCAATCTGCTTGGTGAGCTGGATCACCGCGGCTTTGGACACCGCATAAGGGGTCACGCCCTTCTGCTGCCGATAGGAAAGAATACTGGCGATATTGACAATGTTGCCGCCCTGCTTGCGCTCGATCCAACGCCGCGAGGCTTCCCGCGATACCATCCACACGCCTTTGACGTTGGTGTCCATCACCGCGTCCCAATCGTCCTCTTCGAGGGTGATATAGGTGAACACGCCCGGCTCCATACCGGCGTTGTTGATCACCACATCAGGCATACCGAAGGCTTCCTCGGCCTGTTCGAAGCCGTGGCGAATGCTCTCGCTGCTGCGGACGTCCATCTCGATGCAGGCCGCCTCATGCCCCTCACCTTTCAGTTCATCGATGCGCGCGAGCAGTTTGTGCATGCGCCGGGCCGCGAGCACAACACGCGCACCGGCGCTGGCCAGCACGCCTGAAAAGTGATGGCCGAGGCCGCTCGAGGCGCCCGTGATGAGGACTGTCTTGCCGGCGAGAGAAAAGCGGTCGAGAGTCATGCGTCGGTCTCCTTGATGGAATGCGCGCTGCCAGCCTCAGTTGAGGCTGCGCCAGCGCATGGGGTGGCGCCGGCCGGTCGAGGTTGACCACAATCCGGGCACAGGGACAACGTGCCGGGCTCGAGGCGCTCGCCGGCGCCTGCGCCGAGGCCCTCACCGAGCCTGCTGCCCAACCCGACCCGGTCGTCGAACACGAAGCACTCTCCCTGCCAGCGGCTGCTCTCGTGGGGAGTCGCAGCGAGATAGGCGAGAATGCCGCCCTGCAGTTCGTGAACCCGCCTGAAACCCTGCCCACGCATCCAGGCGGCGGCCTTGGTGCAGCGAATGCCACCGGTACAGTAGATCGCCACTTCGGGGGTTCGCTGCGGGTCCAGATGAGATTCCACCCAGGCCGGGAACTCGCGAAAACTGTCAGTGCGCGGATCCATGGCACCGTCAAACCGACCGACCGCCACTTCGTAGTGATTGCGAACGTCAATGACCGGCACGGCCGGATCGTCGAGGAGCCGGTTCCACTCGTCCACGGACGCGGCTGTCGCCTCCGCGAAGTGCAGCGGGGCATCGCCACGTCCGAGAGCGACGATCTCCTCGCGCAGTCGCACCCGCAGGCGCCGGAAGGGCCTGACCTCACCCGCGGGACTGCGCTGAAGGCTCACCTGCGCCGGTGCCAGACAGCGGGCCAGCATGGCTTCCATGGCATCGAGCTGCGGCCGCGTACCGGCGATGCTCAGATTGATGCCCTCCGAGGCAATCAGCACGGTGCCGAGCACGCCTATGCCGGCTGCAGCCGCCTCGATCCGGTCCCGCAGTACCGCCGGGGCCGCGACCGCAAAGAACCGATATCCAGTGGCGACGTGTACCCCTTCAGCCATGGCGCCCGCCTCCGAGGCAGGCGGGCGAATCCGGGACGGCGCCGAACCGGGCTTCCCACTCCCCTGGGGTGTAGGTGTGCAGGGCCAGGGCATGCACCCCGCCTGCCAGTTCATCCGCCAGCAGCCGATTGACACGGCGATGCCGGGCAAGCAGACGTTCGCCAGCGAAGCCCTCGGCCACCATGACCACCTTGAAATGGGTTTCCGAATCCGGCGGCACGTTATGGCTGCTGCTCTCGTTGGTCACCTCGAGATAGACCGGCCCGAACGCGTCGAGCAGCTTGGATTCGATCGTTGCCTGGATGCTCATGTCCGCCTCCGACTGTTCGCGGGGGGCGGATTGTAGCCTGAGTGGGTGGCGGCCTGCTCGGTCTCACCCCTTCCCAGTGAGCTGATAGACGCCGTCCCAGTCGTCGCCTGGGGGCGACGCGATGAAGATCTGGCAGCGTTCCACATAGGTCGACGCCGGGCCATCGTCCTCGTCGAGTGCGAGGACACTGCGGAACCCGGCCAGCGCTTCCTCGAAGCGCTGCGCCCGGTAGTGCGCAAGCGCCGCCGAGTAGGCATCCATCACGTCCTGCCGGTCGGGATCCAGCTCACCCTTGCGTTCCAGCAGTTCGTAAATGCGGACCGGTTCGCGTCGTCCGACCACCCGTACCAGATCGAGTTCACGCACTTCCACCGCATCGGCGACCTGGGAGTAGGTGCTCTCCGAGATCATGGTGTAAGTGCCGTAGAATTTGTTCGCACCCTCCAGGCGAGCCGCCAGATTCACCGCATCGCCCATCATGGTGTAGTCCATGCGCTGCGCGGAACCCATGTTGCCGATGAGCATGTCGCCGGTATTCATGCCCATGCGCACGTGCAGCACGGGCCGGCCATCAGCTTTCAGGCGGGCGCGGTAGCCAACCATGAAGCGCTGCATGTCGATGGCCGCCAGACAGGCGCGGCGGGCGTGATCGGGCTGTTCCAGTGGTGCCCCCCAGAAGGCGATGATCGCGTCGCCCTCGAACTTGTCCACCGTCCCTTCGTACTCAGAAATGATGTCGCACATGGCTGTCAGATATTCATTGAGCAGTGCGACCAGCTCCTCTGGCGTCAGTTGCTCGGAAATGGTCGAGAATCCGGCCACATCCGAAAAATAAGCCGTCATTTCCCGGCGCTCGCCACCCAGCCGGAGCCGGGAGGGATCTTTGACCAGGATGTTCACGACCTTGGGCGAGAGGTATTGGCCGAAAGCATCCCGGATCAGCGTCTTCTGATTCCGCTCACGCAGGTAGAAGCGCAGGTTGATGACGAGGAAACCCAACAGGAGCGCCATGGCGACGTACGCCATGGAGAAGATCACGCCCAGGGAGACGTAGCTCCACGTGACCAGGCTCGCCCAGACCACGAGGATGGCGAGGGCACCGATAGCCCGCACTCCCGGGCTCTGGGAAAAGGCCGTGGCCAGCAGTGCCGCGAGGACCAGCAGCGCCACCATCGCCTGCGCCAGGGGTCCCGCTGGCTGCAGGGGGCCCCCTGCCAGTAACGTGGCCATCGTGGCCGCGATGAACTCGACGCCGTAAAGACGACCCAGAGGGGTCATGAAGAAGTCGTGAGATACTTCCGAGGTATCGCCGAAGACGACGATGCGGTCCTGCATCCAGTAACGCAGTTCCTCGAGCTCCGCCTCGCTCAGCCGGTCGATTTCCAGCAGTTCAAGCGCCGACAGGCCGAACACCTCTGCATAGCCGCTGGCACCTGCGGGCAATGCGGGGTAGTCGATGCGGAGCATGCCATCTGCCGGCCAGGGTACGCTGAGCGCGTCACCGAAGGTCAGCTGACCGTCCTCCCAGGCGGGTTCTTCGCCCAGGTACATGGCGACGGCCTGGACGGCGAACGGCCATCCATCCGGCAGCCCCGCCGCTTCCGGATAGAGGCGCAACCGTGACAGGCTCTCGATGATCTGGCTGGTGGACTGGACGTTGGTGTAGCCGCTGCGCGCAGCACTGCGAAGGGGCTCCACCGGATAGTTGATCCGGGTCATCCGGCCGTCCTCGACCACGCCTTGGGACACGGTCAGCACATTCCCTGCCGTGGCCAGCAGCTCCGCAGCGGTGTCGTCCTCATCGTAGGAGGAGGGGAAGTCGAAGAGGTTATCGAGAGCCACGACCCGCGCGCCGAGAGCGCTGATGTTGAGGGCGATCCGGGCGAGGTCAGTGCGGCGCAGGGGCCAACTGCCATAGTTCTCGAAGAAGTCCTCGTCCTGGACCACGAAGCTGATGGTGTCAGCAGGAAAGGTCACCTGCGTGCGCATCATCTGCCGGAAGGAAACCGCCTGCTCTTCTACAGCCGAGAACAGTTCGAGACGCTCGGCAGCGATGGCCAGCATAAACAGCAGCACGACCGCCGCCACATCCCAGCGCCTGGTGATTTCCCCCATGGCTCCCCCGAGTCAGCATCCAGGCCCGCACGCAGAGCAGCGAGCGATTCCCATCCCTCTTCATCTTCGCACAGTCGGCTGGTGAGCCACTGCCCGGCTCTCAAAACAACTGCGCCGCGAATTCCGCAATGGAATCCGCGGCGCGACGCCCCATACCTGCCCCGGGATCAGGGTGTGCTGCCACCCATCATCTCCACGGTGTTGTAGGTGATCGCCTCCTTCTCGCGCAGGTCGAGCAGGCGCAGGTCGTGGTAGGCCTTGATCAGGAACGGACGCATATCATTCTCGTCCGGGTAACTCTGGAAGAACTCCCGATAGGTATCGAGAGCGGGCACCAGCAGATCCTGCTCCTCGAGATAGTCTGCGATCAGGAACGGATCATTGCGGACGGGGTCCGCGCGCATGGCTTCGAGTTCCGCCTTGATGGCCGCGGTCTGCTCGGCATCGAGCCAGTTCAACGTGCTGCGACGACGAGGCGTGTAGACCGTTTCACCGTCCAGAATCACGTCCACGGCATAGGTATGCTCGCCGGACGCCAGCTCGGGCACGCGAAAGCGGATCATCTCGCTGGTGGACGAAGGTGAAATGTCGAACGTCTGGTCGCCGATATGCAGACGATAGGCGTACTCCGGCCCGGCATTGGACCACACCAGCTCCGGCCACGGCGCGCCCACAGCGATGTTGCGGGCGGTGTCCACTTGGGGCTGCTCGTCGGCACTGCGCACGCTGCGTCGGACCGTCGTATAGCGCTGGGTGGTCGCAAACTTGTTGCGCAGCGCCTGCCAGAAGCCACCGCTGGCCTGCTGCTGAACACCGAAGTTGCTGCCAGCGACCACTTCGAGCGTGCCGTCGACGACCTTGATGGTCGTTCCCGCACCGAGATCATTGATCTCTCCGGACGCCTGATTGATCACCGTGGCGCTGCTGTCGGACCCTGAGCGGACGTACTGCGAGGGAAACAGGTACTTGGTCCGTGTCACCGGTTCCCAGCGCTCGCCATCGCGCGAGAACTCGATGCTGCCCTGGATCTCCGTGACCCGCGCCACCGGCCCACTGGCATAGGCGGAGACCTGCGCCAGCGCGAGCACTGCAATAGCCGCGAGCACGCTGATCCGTGCGTAAATCGACATGAATGCCTCCTCCTCTTCATGGCCAGGGCGCAGTATTACACGCTGCACCGTGAAGGGATTGTGAACGAGTCGGCGTCTGTCCTGCTCAACCCGTCAAAAGTTCAGGCAAACACCGCCCGAACCACCCGATTCTCGCATTCCCCACAGCTCGTGCCGTCAGATTCCGACGAGGACGAATGCACTCCAGATGAATGGATAACCCCAGCGCGGAGACTCCAGCAGTTCCAGCTGGGCCTCACGGAATGCCTCCCTCGGCGGCATACCGGCGAACATGCGCTCATAGAAGGCCGTCATCAGCGCCTGGGTGCCGGCATCGCTGACTTCCCAGAGGGAGGTCACCACCTGACGCACGCCAGCCTCCTGGAACGCACGTCGCAGTCCGTAGACCCCTTCCCCCTCATGGATTTCGCCGACGCCGGTATCGCAGGCAGAGAGCACGGCGAGTTCCGTGCCGGAAAGATCCAGTCCGAGCACTTCGAGGGCCGTCAGGATCCCGTCGTTGCGGGTGTCGATTTCACCCAGGAATGGTGCATTCGAGTTGACACCGGCGAAAGCGAGCCCTGCACGCAGCAGCGGATTGTCACCCGGGGGAGGCACCATGACGTCCAGGCTGCGCTCGGTGCGCAAGAGCCTTTGCCGGAGTTCGTCATCGGCCTGCAGAAAAAAGCCATGGGTCGCCATGTGCAGCACCCGCGGTGGCCCATCGAGCTCGTTGAGCACCTGCTCTTCGGCTTCGCGCCCTGTATAGAGCACGAAGGACTCACGCGCCTCGGCGATCTGTCGACCAATCAGCTCACCTTCGAGTTCTGCCCCGGGCAGCGGCGAGAAGCTCAGTCCGCGCAGGCCCCGCGATGCCGCCCTGAGACTGGCCAGCTCAGCCGCGGACCGGGAGTCGAGATCCGCAAGGGCGACGCCGCGCATGGCATCGAACCGCGCCGCTCTCGAACCTCGTGTCCCGGTGGCAAACGCGTCATCCGTCTCATCGACGGCGGCGCCGTTGCCAGTGCCATGACCGTTGACGTCCAGGGCCAGCGCCGCACGAGCGACGCTGCGCCGACGCGCCTCCGCGAGCACTTCGGGACCTGCCGCCTCTTCGGTGTCGTAATCAGGCCCCCCGAACACCAGGAAGCTTCCGGTGGACGGCGGCACCACAGAGGGCACCAGATCCCGCGCCGAGGACAGCAGGTGAAGATCCCTGGTTTCCAACAGATAGCGCCCATCCGCCGGGTCGACGATGGCATCGAACGGCAGCACGTTGAGCACCCCATCCGGCACCAGATAGACCTTACCGTCCGCCGACAGCTCGGCTGCCAGCGGGGCCCAGAGTGCCTCGAACACCTCCATGCCCACGTCCTTCACGTCCTCGTCCAGGGCGTCCACATCCTGGATGATGGCGCGGAACTCCTGCACCAGGCTCGTGATCGGGGCCATGCTGTCGTAGTGCACGAGGGTGAATGTCGGCTCGGCCGCTCCGGCACCACGCTGCAGAATGCCGGCGAGCAGGGCCTGACTACCATCCGGGCGCTGATAGACCAGGAAGTCCACCAGGGCGCCCTGCTCAGGCAGATGGTCAACCAGGTCATCCACAGAGAGTTCAGCGATGGCCTCCCGGTAGCGCAGGCTGGCCCGGCCGAGCTCTCCCTGCAGATCTGCAACGCGGCTTTCCAACATGCGCATGCGGGCCAGATGCCCCTCCGGGTCGCTCTCGCCAGGCCCGGCCAGCGTCAGGGCCGCAAGCTCCTCGCGGGCGTCGGTCAACGCCTCGGTCAACCGAACCATCTGCGCATCGAGGCCGAGGCTGGCGATCTGCCGGATTTCCGACGTGACCTTCAGCAGCAGGCCCTTGCGCTGCAACGAGACGTCGAGCAACTCGCGCGCCGCAGCATGCGGGTCCAGCTCGGGCAGCAACTGCAGGTACCGGTCGAGTTCCGGGCGATGCAGCCGCAGATAGCCTTCCCTCGCATTGTCGCTGGTCACCCAGAGCATGCGATCGAAAAACCGGGTACGGCGCTCGAAACCGACACGCCGCAGATCGAAGGCAGCGTCGAGGCGACCGAAATCCTGAAGCACGTCCGCGAGCGCATTGAGCGCCTCGAAGGTATAGGGATGCTCTGCCCCCAGCACGTTCTCCGCCAGCTGCAGCGCCGCGCGCAGTTCCGTCTCCGCTGCCGCCAGATCGCCGCGGTCGCGCTCCAGAATGCCGAGATCGATCTGCGAGCGCAGGCTGTCTGGATGCCGCGGCCCCAGCACCGACCGGCGCAGCGCCAAGGCTTCGACGATCCGCTCAGCGGCCAGATCGAAGTCGCCCATCCCGCGATAGGCGCGGCCGAGGTTGTTCAGGCCCCGCAGCGTATCCTGATGCTCGGCACCGAGGGCCTGCACCCAGGCGGCATGCACGTCCTCGAAGATGGCCGCAGCCCGCCGCGGATCACCTTCCATCATGTACAGGAACGCCAGGTTGTTGCGTACCGCAATGGTCCGGGGGTGGGCCTCACCCAGGGTTCCGGACAGGACTTCGATGGGCAGCAGATACAGGGGTTCGGCGCGGTTGAAACGGCCCTGGCTTTCGTAAAGCAGCGCCAGGTTGTTCATGGTGTTCAGGGTCTGCGGGTGAGCCGGGCCGAGCATGCGCTCGGAGGCGTTCATGGCCGTCCGCAGCAGAGGCTCCGCGCGATCGAAGGCACCCTGCTGCTCGAGGACCACGCCGAGATTGGACATGGCGGTCAGCGTCGCCAGATGCTCGACGCCATAGCGCTGCCGATACCCGGAGAGCGCGGCACTCCAGGTATCTTCAGCGGCGCTGAGATTGCCCGTACGCTGATAGATGGCACCGAGCAGATTGAGCACATCCAGGGTGAGCGGGTGGTCCTCTCCGAACGCCAGCATGCGTTCGTCGAGCACTTCGCGGGCCAGCCGGTCCGCCCGTTCCAGCTCGCCGGTTTC
This sequence comes from Gammaproteobacteria bacterium, assembly GCA_020832055.1. Lineage (GTDB taxonomy): Bacteria > Pseudomonadota > Gammaproteobacteria > Pseudomonadales > Azotimanducaceae > SLTB01. The sequence goes on from JAFIFL010000069.1 coordinate 8,297, forward strand.
GAGCAGCGTGCGGGCCTGGGCCTCCTGCACGGACCAGCGCAGGGGACCATCCGGGGCCACGCGACCGGCCAGATCGTCGAGCTCCGCCGCAGCATCGCTGTGGGCACCCTGCTGCTGCAGCAGAATGGCGAGGTCGAGCCGGGTCTGCAGCACCTTGTCGTGGCGCTCCCCGTGCAGCGCCCGACGCAGGGCCAGCACCTCGCTGAAACTGTCCTCCGCCCCTTCGAGATCGCCGCCCCGGCCCAGCAGGATCGCATACTGTTCGAGGCAGTCCGCCGTGCGCACATGGTGGCGGCCGTAGTGCTCGGAAACGCGGGCGCAGGTGCCTTCGAGGCGCTCGGCGCCGCCGGCATAGTCGCCGACCGCTTCCAGGCGCTGGGCCAGCAGCATCTCGAGCTCGATGACGTCCACCGCATGGGCGCCCTGGGTGGCCAGCGCCTCCCCGGCAGCCTCCAGGGTGACTTCGAGCGCCTCGTCAGGACGACCCGCGGATTCGAACAGATCGGCCAGGGAGGCCATGATGTCCAACGTCCAGGGATGACCGGGACCGGGCCGGGTCCTCGAGCGCTCAAGCGCAAACATCAGCAGCGCTTCGGCGCCCGCCGCATCCCCCATGGCAAAGGACACGTTGGCCAGGTCGAGGATGCTTTCCACAGTGAGCCTGTGCTCCGGTCCGAAAGCATCTTCCGCCAGATTCAGAGCCTGCTCGAGCGTGTCCATGGCGCCGGCGAGGTCGCCTTCGGCCGCCAACTCCATGGCTTCCTGGCGCAGCGCATCCCAGAACTCCAGGGCATCGAAGGCCGCTTCCGAGTCGGGCAGCGCTTCAGCCTCGGCGGCGGCCTGCTCGATCCAGTCCCCGGGCTGCTCGAGAACGTCGCTGAGGATGCTGCCGTAGGCCTCGGCCTGCTCCGGTGCTCCGGCTTGTGCAGCCAGCCTCGCCGCCTGCCGCAGATCCGCTGCCGCACGCTCGTGATCATTCGCTTCCAACAGCAGCAGGGCCCGCTCGGCGTGGAGTTCGGCCACGCCCGGGTGGCGCACCACTGCCGCGTCGACGCGAGCGAGGGCGGCATCGAGATCCCCCGCGGCCAGCAGCGGTTCGAGATCCTCCTGCAGCTGCGCGAGGACGACGCCAGGATCCGTCTCCGGTACGACGCCTGGCGCGGCACAACCGGCCAGGAATGTCGCAAACACGAGCGTCGAGGCCCACAGGCGAACGCGACGCAGCCCGCCACGCGCACCATCCGGAATCCCGCCTGCGGGTGCGGGTGCTGCGGCCACTATCGACATGGGTCAATCCTCCCCGAAGGCTCGCCCTGGCCCAGCCTGCGGCTGGCCCCGCAGGGCGAACATGCCCCGATCCTAATGACGCGGTGCATGCCCCACAACCGCGCAGGGGCCACAGCGGCTCGAATGCACGAACCTGCAGGTTGGGTCACATGAGAAATGTGAACGACTGCGCAAGCCCGCGCAGCGCCGCAGGCATCCGGTCAGCCCAGCAGGTACTGGAGTTCGACCCCGGCGATCTCGATGACGTCCTGGTCCCGGAGGAGCTGGCTCTTCGCACCGATGGCGGCGCCATTGACGATCGGCCGCCGCTCGTTGTCCGGACCGCCTTCGACGTGAACGATGAAGTCACCATTGTGACGCCGGGAGATGGCGGCCACCTGAATGCCCGGGCGGCCGAGGGTGGTGAGCGCCTTGGAAAGCGCCATTTCCTTGCCCGGCGCGGAGACACTGAGCAGGCGCAACCGCGCCGGGCCGATATTGGCCGAAGCGGCACTGGCGGGCTGGGCGTCGCGGCTGTCCTCATCCGCCTGTCGCGCGCGGGCGGCTTCGGCCTCGGTAGCAGCCTTGCGCAGGGCGCTGGTCTCATCGGGACCAATGACAATGGTCTCGGCAAAACTGCCCCCGCCCTTCTGTTTCGGCGCTCCCTCGCCCGCGAAGCGCAGGGTGTGTTTGCCGACCACGATCAAATCGCCATCGGACAATGGATGCTTGGCGACCTTCTTGCCGTTGACGAAAGTGCCATTGGTGCTGTCGAGGTCTTCGAGATACGACGAGCCGGCGATGGTGATGACCCGTGCGTGGCGACCGCTCACCGCGAGATTGTCAATGTGAATCTCACATTCCGGACGACGGCCGATGGTCAGCGTTTCCTGGTTCAGAGGAAACTCCCCAACGGTCTCGTCATTGAAAGAGAGGATCAGTTTTCCCGCCATGCCTCGAACGTCCCGTGGCTGAAATGGAACTCAGTCGAACCAGCTCACCATCCTGCGAAACCAGCCAGTCGCGACCGGAAACGGCCGATCCACACGCGCCAAGAGCACCGACACGTTGTCACGCCCACCTTCGGCATTGGCGGCGTCCACCAGGATCTCGGCCGCAGCATCAAGGTTACCGCGATTCTCGGCCAGGATGGTACGAATCTGCTCATCATCGATCATGTCGTTGAGCCCGTCGGAACACAGCAGATAGAGATCGCCCATCAGGGCGAGCTCTTCATGCATGTCGACATCGACTGCCGCTCCGATGCCCAGCGCACGGGTCACGATGTTCTTGTTGGTGGCGTGGCGCGCCTCTTCGGGCGTATAGAAGCCGCGATCCACGAGTTCCTGCACCAGCGAATGGTCAGAAGTCACCTGCTCGAGGACGCCCTCACGCAGCCGATACATGCGCGAGTCACCCACATGGGCCACGGTGAGGCGATTGTCGAAAAACAGACCGACCACCAGCGTGGTGCCCATGCCGGCGCACTGCGGCTGGCTTTGAGCCACACCGAAGATGCTGGCGTTGGCCTTGGTGATGGCGCGCCCCACTGCCAGCGAATGCAGAGCATAGCCGCTCGCTTCGTCATGGCCGGCGGCCGGAATCTCCTCGAGTTCCGCCTCGAGTTCCGCAGTGATCACCTCCACAGCCATGGCACTGGCCACCTCACCCGCCTTCAGCCCGCCCATGCCGTCAGCCAACACCAGCAGGCCCACTTCCGGACGCAACCCGATACAATCTTCGTTGTGTTCCCTGACCTGCCCGGTGTGCGTGAGTCCGGCCATGCTGATGCGGTCACGCAGACTCATGCCAGTCTTTGCTCCTCGGCCAACCGTTGTCGCAGGACCTTCAGATGCGCCGCGAGCTTGGCCCCCGTCTGGTAGCGCCGCTCTGGATTCTTACCCAGCGCATTGTGGACGATCTTGCGCAGGCCCGTGGGCAGGTCCGGACGATAAACGGCCGGGTCCGGATGCTTCTCGTTGACGATCTTGTAGAGCAGGGTCGCCATGGACTCGGCCTGGAACGGCAGATGGCCGGTGGCCATCTGGTACAGCACGACTCCAAGCGAGAACAGATCGGAGCGCCCGTCCACATGTTCGCCGAGCGCCTGTTCCGGCGACATGTAATTCGGTGTGCCGAGCACCGTACCCGTCCGCGTCCGACTCGCATCGGTGATCCTGGCGATGCCGAAGTCAGTGATCGTAGCCTTCCCGGCGTCCGAATCGTACATGATGTTGCCGGGCTTGATATCCCGATGTACGACGTTCTCACGATGGGCGTAGTCGAGCGCCTCGGCACATTGAATCATCAGATCCACCACCACCGGCAACGGCAGCAGATGTTCCGGATCGGTCCTGCTGCTCAGATCCTTGCCCTTGAGGAACTCCATGGCGATGTAGGCCAGATCATGCTCCTCCCCGGCATCATAGATGGCGACGATATTGGGGTGGTTCAGACGACCCGCCGACTGGGCCTCGCGGAAAAAGCGCTCCTTGACCTCTTTGAGCGCGTCGCCTTCGTACTCGCTCGCCAGCGACAGGGTCTTGATGGCCACCACGCGATTGATCTTGGGATCGCGACCTAGATAAACCACGCCCATGGCGCCCTGACCGAGCTCCTTCTCGACTTCGTAGCGACCGAGCATGGGCTTCTCGGTCCCGCCCGTGGTCAGTATCGACGTCCCACCGGACCCCTTCATGGGATTGTCTTCGGCGGCCTGGGCGCGCTGCTTGCGCTCGGCGACGTCGCGGTAATCCGCCTTCCACCCAAGCAGATAGTTGTACACGGACACGGCCTTGTTGAACTGACGCTTGCGTTCGAAATCCAGGGCGAGGTTGTAGACCAGGTCGGCGACGCCGGCGTCCAGAGGTATCTTGCGGAACTTGTCGAAAGCCATGTCCAGTTGACCCTGGCCCTGCATGGCCAGCGCCAGCATGCGGTTGCTCTCCGCCGATTCCCGCACCGCCAGGCCCAGGGACTCATCTGACGCAAGATAGAAGCGCAGACTGATCAGCAGCACGCCCATCAGACCCGCCAGCAGGCTGTAGGTCATGGCCATGGCCACGCCGAGCAGACCGTACACCAGAATACCGACCACAAGGTATCCGCCGAACAGCAGCAAGGTGGCCAGCACCCGGGTGGGCGCCGTCCGGATCAGAGAGGTCGCCAGCACCAGGACGCAGAACGCCAGCAGCGCGAGGATTTCGATCAGGAAGGGCGGTGGCCGGATCGGGCCGCCCTGCAGCAGGGTATGAATGGTGTTGGCGATGATTTCGGCCCCGTAGACCTGCCCCACCGGCGTGTCGAAGATATCGTTCGCTGCCTGGGAGGTATCACCGACCACGACGATCTTGCCAGCCACGTCCAGCCGCAGATCGCGCACCTCGTCGGGACGCATCTCCGGCATGCGCAGGACATCCATGGCCGAGAAGCCGTAATGCTCCGACAGGAAACGGGTCGAGCCCGGAAGTTCAGGAAAGTCGATGAACAGGTCGAGGCCCCGATGCAGTTTGACATCGATATCGCCGATGATCAGACGACCATCCTCGAGCCTCGGCTCTACCCCCTCGAGCATGGCAAGCGCCTGCACCGCAAAGGGCCAGCCGTCCTGTCGATTGGTCAGTTCCGGAAACACCCGCAGCCTGGAGATGCGGGTGCGGACGCGACTCTGGGAGGAGATGTTCGAGTAACCGGAACGGGAAACGTCGCGCAGCGCCGCCACCGGATAGGTGAGCCCGAGGGGACGGCGGCCATCGGTATCGATGATGCCTTTGGAGACCAAAAGGACATTGCCGGCCTCGGCGAACATGGCGGCCGTCTCCGGGTCTTCGCCATAGGCATTCGGATAGTCGAACAGGGCGTCGATGGCCACCACCGCCGCATCGAGCTCCGCCAGATGCTTGGCCAGCCTGCCGTAGTCAGCGCGACGCAGCGGAAACCCGCCGTACTCACTGTAGAAGGCCTCGTCAGTCCGCACCAGGATGATGCTGTCGGCGGAGAACGTGGTGGCCTGGGTGTCGGCCACCTGCCAGCGCAGCAGGTGGCGCCAGGACAGCAGTTCATCCTCGATCAGACTGAAGGCTTCGAAGCGGATCATCGGGATCATCAGCAGGAAGATGACCACGGTCCACAAGACGTCATAGCGCTTGAGCAGATTCTGCACGACTTACGAACCCCGATCGCCTGCGGACGCCCACTTGGACATCCCGCCCCTCCCAGCCCAGGAATAGTGCGGGATCGGGGGCACGAGTGTCCATTTGCCTGATGCCCCAAAGATTGACGGAGTTCTCGACTGCTGCATAATCCCGCGCCCTGACTGCAGCCGACGAGGCCCAAGCCCATGTGGTTCCGCAATTTTCGCGCCTGGCGGCTCACGGCACCCTGGGACCTCGAGGCCGAGGACCTGTCTGCCAGACTCGCCAGCGACGCCTTTGCGCCCTGCGCCCCCGGGCAGGCCGAGACCCTGGGCTGGGAAGCCCCCCTCGGCGGCGAGGACCCGGAGGCGCTGGTTCACACCGTGGCCGGCAAGCTGCTGCTGCGCGCCCGCACCCAAGAGCGGATACTTCCTGCGAGTGCCGTCAATGAGATTCTGCCCGAGCGCCTCGCGGAGGCCGAGCAGAAGGAAGGACGCCGCCTGAGGGCGGCTGAACGCCGGGAACTGGCTGAGGGCATTCGCGCGGAACTGCTTCCCAAAGCCCTGCTCCGTTCAGTACGTCAGTGGCTCCTCATCGATCCGACCAGCGGGCTGGTGATCATCGATACCGCCACGGCCGCCCGTGGCGAGACGCTCTTGACCCTGCTGCGCGGCAGCCTCGGCAATCTCGGGGTCCGCCCCCTGGCCTTCGCGCAGCCCCTGGATGGCGTCCTCACGACCTGGGTACAAAGCCGCGACCTGCCGCAGGGTTTCGAACTCGGCGGCTGGTGTGACCTCGAGCATCCCCAGGATACGGCCAACAAAGTGCGCTTCCGGGCCCAGCCCCTGGATGAAGACGATGTGGTCGCAGCCCTCGATCGCGGCTTGCGGGTGACCGCCCTCGAACTGCTTTGGGAGGCCGGAGCCGACGAGCCGTTGCGCTGCGTACTCAGTGAAGACGGCGCGTTCAGGCGGATGAAACTGCCCACCGGTGAAGCAGCCTCAGGCGATGACGAGTCGGCTGCGGCGCGCCTCGATGCCGACCTCGCCCTGCTCAGCCTGACGCTGAACCAGTTCTTCGCCGCCCTGTTTCCTGCACTCGGTGGCATTGCGGAGGATTGAACCCATGCTGATCCTGATCTCTCCTGCCAAGACCCTGGACTTCGAAACGCCGCCAGTGGTCGGCACCCATACCGAGCCGCAATTTCTCGAACACTCCCGCGAACTGATCGACGTCCTGCGGGACCAATCACCGGCGGACATCGCCCGGCTGATGAAGATTTCCAACCAGCTCGCCGACCTCAACTACGCCCGCTTTGGTGCCTTCAGCGAACCGTTCACGCCCGCCAACGCCAAACAGGCGGTCCTGGCCTTCCGTGGCGATGTCTACACCGGCCTCGAAGCCGACCGCTTCAGCCGCACCGACTTCAACTTCGCCCAGAAACACCTGCGCATCCTGTCAGGCCTCTACGGGCTGCTGCGTCCGCTCGATCTGATCCAGCCCTACCGGCTGGAGATGGGCACCCGGCTCGCTACCGACCGCGGCCGCGACCTGTACGCCTTCTGGGGCGACCGCCTGACAGCAACCCTGGCCTCGGAGCTGCAAGGCAGGCGAGCACCGCTGGTGGTCAATCTCGCCTCCCAGGAATACTGGCGCGCCGTGGACCCCGCCGGCCTCGATGCCCGGGTCGTGACGCCTGCCTTCAAGGACTGGAGCAACGGCAGCTATCGCTTCATCAGCTTTCACGCCAAGAAGGCCCGAGGCATGATGGCCAACTGGATCATCCGCAACCGGGTCACCAAGGCCGATGCGCTGTCCGCGTTCGATGTGGCGGGCTACCGCTTTCATGCCGAGGAATCACAGCCCGATGCGCCCGTTTTCGTTCGCAGAACGGAGTCATGAATCATGTCCACCGGTAGCGTCACCCACGAGGATCGCGGCCGGGTCCGCATCCTGACCCTCGACCGGCCCGGCGCCTACAATGCGCTGTCCATGGCCATGGTCGAGGCCCTCGATCGGGCGCTGGCGGCCGCCCTGACGGAGCCCGCCATCGGCGCCATCGTCCTCACCGGAGCCGGTCGCGGCTTCTGTGCCGGACACGATCTCAAGGAGATGCGTGCCGAGGGCCAGGAGGCCAGCCTGACCCGCCTGTTCGATACCTGCGGCGAAGTCATGGCGCGCATCAGCGACAGCCCGAAGCCCATCATCGCCGCCGTGCATGGCGTCGCCACCGCCGCCGGCTGCCAGCTCGTGGCCAGCTGCGATCTCGCGGTCGCTGCCGCCAGCGCCCGTTTTGCCACCCCTGGCGCGAACATCGGCCTGTTCTGCTCCACCCCCATGGTGGCCTTGAGCCGCGCCGTCGCCCGCAAGCACGCCCTGGAAATGCTGTTGCTCGGCGACATGATCGACGCCGAGCATGCGGCGCGCATCGGGCTGATCAACCGGGTGGTGGCCGACGGCGAGCACCTCGAAGCCGCCCTGGCCATGGCGACGCGCATCGCCGACCATTCACCGCTGACCCTGCGCCTCGGCAAGGCCGCGTTCCAACAGCAGCTCGAGCAGCCGCTGGACGAAGCCTATTATCACTGCGCGCGCGTCATGGTCGAGAACATGCAGGCCCTCGATGCCGCCGAGGGCATCGACGCCTTTCTCGATGGTCGCAAGCCGTCCTGGCGGAACGCCTGACCGGCGAATGAAACGGCCAGGGCGCCGAGGCCATGCATGGCGCAATCAAGCACTCAGGAGTCAGGACAATGGACGAAGCCACCCGAACTGAAGTCGAAGCCGCCGCTTTCCGCCGGCTGCTCGAGCACCTCGACAGCCGCAAGGACGTGCAGAACATCGATCTCATGGACCTGGCCGGCTTCTGCCGCAACTGCCTGTCGAAGTGGTACCGGGCGGCGGCTGCCGAACGCGGCGTGGACCTCGACGATGCCGAGGCGCGCGAGATCGTCTACGGCATGCCCTACAGCGAATGGAAAGCGAACCACCAGCGCTGATCGGCCTGCACGCCGGCGGTGGACATCACCTCCCCGCGACAGCACCGTCGCCCGTCCGGGCGGGTTTTCCCATGATCGCGTTCAACGGGCGAACCGCCTAGACTGCCTGCCATGGCGCCAGAAGCCGCTGACGCAACGCCCTTTCCCAATTTTTCTGATGAAGGAGAGCCGCATGACCGCAACTGTAGGAGTGGAATTCGTGACCAATCGGGGGACCATCCGCCTGCGGCTGTTTCCCGAACACGCACCCGTGACCGTCGCGAACTTCGCCAATCTGGTCAAGCGGGGTTTCTATGATGGATTGAGCTTCCATCGGGTGATTCCGAAATTCATGATCCAGGGCGGCTGCCCCAAGGGCACCGGGACCGGGGATCCGGGATACCGTTTCGAGGACGAGTTCACGCAGGCGCTGCGCCACGACTCGCCCGGACGCCTGTCCATGGCCAATGCCGGTCCGGGTACGAATGGCAGTCAGTTCTTCATCACCCACGTCGCCACGCCCTGGCTCGACGGGGCCCACACCATCTTCGGGGAAGTGCTCGGAGCGGAAGATCAGGCCGTGGTGGACGCCATTGCCCAGGGTGACCGGATCGAGAAGGCGACCCTGACCGGCGATGCCGACGCGGCCGTCAGCGGCCAGGAAACGCGCATCGAGGAATGGAACAAGACGCTGGACCGCCGCTGATCCCGGAGTCTGCTGCCCCCGCACCGTGGGCGCATGTCGCATGGGGCGAAGTGCATCGCGAAAAAAGCGGTGTGCGCCAGGGACGGCGCGCAACAGCGCACTTGTCCACGATCGGCGATCTGCGACAAGCGCCGCGGCCAAGTCCGCTCTTATGAAACATACGGCAACGGTCTTGTTTTGAAACAACTTTTCAGATGGGTACCCGCCTTTGTGGGAGAGCCCTATTCGCGCAGCGAATGGGCCGATTGCGAGGCGTTG
>JAFIFL010000070.1 GCA_020832055.1 Gammaproteobacteria bacterium
CCTTGGCCACTGGATACCGACCTTCCCGATCGACTCGCGGGCTTGTAGGAAGCCGGCCCGATGCTGCGTGAGATTTTTCCCCTGCCGATCACTATGGATCGGAGGGACACGTCGTTGACCGTTGCTGAAGCGCTGGGCATGTTTCAGGCAGGTAGGAAAAAGGCACGTTATTTTTCCTATCCGCCACCCGCCGCCGTTTCCACTTCCACTTCCACTTCCACTTGGGAGACCACGTCACCGCTGCGAATGCCGATGACTTTGCCTGCGAACTGATTGCTGGTATTGAGTTCGAGCATCAGCGCCGACCGGGCTGGTAGATCTGGTCGAAGCTGGCGCCGTCGGCGAAGTGCGCTGCGTTGGCCTTGGCCCAACCGCCGAACACCTCGGTGATGGTGAACAGCGAAAGCGGCGGGAACTGATGGGCGTACTGCGCCGCGATCTCCTGGTTGGCGGGCCGGTAGTAGTAGCGGCCGATCAGATTCTGGGCGACGTCCGTGTAGAGAAATTCGAGATAGGCCTGGGCCACTTCGAGATTGCCCTTGCGGCGGGCATTGGTCTCGGCGAGGGCAACGACCGGTTCAGCCAGGATGGAAACCGGCGGCACAATCAGTTCGAGGCCAGCCTCGTCGATCTCGTTGGCGCCGAGCAGGATCTCGTTCTCCCAGTTGATCAGCACGTCGCCGATGCGGCGCTGGATGAAGGTGTTGGTGGCGCCGCGAGCGGCGCGATCGAGCACCGGGACGTTGCCGTAGATGCGACCGACGAACTCAGCGGCCTTGGTATTGGCGGCTGCGACGGCCTCGGCATGGGCAGGATCGTTGAGCTTGGCAACGAAGTCCTCACCGAGTTCCTGCCTCAGGGCGTACCCCCACATGGCCAGATAATTCCAGCGCGCGACACCGGAAGTCTTGGGGTTCGGCGTCACGACCCGCACGTCAGGCCGCGCGAGATCGCTCCAGGTGCGGATGTTCTTCGGATTGCCCTTGCGCACGAGGAAAGCCAGGGTCGACTGGTAGGGCGCATTGTTGTGGGGCAACTTGCCCTGCCAGTCGGCGGGAACGACGCCCGAGTTTTCGACGATGGCATCGATGTCGGCAGCGAGGGCGAGGGTAACGACATCAGCGTCGAGGCCATCGATGACGGCGCGGGCCTGACTGCCCGATCCACCATGGGACTGACGGATAGTCACGGTCTCGCCGGTACGCTCGCGCCAGTAGGTGGCGAACTCCGCGTTAATGGCCTGGTACAGCTCCCGGGTGGGATCGTAGGAGACGTTCAAGAGCGTACGTTGTTGGGCGATGGCTCCGCCTGCCAGCGACAGTGTCAGCGTTGCGAGAAGCAACGTGCCTAGGGATTTCAGTGTCATGTCGGCTTACCTCGAGAGTTTGAGATGGATGGAAATGGAGCTCAGAAGGCGAGCTGAAAGCGCCCGAACACCAGGTTTTCATTGCCACGGTCGCTGCCGTTCGCAGCGCCGCCATCCGAAGCGGCTGTGCTGGTAGGTGATCGCGGTCTTGAGGTTGCGAGATAGCTGAAGATGGTCTGCTGGCCGGGGCTGCGGTAGCGCGGCAGGAAGTCGTTGCCGGAGCCGGATTTGTCGCCGATGCTGCCCGCGATGCCGAAACCCAGCCCTTTCAGGGGGCTGTCTTCATTGCGGAACGGTTCGAAGAACAGGCGACCGGCCAGCTCGAAGTTGCTGTCGGCGTTGCCGGTGCCGCTGTTGCGGCCGTCCGGTGCGCCGTTGAAGATGCCGAGCGCGTAGCTCACGGTGTTGGCAGCAGAACGGCCCTGCAGTTGCAGGCCGAGATCTCGATTGCCGGCCACCTCGGCGGCGTAGGCGCGTTCGATGAGCGCGAGCGCATTGCCCGACTGCAGCCGTTCGAGGCTGACGGGGGACTTGAACTGCCCGATCCTGAGACTGGCCGTATCGGTGAGGGCCAGATCCACGTAGGCGTCGAGCAGGGTGACGGAGCTGCCCGCAACCTCGGGCGTGATCCGGAAACTCACGGCTCGGCCGAGTTGGCCATTGAGGGTCGGCCGTATGCGGCGAAACAGGAATTCGTCTTCTACAGCCTCGTCGCTGCTGTAGTAGCGGGCATCACCGTGGATCGCGCCACGCAGAGAGAAATTGAAGTCGCCGTCGCGGTTGGAGAGGCTGAGTCCGCGATGGTCGACGCGCGTGGTGGAGGACGTGGCCTCCTGCTTGAGTGCAGCGAGTTCCGCTTCGAGTGCAGAAATCCGCGCTTCGAGCGAACTGCTCTGCGCTTCGACGCCAGAGGTGAGGCCGAGGCCGAAAGCGATGACCGCAGCGGCCTTGACCCATGGGCTCCGCAAAGCTTCTGATGAGGTCTTCATGTGGTACGTCCCCGTAATCACCAATGGGTTGAAAACGGAGGCCATCCTAGGGCCGCGCCTAAATGACTAGAACGAATAAAAAGGCAAACCCATATCCTCCCAATGAATATGGGTTGGCGTTCATGATAACGTGGGGTCCTATTCAGAGTTCCCTGTCGGGGGTGCAGTGGCTTGGGCGTTGAGTCTGGCTACGCTGGGTTGGCGGCGGCCGCAGTTACGACGCGCTTGCCGTTCATTCCTGCGCGCTTGCCGTCGACCAGATTGATCAATCCGACCTGGGTTGAGCGGAGCATGCGAATTCGCGAGGCCGTTGTTGAGCCCGAACTTTCATGCCATGCGTCAGATACTTTCTGGCATTCCTGCCTTAGGTCACGCGCTACCTCGTCCGGCAGCAGGGACTGCGGTCGAGCGGCGTGTCTGCATGGGAGATCAGCTACCTCGAGCGGGTGCTCATCGACTTTCGGCAGTGGGCGTAGAAGGCATCGGTCAAGGCCGTCTGCTGGGCGCCGGCCGGCGTCATGAACACATACTCCTGGGGAATCTTCGGACGAAAGGGCACCAGCGCGATGCCGCCGCCCACGTATTGGCGCGCCAGCAGGTCGCTGACCAGCGCGATGCCCACGCCCGCGCCTGCGAAGGCGCAGGCCGCACCGACGTGATGCGTCTCGAGGCGAATGGACGGCCGCACCTGCGCCTCCCGAAAGGCCTCCTCGATACGGTTTCGCGTATCCCCGCCCTGGCCGATCATGATCAATGGCTCTCCTGCAAGATCGCCGGCGCATAGCGATTTGCGCCCAGCCAAAGCGTGTGCGCCTGGTACGGCGCAGACCGTGTTGGCGATTACGAGAGGGCGGACGCGGATGCCGGGGTGCTCGATGGGCAGCTTGCCAAAGCCGCAGTCAACTGCACGTGTCGATACGAGATTGATGATCGAAGGACGACTGCGGGAGTCGAGCAGGAGTTGCACCTTCGGTCTCGACTCCATGAAGCTTGCGACGATCCCTACCAGCGGACCCTCAGCGAAGCTTGGAACGGCGACAACTCTGAGGTATCCGGCATCGAGCTGCTGCATGTTCGTTGCCAGCATGGCGATCCTGTCGAGACCAACGAACGCGAGATCCACCTCCTCGAACAGCATCACCGCCTGAGGTGTGGGAATCAGCCGTCCCTTCTCGCGATCAAAGATTCTGAAGCCTAGTTCCTGCTCCAGTTGAGCGAGCAGTCGACTGACTGCAGGCTGACTGAGACCCAAACTCGTAGCGGCAGCCGTGACCGATCCCATGCGCATGATTTCGCGAAAGCTTTCGAGACTTCGCAGGCTCAGCTTCATGATTTCAGCCCATACCTGCTGCGCATGGAGCCATGCCGAAAACCAATAATCTTGAAAGTTCCAACATGGCGTTCCTAGACTCGGACTCGACAACAACGAATCAGTGCTGTCGACAAGCAGCCAATCAGGGGGAAGCTTCATGGCAACGCGTGGAAAGAATACCACAGGACTGTCTTTGGACCGGCTGGCATTGGGTGCTGTGCTGCTGCCTCTGGCAGGCATTGTCGCCAGTGGCCCGGCCCTGGCGCAGGATGGGGCGCAGGCTCCCATCGAAGAGGTCGTCGTTACCGGTTCCCGCATTCTCAGGCGGGATGCGGATTCAGTCGGGCCGCTGACAACGATCTCCTCCAACGAGATCAGTGCCATCGCCCCGCTCGGCATTGGTCAGATCCTGCAGTCATTGCCGGCGGCCGGCACGAGCCTCAACTCCAACGGTACCCAAGGGACTTCCTTTGGTGTGAGTTCGGTCAATCTCAGGTACCTCGGCACTGTCGAGGGCAGCGGCAACCGGACCCTCGTTCTCGTGGACGGGCGTCGCTGGGTCAACGCGGTAGGTGGTCGTGGCTTCCGCGACTTCGTCGACCTCAACACCATACCTATGGGCATCATCGACTCAGTCGAAGTGCTCAAGGACGGCGCTTCGGCGATCTATGGTGCCGATGCCATCGCCGGGGTGGTCAACATTCGCACTCGACGTGACGTGGACGGCCTCGAAGCGACGATCAATGCCGGCGAGACATCGCGCTCGGATGGGCGAAGCATTGGCCTGCAGCTGGTTTACGGCAAGAAGTTCGAGCGCAGCTCCATCCTGCTGTCAGCCAATCATGTCGACATCGATCCGATCCTGACCATCGATCGCAGGCTGACCGAACGGACTTTCGTTCCCTTCACCTCACCTCCTACCAGTCCCCGCGGGCTCTACCAGCTGCCTGGGATTTCGACAGCGCAGGCGCCGCTGACGAGAATTCCCGGTGCTGCCGGCACGTCCCCGGACGACTTCCGCGTCGCCACGCTGCCTGAGGATGACTTCAATCCTTTGGCGCAGGGTTTCTTTCTCGCCGGCCCGAGCGAGCGCACGGGTCTGTTTGGGCGGGTGACGACGGAGATCACACCGAACGTCACGATGCACACGGAGGCCTTGTACAACCGGCGTCAGTCCAGTCAGCGCTTCTCCCCGATGCCGCTGAGCATTACTGGACCGCAAGGCCATATGATTCCGGCCGACCACCCGTTCAATCCCTTCGGAGTGGACCTCGGCGGTTCTGATTTCCGCATCCAGCGCTGGATGGATGACGTGGGCAATCGCGAGAACATTCAGAACGTCAAGACCTACCGTTTTCTCACTGGCTTCGAAGGCAGCTTTCAAGCCTTCGATCGGGACTGGTCCTGGGACCTGTTCGGATCCTTTTCCCAGAATGAGGCCAGCTTCACCGCCCAGAATCAGATCGTGTTCGACCGGGTTGCTCTCGCCATTGGCGACAATGATCGCTGCGTAGCGAACGGCTGCGTGCCGCTGAACATCTTCGGCAGCATTACGCCGGAGATGGCGGACTACATTCGTCAGACGGGAAGGGACGAGCATCGGACCGAGCAGATCAACACAGGATTCAGTGTCACCGGCCGACTGCTCGAACTGCCCGCTGGCCCCCTCGGGGTGGCGGCCGGAGTCGAGTACCGTCGCGAGTCGGCCCTCGACCGTCCCGATGAAATGGTCAATCAACCCGCGGAGTTCGTGACCACGAACCGTTCCACGGGTGCACCAAGGGACGGGACGTCCGGCAACTACAACGTCAGGGAAGCCTACATCGAGTTTGACGTGCCTCTTCTCGCTGACGTGGCGGGTGCCCGGAATCTGGACCTGAGTGCCGCAGCGCGCCTTTCCGACTACAGCACCTTCGGGAGCGAGACGACGTTCAAGCTGGGCCTCGCCTGGCGGCCCATCGACGACATCCTGCTGCGCACGACCTGGTCGGAAGGCTTCCGTGCGCCGTCCATTCTCGAACTCTTCCAGGGCGGTCGGGAAACCAATTTCCAGGCCATTGACCCATGTTCAGGAGGCGGCGGTGGGCTGACAGGCTGTGCGGGTGTTCCCGGGACCTATGACCAACTCCAGTTCAACAACGGTCTCATCCGCGGTCAGACCGGCGGCAATCTGAATCTGGAAGCGGAGACGTCAGAGACCGTGAGTGTGGGTGTCGTGCTCACGCCGAGGGCGATCGAAGGGCTGTCACTGTCGGTAGACTGGTTCAAGATCGACATCGACGACGCCATCGCGACCCGCAATGCTCAGCAGATCCTCAACGCTTGCGCCAATCGCGGCGGCACGAACTGCGATCTCGTCCAGCGCGACCCGAACACCGGTGAAGTGCTGCGTCTGCTGCAGTCCGTGAGCAACTTCACGAGCACCAAGGTTGAGGGCGTCGATGCAACTTTGCGCTACCGGTTTTCCACCGGCATCGGCGAGTTCAACGCCGTGCTCGATGCAGCGCGCCTGATCAGCTTCAAGAACATCGTTCCTCAGCCGGATGGAACCGTCACCGTCGAGGAGCGCGCAGGCCTTGGCTTCCCCGCCCGCACCACGATGCCGAAGTGGCGTGGCACCGGCTCGCTGCGCTGGACGAATGGGCCATTCGAAGCCGGCTGGCGGGGACGCTACATTGGCAGCTCCAGAGATATTGCGGACAACTTCGTCAATGGCGGCAAGCATCGCTCAACGCTCTATCACGACCTTCAGTTTGTCTACAACCTGGACCAGTGGGATGCCAGCGTGACCCTTGGCATCGACAACGTCACGGATCGTTCGCCGCCGCCCTCCCGGGCCAACGCACCGATCAATTTTGACATCTTCATGTACGATGCCCGGGGAACCCACTGGTACCTGCGGCTGTTCAAAGCG
This sequence comes from Gammaproteobacteria bacterium, assembly GCA_020832055.1. Classification (GTDB taxonomy): domain Bacteria; phylum Pseudomonadota; class Gammaproteobacteria; order Pseudomonadales; family Azotimanducaceae; genus SLTB01. The sequence continues at coordinate 6,582 of JAFIFL010000070.1, forward strand.
TTCTGATTGACCAGGGTTGGTCCAGGTCGGCTGCGAGGCGGTACGCCGCTTCGCAGCCGAGCGATTGAGCTTCAGCTCATACGACGCGATTGCGCATCGAACCAGGGATTTCCAATAGGATGGTTCTGAAGCCGGTCGATGATCCGATCGAGCCGCAGGCCGGAGTCCGCAGCGCATGATTGCCTATCTGATCCGTCGAGTGCTGCAGTCGGTCGGAGTCCTGCTGGCGGTTTCGCTGGTCGTGTTTCTGGGCATCTATGCCATCGGTAATCCTGCCGCGATTCTTCTCCCTGACGATGCCACTGGGGCGGAGCTCGACGCTGCCATTGCGAGCCTCGGGCTCGATCGGCCGTTGCCGCTGCAGTATTTCACCTTCCTCGGTAATGCGATTCGCGGTGATCTCGGTACGTCCTTCGTCTTCAATACGCCGTCGATCGAGCTGATCTTCGCGCGTCTGCCCGCGACGCTGGAGTTGGCCATCACGGCCATGCTGTTCGCGGTGCTGCTGGGTATTCCTCTCGGATTGTGGGCTGGTCTCAAGCCCGGCAGCGCGTTCGACGAGACCGTTGTGACCGGATCGATCCTGGGGTTCAGCATGCCCAACTTCTGGCAGGGCATGATGCTGATCATGATCTTCGCCGTCGGCCTGGGCATCCTGCCGGCGAATGGGCGGGGCGAAACCGGAACGATTTTAGGGATCGAGACCAGTTTTGCTACTGCAGACGGAATTCGGCACCTCATCCTGCCGGCTTTGAATCTCGCCTTGTTCAAACTTGCCTTGATGATCCGACTGACACGCACTGGCGTTCGGGAGGTCATCGGACTCGATTACGTGAAATTCGCGCGGGCCAAGGGGCTCAGCGAACAGAGGGTGCTCATGGTCCACGTGCTGAAGAACATTCTGGTGCCGATCGTGACGATCATGGGCATGGAGTTCGGCTCGCTGATCGCTTTTGCCACGATCACGGAGACGATCTTTGCCTGGCCCGGGATGGGCAAGCTGCTCATCGACAGCATCAACAATCTCGATCGCCCGGTGGTGGTCGCCTATGTGATGGTGGTGACGCTCATGTTTGTCGTCATCAACCTGCTCGTGGATGTCGCTTACTCGGCGCTCGATCCGCGGGTCCGTCTCGGTGGAAACGCGCCATGAGTGAGGCAGGAGGAATCGTGGCGGCGCAGGGGGATCATGGGTCGCCGGTGCTGGCGGATCAGGAGCAACCGCAATGGCGGCAGCAGTGGCAGCAGTTCGCCGAGAGCCGACGCGCGTGGCTGGCGCTGTGGGTGATCGTCATCCTGCTTCTGGCTGCGCTGTTCGCGCCCGTGATCGCGCCCCAGAATCCCTATGATCTGACTCAGATCGATCTCTTCGATGGGCGGCTGCCGCCTGGAAGTGTCGGCGAGTCCGGCTTCATTTATGTGCTTGGCAGCGACGTGCAGGGTCGTGACATGCTGTCAGCGATGCTCTACGGCCTGCGCAACAGCCTGTTCGTCGGCGTACTGTCCGCCGTCTTCGCGGTAGGCATCGGCGTATGCCTGGGTCTGATCGCAGCGTACGCAGGGGGCTGGATCGATGCGCTGATCATGCGCATCGTCGATTTCATGCTCGGCTTCCCGACCATTCTGGTGGCTCTGGTGTTGCTTGCGGTACTCGGCCAGGGCGTCGGCAAAGTGATCCTGGCCCTGGTCATCGTGCAGTGGGCGTACTTTGCGCGGGCCGTCCGCGGCATTGCGCTGGTCGAGCGGCGCAAGGAGTACGTCGAGGCTGCCATGTGCCTGAATCTCGGCAGCGCACGCATCCTCTTTCACCACATCCTGCCGAATTGCATGCCGCCAGTCATCGTCATCGGCACGATGCAGATCGCCAGCGCCATTTCACTGGAAGCGACGCTGTCTTTTCTCGGTCTCGGCCTGCCGATCACTGAGCCTTCCCTGGGGCTGCTGATCGCCAATGGCTTCAACTATCTGATGGCGGGCCTCTACTGGATCTCGGTGTTCCCCGGTCTGCTGCTGCTGGTGGCGATCTTCAGTCTCAACGTCGTTGGCGACCGCCTCCGTGACGTGCTCAACCCGAGATTGCAGCGATGAGCCCGGGGCAGATGCCAAACGGGACCACACCGGTCGATGCGACTGCCAACGGGCTTTTGCTTCAGATCAGCAACCTGACCACTGTGTTCGACACCCGTGCAGGCAGGGTTGTTGCTGTCGCCGGTGTCGATCTGACGCTGCGACCCGGGGAGATCCTCGGTCTGGTGGGTGAGTCAGGCTCGGGGAAGTCGGTGACGGGGTTTTCGATTCTGGGCCTGATCGATCCACCCGGCCGGGTCAGCGGGGGATCCATCCTGTTCCGTGGCCGTGAACTGGTGGGTGCGGGCGACGTGACGCTTCGGCAGCTGCGGGGCCGCGACATCGCCATGATCTTCCAGGACCCCATGATGACGCTCAATCCGGTGCTGCGCATTGACACGCAGATCATCGAGGCGGTGCGGGCGCACACCCGGGCCAGCAAGTCCGAAGCCCGTGAACGCGCGCTCGAGGTACTCACGGAGGTGGGCATTCCCGCGCCGGAGGAACGTCTGAAGTGCTACCCGCACCAGCTTTCAGGTGGGATGCGCCAGCGGGTGGCGATCGCCATCGCGCTGCTGCACCGTCCGAGCCTGATCATCGCTGACGAACCGACGACGGCGCTGGATGTGACGATCCAGGCGCAGATCGTCCATCTGATGCAGCGGCTCTGCCGTGAGTCGGGTACGGCACTGTTGTGGATCACCCATGATCTCGCCGTCATCGATGGCATGGCGGACCGCGTCTGCGTGATGTACGCCGGAAGGATCGTCGAACAGGGCCCGGTGCGAGATGTGCTGGCGTCGCCTGCGCATCCTTACTCCCGCGGGCTGGTGGACAGCGTGCCGGCGAATAACCGCCGCGGTGAGCCACTGCGGCAGATCCGCGGCATGGCGGCGTCTCCCTTGCGGCTTCCGGCGGGTTGTGCGTTCCAGCCACGCTGTGACCACGCTACAGAACGTTGTCGGCAGCAACCGGAGGCGGTCGAGGTGGGTCCTGATCGCCTGGTGCGCTGCTTTCATCCGCTCACCGGAAGGGAGGTCGCTGATCGTGCATGACGGCCCGCCCATCGTCGAGCTGCGTGATGTCAGCAAACGCTTCGCGCAGCACCACGACTTCGCCGACCGCGTTGCCGCGCTCATGACGCGCAAGGCGCTGGTTGACGCTGCGGTTCTGGCCGTCAACGACGTCAGCGTGAGCATCGCGCGGGGCGAGGTCCTCGGGCTGGTCGGTGAGTCCGGATGCGGCAAGTCGACGCTGGGTCGGATCGTTGCCGGCATCATCGAGCCCTCCGAGGGTGAGGTCCTCATCGATGGCACCCGGCAGTCAGCGATGTCGTCTGAGCAGGCCACGCGTGCCGCCCTCGACGTCCAGATGATCTTTCAGGACCCGATGTCGTCCCTCAATCCGCGCAAACGCGTCATCGACATCATCGGGGAGGCACCTCGGGTACATGGACTCGTCAGTCGTGCCGAACTGGACGACTACGTCTGTATGCAGATGGAGCGGGTGGGACTTGATCCGACTTATCGTCAGCGCCTGCCACACCAGTTTTCAGGTGGTCAGCGCCAGCGCATCGGCATCGCCCGTGCGCTGGCCGTACGCCCTCGATTCCTCGTCTGTGACGAGGCCATCGCCGCGCTCGATGTCTCGATTCAGGCGCAGGTCCTCAATCTCTTCATCGAACTTCGCGCATCGCTGGACCTGACTTACCTGTTCATCAGCCACGATCTCAGCGTTGTCGAGCACGTCTCGGATCGCGTCGCCATCATGTACCTAGGCCGAATCGTCGAGATTGGACCGACCGATGCGTTCTATGCTGCGCCGAACCACCCCTATGCGCAGATGCTCCTGGCCGAAGTTCCGCGGCTTGGCGGCGGAGCGCGGGATTACACGCCAGTCCCGGGCGAGATTCCGTCGCCCATGGATCCACCATCGGGCTGCCACTTCCACCCCCGTTGCCCCCACGTTTCGGCCCGCTGCCGCAGCGAAGCGCCGGTGCTCAAACCCATTGCTGAGGGCCGCATGGCGGCCTGTCATCTCAATGACCAGCGTTGACGCCAACCGCCGCCAGCGCGCTGCCGCCCTTCGGTCGGCGACGGCAGTCCTGCGCGCTCTGTTCGCTCTCTGCCTGAGTGCAGCCTGTCTCGTCGGTCATGCCCAGCAGCTGGTGATCGGCCGCGGCAGTGAGCCGCAGTCCATCGATCCGCACTTCACCCGTGCAGGGCCGAACCAGATGACCGCCATGCACGTGTTCGATCGCCTGATCCTGACGGATGAGAATGTCCGACCGATACCTGGCCTGGCCGTTTCGTGGGAGGCCGAGGATGAACTCACCTGGCTGATTCGGCTGCGCGCAGGCGTGCGCTTCCATGACGGCAGGCCTTTCACCGCCGATGACGTGGTCTACTCCCTGGAACGTGCACCAAGGGTTCCACGCAGCCCCGCATCCTTTGCCCAGTCGCTGAGTACCCTGGCCGACATCGAGGTCATCGATGATTTGACCCTGCGTCTGCGCACGACCCAGCCCTCGCCGCAGTTCATCGAGAACATCGGCACGATTTACATCCTGTCCCGGGCCGCCAGTGAGGGTGCCCAGAGCAGCGATTTCAATGATCCCAGCGTGGCGGTGGGCACCGGACCCTTCCGGTTCGTCTCCTGGCAGCCTGGGGATCGTCTGACCCTGGTGCGCAACGACGATTACTGGGGTGAGATCTCTGACTTCGAAACCGTGGTGATGCGCTTCATCACCACAGATGCGGCACGGGTCGCGTCTCTGCGGTCTGGCAGCGTAGACATCATTGATCTGGTCAGTCCCGCTGATCTGCCTCGCCTGCGGAGCATGAGCGACATCAACGTGTTTCAAGTGGGCTCCTTGCGGCTGGTGTACCTGGCGCTGAATCAGCGCGAGGAAATGATCCGATTCACCACCGCGGATGGCCGGCCGCTGGGGGAGAATCCGCTGCGGGACGCCAGGGTTCGGCGCGCCCTTTCGCTCTTGATCGATCGCCGGGGCCTCACGGACTACATCCTGCAGGGTGCTGGTGAGCCGGCGACACAGATCGTACCCGCCGGTGTCTTCGGCCATGCGCAGAGCATTCCCGAGACGCGGGTCGATCGGGACAGGGCCCATGCGTTGCTTGCGGAGGCCGGTTATCCGGATGGTTTCGGCGTGACGGTGCATGGGTCGGGCAATCGCTTCGTTCTCGACAGCGAAATCACCCAGGCCATTGGCCAGTTGCTCGCCCGGGGCGGCATCCGGGTGAATCGCGTCGAGGTGCGTCCCTATGCCGCCTACACACCCAAGGCTGCCGCCGGCGAGTACCCGATCTTCCTGTTCTCCTATGGCAACACTTCCGGTGAATCGTCCCGGGGACTGTCGGGCCTGTTTCACAGCTACGACGCGCAGCGCGATCTCGGAACGCTGAACCGATCTCGCTATTCGAATCCGGCCTTCGATGAGGTGATCGACGCTGCGTTGCAGACCTTCGACGACACGGAGCGCGAACGGCTGCTGTGGCGCGCTGCCGAGATTGCCTTTCACGAGGACACTGCCCTCATTCCGCTGTACTTCGAGTCCGCCGTCTGGGCGGCGCGAACTGGGCTCGAAGTGCTGCCGCGGCGCGACATCCGCACGCTGGCGATGTCTGTGCGCATCGCGCGCTGAGTTGTTGGAGAAGGGACTTCATGACCGAAGCAGATACACAAGCAGGACACTACGATGTGGTCATCGAGTATGACGTCCAGGTGACGACGCGGGACGGCATCCGCCTGTCTCAGGATGTCTATCGGCCCGCCCGCGGCACGCGACCTCTGGCCGGACGACTGCCGGTGCTGCTCGAACGCACACCCTATGACAAGCGCGGGACGCGGGAGTCCGAGCGCAGTGCCGCCGACCCGCACCCCTGGACCCGGGTTCAGTTGGCCACCTGGTTTGCGAGTCACGGCTACGTGGTGGTGATCCAGGATTGCCGGGGGCGATTCGCATCGGAAGGTCGTTTCACCAAATACCTCAACGAGGCCGAAGACGGCTTCGACACCATCGAGTGGATCAACCGCCAGGATTGGTGTGGCGGCGCCATTGGCATGTTCGGGCTTTCCTACTCGGCGCATACGCAAACCAGCCTCGCGGCCCTGCGCCCCCCAGGACTCAAGGCCATGGTGCTCGATTGTGGCGGCCTCGCGAACGGCTTCAGAAATGGTGTGCGCCATGGCGGCGCTTTCGAGATGAAGCAGGTCACCTGGGCGTTCCGTCATGCCAGGCAGAGCGCGCTGAGTGCGGGTGACGACGCGGCGGCGGCGGCCATCGAGAAGGAGAATCTGGTCGACTGGCTTCACGCCTGGCCCTGGAAGCGCGGCCTCTCACCCTTGCGATGGATACCCGAGTACGAGGCCTACCTCTTCGATCAGTGGGAACGGGACCTGTTCGACGACTACTGGCGTCAGCCGGCACTGTACGCGGCCGGATACTACCCTGCCTTCGAGGGCATCGCCGTGATGCTGCTGTCTGGCTGGTATGACCCTTACGCGCAGTCCACCGCTGACAACTATCTCGGCCTGACGCAGCGTGAGCATGGCGCGACCGAGATGATCCTGGGGCCCTGGATGCACGGTCAGCGCAGCTCCACCACCGCCGGCAATGTCGATTTTGGTCCGGCCGCGATGCTCGACGGCAATGTCGCGGACGACTATTTCACGCTGCGCCTGGACTGGTTCGATCACTGGTTGAAAGGGAATGGGCGGGCGACATCGCCGGCACCGGTGCGGTACTTCCGCATGGGCGGTGGCAGCGGCCGCCGCACACCGGAGGGGCGACTGGATCACGGCGGGAGCTGGTTCGAGGCGACCCAGTGGCCGCCGGTCGAGGTGCGCGAGCGGCGCTTCTTCCTGCATGCCAACGGCCGTCTCGATGACGAGGCCCCCTCTTCTGACGAGGGGGTTGCGGGCTTCGTCCACGACCCCTCCGATCCGGTTCCGACCATCGGCGGTGCCATCACCTCAGGGTTGCCCATCATGGTCGGAGGGGCGTTTGATCAGAACACGCATTCCGACCTGTTCGCTGCGAAGCCGCCCTGGCTCCCGCTCGCCGCACGTCGTGACGTGCTCGTCTTTCAGACCGAGGAGCTCGAAGAGGACGTCGAGATCACAGGCACCATCTGGGTACGGCTGTGGATCAGCAGTGACGCCAAGGATGTCGATTTCACGGTCAAGCTGGTGGATGTCTACCCGCCGAGTCCGGATTACCCCAACGGATACGCCATGAATCTCACCGACGGCATCCTGCGCTGCCGTCATCGAAAGGGCTGGACCGAGGCCCATTTCCTCGCGCCGGAAGACATTGTCGAGATCGCTATCGAGCCACCTCCCGTCTCGAATCTCTTCCGCGCCGGCCATCGCATCCGCATCGACATTGCCGGCAGCAACTTCCCGCGCTTCGACGTCAACCCTGCAACGGGCGAGCCGCCCGGAAAGTCGCAGCGCTGGCATCGCGCGATCCAGAACGTCCACTGTACCGCTGTGCACCCGTCACACATCGTGCTGCCGGTGCTCGAGCGAAAAACCTGAGGAGACTCGACCATGCTCGACAAAGCGAGAATGATGCGCGGGGCGCGCAAGCTGGTGGAGGTCTGCGCCGATGTGCAGCCGGGCGAGCAGGCCCTGATCGTCACCGACGTTCACACCGACGCCAGCATCGCGGAGATGCTGTTCGGTGCGTTACTCGTCGCCCAGGCGCGTCCCGTGATCATCCAGACCTTGAGTGGCAAAGCGGATTCCGGCGAGCCCGAGCCGATAGTCAGCGCAGCCATGGCGCAGGCGGATGTCGTCTTCACGCCGGTCGGCGTATCCATGACCCATACGAACGCCGTCCAGGCCATCTGCGCACGGGGCGGACGCGTCGTTGCGCTGACCCAGTGGACGCCTGGGATGATGATGGGCGGTGGCATCGATGCCGACTTTGCCGCCATCGAACCCCGGGTGCGTCGGGTAGCGGCGGTCTGGGACAGCGGCGAGGACGTTCATGTCACGACCCGGGCGGGTACCGATCTGCGCCTGGATATCCGCGGGCGGCTCGGCACGCCGCATGCCAAGACCGGGATCGTACGCAAAGGCGACTTTCATCCGGTTCCCGACATCGAGTCGCCGGTATCCCCCGTTACGGGCGAGGGACGCATCGTCTGCGATGCGAGCATTCCTTATCTGGGGATTGGTGTTCCGGATCAAGCGGTGACGCTCGAAGTTCGGGATGGCAACGTACAATCGATAGAGGGTGGCCGTGCCGCCGACACCGTTCGGGCATCCTGGGAGGCGCTCGACGATCCCGGCGTCTACAACGTGGCCGAGTTGGGCATCGGCATGAACCCGCACTGCCGACTACTGGGCCTGATGCTCGAAGATGAAGGTGTAGCCAACACCTGCCATATCGGCGTGGGCACCAGCATCACCCTGGGCGGTACGGTCAAGGCCCGCTGCCACTACGACTTCATCATGCACCGGCCCACGATCACGGTGGATGGCAACTGCATCATGCGTGAGGGTGATCTGCTGATCGAATGAGTCTGAGGCCCTTCTTGGGAACCCTTCCTGTCGACGCTGATGGCCTTGCAGTGACCTGACTGCCGTGGCTTCCCCGATCCTCTGGCTTTCGCGCTGGGGGCCGAGTCCACTGAGACGTGGAATCGACACATTGAGGCGGTGATCGAGCGGCAGTTGAGCGAGACTCCGCCTGCGCTCACAATCCAGTCCTTCGCCTGCGAGTCGGCGCAGTCGGCCTTCGGCTGGGTATCACCACTGTCACGGTGGCTTTCGGTATCGGCGCGATGGCGTTGCTCACGCGGTGATCTCCGCGGAGAGGAAATGAGGGGAGACGGTCATGCAAGCCAGGGGCGTACCCTACTGTCACGCGGTGCTGAACTACACCCTCGACGCTGCGGGTGGTGAAGGCACGACGCCGGTGGAAGTTCCCATCTTCGACGCCCGCGGTTGTGATCTGCCTTTCGAAGGCTGCGGCTTCCGACTGCTCGAACATGCCTTGCCTGCGGTGGAGGCCATCGAGGCTTCAGATCTGTCGGCCAGCCACGGGGCGGCCGTGCAGGCGCTGGCACGGGAGCTGTCCGGCTGCGACCGCACGCTGTTGTATCCGCCCATCGTGCGCAGCCCGCAGATGGCCACGAAGGTGGCCGACTATGCGCCGATCACCTTCGTGCACTCGGACTTCACCGATGATTACCGCTTCATGCTGGAGGATCCGGCGCGCCCCTATGCGGCCTACATTCAGCCCATGCTGGCGGCTGCGGGACTCAGTCAGCGTGATGTGACCCTTGCCCGGCGGGTCCAGCTGCTGCAGTTCTGGCGCAATCTCGGTGCTGCGCGGCCGGACTACCCGCTGGCCATCTGCGATGCTCGCAGTGTCCCGCGCGCTGATCTCGTGCCCTTCGTGGTGCCGGAGTATGGCGGCCTGCATCTGGAGTTCGAGACCTTCGGGGTGCGGGCGCCGCGACAGCCGGGCGCCCATCACTGGTACACGTTTCCGGCCATGACTCAGGATGAGCTGCTGGTGTTCCGTACCTACGACAGCGCCTGTGCGGATGAGGATCGGCCGTTCTGGACGCCGCATTCGGCATTTCGGGATCCCCACGCTGGCATCGACGCTCCGCAGCGGGAGAGCGTCGAAATGCGCGTGTTGTGCCTCTTCACTGACGACTGAGCGCGGTCGCGAATCCGGCCGCCACCTGCACTGCCGAAGTCCTCATCGACGCGCTGCCGGTGCGGTCTGATTGACGTTCCTTCCAGCTGGTTTCCCTGGCCTTTGCTGGCGGCCCGGAGGCAAACGTACGCCATCGAACCGACCTGTCCGGAGTCGATCTCTACCCTTCTCCCATGATCCTTTCGCCAGAGACTCATCTCCTTTGAGGAGAGAACTCTGGCCGAGATGAGACGACGCTCGTGGAGGTCAGGGACATGAGAGGAAATGACACGCTTGCCCGTTTGGTGCCGCTTTCGGCGCTGTCGGTACTGCTGCTCGTCGCGGCTTCGACTGCCAACGATCTGCTGGCCACCACATCGGTTCCAGTTGCGGCGGCAGCGCCAAAGAATGCTGTAGGCCAAACGCAACCTGTTGAGCGCTGGACACTGTTCAGGAGCTACGCCTTTCTGCCGCAACGCAACGACATTCGCTACTCCGACGTCCACAAGGCTGCGGAGATCGCGACGTTCATGCAGCGATACCCGTCGTTCCGGGCCGGGATCGACGGCGACAATCAGGATCGGGTCGACAGTGTGCAGGAAGCACTCGTGGACGCCGGGGTGCCGCCTGACATGATCGATCAGGGACCTTACGGCCCTGATGAACTCCGTCGGGACAGCCGGGTAGCCGTTCTGCTCAGGGATTGATCGGAGCTGGCAGGGGCGAGGCCAACGGCGGGGCCTGCCCGGAGCGCGGTGGTCACTCGACGTTGTGGAACACCCGTTGCACATCGTCGACGTCATCGAGCAGTTCGAGGAAACGTTCGAGCAGCAGCTGTTCTTCGCCCTCGAGGCTGACGGTGTTCTGCGGCACGAACTGAATCTCATCAACTTCGAAGTCGATCTCACCGAAGGCCTCGGTCAGCGCCTGTTTGGCGCGGGAATAATCCGTGCTGGGCACGAACACGGTGATGCTGCCGTCTTCGCTGCTCGACCTCGCGCCCATGATGGACTTCGGCTACGTCAGCGCGCTGAACAGCAC
>JAFIFL010000071.1 GCA_020832055.1 Gammaproteobacteria bacterium
CTGACTGCCCTCCAGATCGGCGCATTTCGCTGCGCGAAATAGCGCTCTCCCACAGCGGGGGCGCTGCCTTGCCGAACGGATCGAAGTTCTCGTTGCACAGCCGCAACGCGGGAAGAACCAGGCACCCGCTGTGGAGCCGGGCGTGAGCGACTCACACCCTCAGCGCCGCGCGCCGGGCGCTCCCACTTCCGGATGGATCTGCGTCTACCGGTCGCCGTGGCGCAATCAGGTCAGCGAAGCGGCCTTCGTGCTCACTGCGGTGGGCATCGACAACATGATCGACCAGGGCGAGGGCTTTCAGTGGCAACTCTGGGTGCCGGTGGATGACGCCACGAACGCCAGCCGCCAACTCTCTCTGTATGCCCAAGATCGGGCGGAAGCGAATCGGCCGCAGCCGCAGCCGGCAGAAGTGGACAAGGGCTGGTGGGGCGTCGCCGGCTACCTGCTGGTGATCTGGCTGATCCCTGTCCTGGAAGGCTATGGCATGCTCGCCGAGTCAACGCTGCGGGCGGGCAGCATGAACGCCGGCGCCGTGGCTGCAGGCGAATGGTGGCGGACCGTCACCGCGCTGACGCTGCACGGTGACTTCGGACACATCCTCGGCAATTCCGTATTTGGCGTCATCATCGGTCTGATGGTCGGACGCAATTTCGGCTCTGGCATCGGCTGGCTGCTGGTGCTGGCCAGCGGCACGCTCGGCAACGCGGCCAATGCCTGGATTCAGGGCGACGCCTTCACGTCCGTCGGCGCCTCCACTGCCACCTTCGGCGCCCTCGGCATGGTCGGTGCCTATCTCTGGCAACGGGGTGGTCACCGCGCCTTTGGCCTGCGCCGCAGTCTTGCTCCGCTGTTTGCGGCCTTCGCGCTGCTGGCCTTCACGGGGGTCGGTGGCGAGAACACCGATGTGATGGGCCACTTCACCGGCTTCGGCGCCGGAGTGCTGATCGGTCTCGTCGCCGCCGCCTTCAACCCCGAGGACCTTGGCCTGCGGCGGCAGCGCTGGTGCGGTGCGGTGGCCCTGGCCCTGATCGCCGGGTCCTGGTGGCTGGTGACCCGGTCGCTCTGATCAGTCCGACGACTTCAAGCGACGGGCACGAAAGCGGCGGGCCAGCCAACTCCCCCCGATCAGGAATGACGCCAGCAGCAGCAGCGGCAGCAGCGCAATCGCATCCGGACCGCCGGCATCATCACCAGCCTCGACCAAGGCCTGGATGGCGCTGACGTAGAGCATCCACTTCAACGTCAGGCCGACCAGCGCCGCCCCGAGAAAAGCGGGCAGTGGCAGCGCCAACACACCGCCGGCATAGTTCACCACGGAATGGGGAAACCCTGGCAGTACCCGCAGCGCGGTCTGGGTGAAAGGATCCGATGCCTCGGTGAGCAGCCTGTACACCGGATGACCCGCCACCCGACTGCGCGCGCTTGCGCCCAGCCAGCGTGCTACCCACCAGGCTGCCAGGGCGCCCAGTACGCTGCCGACCACCATCAGGGCCACGGCCTCGGTGAAACCGAGAAAAGGCGCTACCAGCCACACCGTCACGGATCCTGGCAACGCCAGGGCAAACAGCGCGACCTGCAGCAGCACCAGCCCCAGCAACGCCGCAGGATGGGCCGTCAACCATTCCCCGAGCGCGATGAGTTGGGCGCGGTCCACCGGATCCGTCACCACCACCCAGACTCCGATGGCAATGATGACGATCAGCGCGATGGCTCGCGGTGTGAGCAACAGGCGCAGGAGCCGTGAGATCATGAGTCGGTTCACGACCGGTCTCCGCTGACAACGTCGGATGACACCACTTCCGTCGAGGCATGGGCCGCGCGCAGCAGGCCCGAGTTCATACCTTCGACCAGGGCATCGATCTCTGCCAGCACCCGCCGGCGCTGGCCATGCAGATCGTGACGGGCCGCATAGGCCAACCCCCGACGCCGATAGGGCACAAGACTTTCGTCCAGCATGCGCGCCAGGGCCAGATCGAGCGCAGCCTGATGAAAGGGCTCACGCAGGACGACTCCGGCCCCGGCGGCATCCACCTGCAGCGCGTAGCCACAGGTCGCCGTCGTCAGCACCGGCAGCCCGGCCACCAGAGCCTCGAGCAGGACTGCTCCCGCCTTGGCCGTACGGGCCGGGTGCAGCATCAGATCCGCTGCCTGCAGCAGTCGGGGGACGTCGTCGCGCGGCCCGGTGAAGATGACCTCGTCGCTGATCCCCAGGCGCGCTGCGAGTTGCCGCATGGGCTTGGCATCATCCGCACCCACCACCAGCATCCGCGCCCGACCACGCAGGTTGGCAGGCAACGCCGCGAACGCCCTCAGCGCACGATCGCACCCCTTGCGCTGCAGATTGGAACCCATCAGCAGCAGCAGCCGGGCATCGGCAACCTTTGCGAGACCGAACTCGGCACGGCCATGGGCACGCAGTTCCATGGCATCGCCCCCCGCTCTGCGGTCTTCGGCAACACCGGGCGGCAAATGCACAAAACGCTCGGCCGGGGTGTCGTACCAGCGCCGGAACACGGGCTCCTGCCGCGGATCGGGCAGCAGGATGCGGGTCTGTGACGGCTCACTGAACACAGCCGCCTCCAGGCGCGAGCGATGACGATAGCCGGAGGTCAGACGATACAGCGCAGTGCGCTCTGCGTGGACCTTCTCCAGGAAACAGGGTGCCGCAGCGAAATACAGATCCAGACCGGGCATGAGATCGAAGCCAAGCACCAGATCGGCCCCCCAGGCAGACACCCGGGCCTCGGCCGCAAGGGCGAATCGGTGGGCGCGCAGCGGCTCCGATCGACCCGGGCAAGGCAAGCACTCCACCTCACACCCTGGCGGGTGTGGTCCCTGCCAGCTCACGGCAACGATCCGCACCTCGTATCCGGAGTTGGCACAGGCCTGCGCCATGGCGAAGAGATCACGTTGCACGCCCCTGTAGGGAAAATAATGCAGGATCGTCAACGCGATCTTCATGGCGATCGGGCCGGCGGAACGTGGACTGTCATGAACTGTCACTCGACGTGGCTTGGCTGCTCTTGGATCAGAACCCCGCTGTCGGCGCTCTCGATCTTCGACGGCCTCGCTGACCTGAAGCCGGGCTGGGTTGTTGCAGGCGGCGGCGCCTGCCTCGGGCACTGCGCTCCGAGATCGCCCCGTCCGGCTGCGCCGGGCGGATTCTCCGGACAGGGACACACCTGAGGATTAAGGCGCCGGGACAAGTCCGGCCTGCCGACCCGCAGGTCTGTGCGATCAGCGGATGGGAGTCAGCCATTCCCGATGGACATTGCGCTTGCCCCGCACCTGATCGAAGTACATGTCCTGGAACTTGCGCGTGACGGGGCCGGGACGACCGCCGCCGATCTTGCGGCCATCGAGCTCACGAATCGGCAACACTTCCGCAGCCGTTCCGGTAAAGAAAGCCTCGTCGGCAATGTAGACTTCATCCCGCGTGATGCGACGCTCGACGACAGGCAGGCCGATCTCCTCGGCAAAGGCGAAGATCGCCCCGCGGGTGATGCCGTCCAGACAGGACGTCAGCTCAGGCGTGTGCAGCTGCTTGCCCCGGAGGAGGAAGATGTTCTCGCCACTGCCCTCGGCCACATAACCCTCGTTGTCCAGCAGCAGGGCCTCTTCGGCACCGCAGTCCAGCGCCTCCCGCAGCGCCAGCATGGAATTGATGTAGTTGCCGTTGGCCTTCGCCTTGCACATGGTGATGTTGACGTGATGCCGGGTATAGGACGATGTCCGCACCTTGATGCCACGTTCCTTGGCCTCTGGATCCATGTAAGACGGCCACGGCCAGGCGGCGATGATGCAGTGGGTAGACAGGCCCTCGGCGCGCAGCCCCATGGCCTCGGAGCCGTAAAAGCACATGGGCCGCAGGTAGCATTCGTCGAGGCCGTTCTCGCGGATCACCAGCTTCTGGGCTTCGTTGATGTCCTCCCGCGTCCAAGGGATGGACATGCCGAGAATGTGCGCACTATTGAACAGGCGGTTGGTGTGCGCCTCGAGCCTGAAAATGCACGGCCCGTTGGGCGTGTTGTAGGCACGGACCCCTTCGAAGACACCCAGACCGTAGTGGAGGGTGTGGGTGAGCACATGCACCTTCGCCTCGCGCCAGGGCAACAACTCCCCGTCGAACCAGATCAGGCCATCGCGATCAGCGAAACTCGGTGCTGCCATCCTCTCCACTCCTCGAACCTGTTGTTGCCGCAAATCCGCCGGTACGGGCGATCGTTCATTGCTGCGCTGCCTCACGGCCCCGGCACTGCAGGCTCTCACGAAGGCGCCGCCATCCACTCATCCCAGACTGCGGCCACCTCCCGGGCACGAGCCAGCAACTCTGGATGATCGCTTTGCGCCGGCAGGTTCTGCAGCGTCCTGCGGTGGGTTTCCGCCCGAAACTCCTTGTAGCTCTCGATCAGCAGCTCGGCCTTGGCAGCCGGCAGAATGCCCGCCGCCTGCGCCGTTGTCAGCGCGCGGATGGCATCAGTGTGGAGCAGGAGATCCGGGTGGGCATGCGCCCAGCCCAGAACGAGATATTGAACCATGAATTCGATATCCACGACAGCGCCAGGATCCTGCTTCAGATCCAGCTCCCTCCGATCCGCCAGCTCTGCCGCACTCGGCCGTTCGCGCAGCCCGCGCAGTTCCGCGAGCATTTTCAGGCGCATCCTGACGATGTCTTGACGCAGCGCCTCGCGATCCCGAGGCTGCCCGAGCACCTCGCCCCGGATGCTGGCGAACCCCGCCGCCAGTGCCGGCGGCCCGGCCAGCATGCGGGCCCGTACCAGTGCCTGATGCTCCCAGGTCCAGGCCTCCTCGCGCTGGTAGCGCGCAAAGGCGGCCAGCGAACTCACCAGCACACCGGCCTGGCCGGAAGGCCGCAACCGCATGTCCACCTCGTAGAGTTCCCCGGTGTGGGTCCGGGTGGTGAGCAGGTGAATGATGCGCTGTCCCAGGCGGGCGAAGAACTGGCCATTGGCCACGCTGCGCTGGCCATCGGTCTGACCGTCAGTGGGCAGGTCGTGGAGAAAGACCAGATCCAGATCCGAGCCCCAGCCGAGCTCGATGCCACCCACCTTGCCGTAGCCAATGACGCCAAAGCCCTCGTCCACCGGCTCGCCATCGGCGTTCCGGGGCCGGCCGTACTGGGCCACCGTGTGCTGCCAGGCCATGCCCACCACGCGCTCGATGATCACTTCCGCCAACCAGGTCAGGGCGTCGCTGACCTTCATGATCGGCAGAATGTCGTACAGTTCGCAGGCGGCCACTCGCAGTTCCGTGGCTTCCTTGAAGTAGCGCAATTGCTCCATCTGCTGCTCGAGGTCGCCGGCAGGCACGGACTGCAGATGCTCGGCCAGTTCCCGGGCCAGCGCTTCGCGCTCCGGAGGCGTATACAACGCCCGCTGCTCCAGCAGCTCATCCACCAGAATCGGATGTCGCGCCAGTGATTCGGCGATCCAGTCGGAAGCCTGACACAGCCGGACGAGCTGCTCGAGGGCCTTGGGATTCTCCACCAGCAGCACCAGATAGGCCGTGCGCCGCAGCACCGCCTCCACCAGTTTGAGACTACCCGCCAGCGCCCGATCCGGGTCCTTCGTTTCCGCCACCATCGCCAGCAGCCGCGGCATCAGCGCATCGAGTCGCTGCCTGCCAAGTTCCTGGGTGACGTCCCGCTCCCGGCGCTGACGCAGGTCTGCCAGCCGGGACAGCACCTGGGCCGGATCGGCGAATCCTGCGGCCTCGATCTGTCCGGCGCTGGCCGCATCGGGCTCGGCCCACAACTCCACCCAGACATCATCAGCGCTGCCAGCGGCAGCATCCAGAGGCTCGATCAGCCCACCGAACACCGCCGCTACCCGCTGCCGATGCTGCGCCAGTTCGGCGGCAAACGTGTCCGCGTCGGTCTTGCCCATGGTCCAGGCCAGCCGCGCCCGGGCCAGCTCGTCGCGCGGCAGCCTCTGCGTCTGCTCATCCGCCATGGCCTGCAGGCGATGCTCCACCTCCCGCAGGTAGACGTAGGCCGTATCGAGATGGCCGACCTCAGCCTCATCGAGCAGGCCCTCGCCGGCGATGCGCTCGAGGTTCATGCGCAGCGACGGCTGCTGGAACCGCACGTCCCGCCCACCGTGTATGAGCTGGAACGCCTGGGCGACGAACTCCACCTCGCGGATGCCACCTTCGCCGAGCTTGACGTTGTCCTGCAGCTGCTTGCGGCGCACCTCGCGGCGGATCAGGGTCTTCATCTCCCGCAGGGCCTCGATGGCCCCGAAGTCGAGGTAGCGTCGGAACACGAAGGGGCGCAGGCCGGTCAGCAGTTCCCTGCCGGCGGCAATGTCCCCCGCCACCGGTCGCGCCTTGATCATGGCGTAGCGTTCCCAGTCCCGGCCCTGCTCTTCGTAGTAGCCGAGCAGGGCGTCGAAATGCTGAACCATCGGGCCACTGTCACCGAAGGGTCGCAGCCGCATGTCCACCCGGTAGACGAAGCCGGACGCTGTCCGGGTGTCGAGCACCCCAATGAGCTGGCGGGCGAGGCGGAGGAACCACTCTTGGCTGCTGAGTCCACCCTCGGTACGCCCCGGCGCCGGGTAGGCGAACATGAGATCAACGTCGCTGGACAGGTTGAGCTCGCGGGCGCCGAGCTTGCCCAGGGCGAGCACCACGAGCTGCTGACGTCGACCGGCATCATCCATGGGCTCCCCAAGCTCGGCCGCCAGCCGTCCGTGCAGCAGCGCCAGGGTCTGTTCCAGAATGACGTCGGCGAGATCGGAGAGCACACCGATGGTGCCCTCGAGATCCGTGCAGCGATTGAGATCGCGCCAGATGATGCCGACCTGATGATGGTTGCGGAAATGCCTCAGCGCCTGGCCCACCGGACCATCGGGAGCCGCGGGATCATTGGCATCGGCCACTGCAATCAGCCGCTCGCGAAGCTCTGCCGTCAGACTGTCCCGGGTCGGTACGCTGCGGTGGAGATCTGCGTCGAGCACGGCCTGCAGCCGGGACGGATCCCGCGCCAGCCAATCAATGGCGAAATCGCTGCCCACCGCCAGCATCTCGAGTTCGCCGGCATGTTCAGTGAGCAGCGCAGGTGGAACGCCCGCTTCGGCAAGTCGGTCGAGCCGCGTGGCAGCGACTTCTGCCAGCGTCTCCGGCAGCTGGGGGGTCGAATCGGCAGTACCCATGGATCAGCCGATCCGCCCGTCCACATCCGGCGGCTGAAAAGGCCGCACGGCAGCGCGGGGGTCCCGACTCGGCACCTCCGCCCTCGATTCCTCGTCGGCAGCTTCCGACGCATTGCGCGCGTCCGAGGCATGCTCGGCCGCGGTGGCGGCCGCCGGGGCAGCCGTCCGGTCGAAAGCACTGGCCGCCAGTGCACGAATGCCGTCGAGACTGCTGCTCAGGCCACCGTTCTCCATCGGCAGAACCACGAAGCGACCGTTGTCAGAAGCTGCCAGCGTCTTCAATGCATCCACGTACTGCTGGGCGATGAGGTAGTTCAGCGCCTGGGGGCTGCCCTCGGCCACGGCCCGCGACAGCATCAAGGTGGCCCGCGCCTCCGCCTCGGCACTGCGCTCCCTGGCCTCCGCATTCAGCGTGGACACCCGCGCGGACGCCTCCGCGGCCATGATCTGGGCATCCCGTTCAGCCTCCGCCTTCAGCCGCACGGCGCGCCGCTCGCCCTCCGCGGCCAGGACGACGGTCCGCCGCTCGAGTTCCGTACTGCGTTCGGCAGCCACCGCCTTCAAGAGTGCCTCCGGCAGCTTCAGCGCATCGAGTTCCACCCGCGTCAGATGGACGCCCCAGGATTCCGCCGTGCTTTCGCAGGCGGCGAGCAGCTCGGCACCGAGGCGCGAGCGGGCCGCCAACAGAGTATCGAGGTCATGGGCGGCCGCCTGATTGCGCAGGGTGACACCGAGCAGGGCGGTGAGCCCATCATCGAGCTGCTCCACCTCGTAGCTGGCGCGGGCCGGGTCCACCACCTGGAAGAAACAGGTCATGTCCGCTTCGATACTGATGCGATCCCGCGTCAGCAGGTCCGCAAGCACCACATTCGTGCGCCGCTCACGCAGATCCTGGCGCGCACCAATGCGTTCGGCCACGGGCAGCACCCAGCGCAGGCCGGGCTCGAGCGTACGGACGTAGCGCCCGAAGCGCTCCACCGTGTAGGCAAACCCTTCCGGCACGCGCCGCATGGAGGCCAGCAAAATCAGCAACAGAAGCAGCAGGCCCACACCCACCGCGGTCAGGATGACGTCGTTCTCCACGGGCATGTCTCTCTCTGCATGTCTTGCTCTGGTGGCCGGCAGTGGGGCAAGACCCTGCCATTCACTCTCCGGACGTGAGCGGAACGACCCGCAGCACCTCCTCGATGGTGGTGTTGCCCCGGGCCACCTGCAAAGCCCCGGACAGGCGCAGCGTCCGCATGCCCTCCCGCATGGCCTGGGTACGGATCTCCGCGAGATCGCACTGGGGCGCGATCAGCGGTTTGACCCGTTCGGTCACCGGCAGCAGCTCGTAGATGCCCACGCGCCCCATGAAACCGGTGTCCCGGCATTCGATGCAGCCCACGGCGCGCTGCGCCTGCTCGGGCAGCGGCACCTTGAACGGTCGGATCAATGCGCGCCAGGCATCCTTGTCCACCGACGCCGGCGCCTTGCAGTGGGGGCAGAGCACGCGGATCAGCCGTTGCGCCATGCAGCCGAGTACGGTGGCCCGGATCAGGTAGGCGGGCACCTCGAGCTCCAGCAGACGGGTAATGGCGCTCGGAGCGTCATTGGTGTGAAGCGTCGACAGTACCAAGTGACCGGTGAGGGCGGCCTGGATGGCCATTTCCGCGGTTTCCAGATCCCTGATCTCGCCAATCATGATGATGTCCGGGTCCTGGCGCAGCAGGGCCCGGACGCCGGAGGCGAAATCGAGATCGATGTTCTTCTGCACCTGCATCTGATTGAAGGAGGACTCCACCATCTCGATGGGATCCTCGATGGTGCAGACGTTCACCTCCGGGGTTGCCAGATCCTTCAGGGTCGAATACAAGGTGGTGGTCTTGCCGGAGCCGGTGGGGCCGGTGACCAGGACGATGCCATGGGGATTGTGGACCATGCCGTACCAGCGCTTGAGATCCTCACCACCAAAGCCGAGGTCCTCGAAGGAGCGCAGCAGCACGTCCGGGTCGAAGATGCGCATCACCAGCTTTTCGCCGAAGGCGGTGGGCATGGTGGACAGCCGCAGTTCCACCTCTGCGTTCTCCGTGGAGCGGGTCTTGATGCGGCCATCCTGGGGCCGACGCTTCTCTGCCACGTCCATGCGGCCTAAGATCTTCAGGCGACTGACCACGGCCGTCATCACCGCCGCCGGCAGCGCGTAGATGTCGTGCAGGACCCCATCGATGCGAAAGCGCACCCGGCCCTGCTCCCGCCGCGGCTCGATGTGGATGTCGCTGGCACGCTGATCGAAGGCGTACTGCAGCAGCCAGTCGACGATGTTGACGATGTGGGCATCGTTGGCTTCCGGCGACTTCAGCCGGCCGATGTCCAGCATCTGTTCCAGATTGGTGATGGCGGCACCGGCGCCGGACTGGTGCTGGTCGCGGGCGCGACGCACCGAGCGCGCCATGGTGTAGAACTCGACCGTGAAGCGGCGGAGATCGGCCGGATTGGTCACCACCCTGCGAATGCTGCGCGTACCGAGGGTCTGCTCCAGCATGGGCTCCCAGCTGCGCACCCAGGGCTGCGCGGTGGCAATCACCACTTCATCCTCGGTGAGCTCCACGGCCAGGATGTTATGGCGCTGGGCGAACTGATAGGACATCACGCCGGTGACGCGCTCGACATTGACCTTCAGCGGGTCGATACGCAGGTAGGGCTGACCCGACTTCTCGCACAGCCACAGCGTCAGGGCTTCGAGATCCAGGCGCTTGCCAGGGTGGGCGCGATCCTCGAACTCTTCCTGGGCGATCAGTTCCAGCAGGTGAAGCTGCAGCTGATCCCGCCGCCGTGGCTGCGCAGCGA
This sequence comes from Gammaproteobacteria bacterium, assembly GCA_020832055.1. GTDB lineage: Bacteria > Pseudomonadota > Gammaproteobacteria > Pseudomonadales > Azotimanducaceae > SLTB01. The sequence continues at coordinate 10,005 of JAFIFL010000071.1, forward strand.
GGCGGTCGCCCTGGGCCTTGTCGAGCCGACCGTCCGCCACCAGATCATTGAGCACAGAGCGTAGATCGAGCATGCGATCATGCTGCTCGCCACGGGTATCGCCATCTGCTGACCCGAGGCTGCTGGCCACGGCCACTCCTTGCAACAGTTCCCAATACGCTTGGCGCGAGGTGCAACGCCACCTCAATGGGCGGGGGCGCCTGTAGACATTGTGAACCTGCAGCGACCCTTTGCAAGCCGCCGCTGCAGCCCTGTCTGCGCTGGTGCCCGTCTGTCCTGATGCACGCCGGGGTGCCATCAGGCCTTGAAGCCTCCCGCGCCACCGTGAAGGCCAGCGAGTGCCGCCATCGCAGGATTGGAGTGCAGCGGAACAAAGCTGCACAATGAGCAACCGTTCGTCAGTGAAGTAGCCCGCATGACCGCACGTGCCCCCGACCTGGTGTCCATGCTCCGGACCCTGATCGAAACCCCTTCCGTGAGCTGCACCGATCCCCGCATCGACCAGAGCAATCTGGCGGTGGTGAATCACCTGGCCAACTGGCTCGATGAACTCGGCTTCACCGTGGAGCTCATGCCGCTCCCCGACCAGCCCGAGAAGGCCAATCTGGTCGCGACCCTGGGCAGCGGCCCGGGCGGGCTGGTGTTCGCCGGCCACACCGACACCGTACCCTGCGATCCGGCGCTCTGGCGCAGCGAACCGTTCAAGCTCGCCGAGCGCGATCATCGCTTCTACGGGCTCGGCACCTGCGACATGAAGGGCTTCTTCGCACTGGCCATCGAGGCCGCAAGACAGTACCTCGATGCGCCGCTGCGCCAGCCGTTGATCCTGCTGGCCACCGCCGATGAAGAATGCTCCATGGACGGGGCCCGCTTCCTGGCCGAACGGGGCAGTCCGGCGGCGCGCTATGCGGTCGTGGGCGAACCCACCGGACTCAAGCCCCAGCGCATGCACAAGGGCATGATGATGGAGACCATCCGGATTCAGGGGCGCAGCGGCCATTCATCCGATCCGAGTCTCGGCTCCAATGCCCTGGATGCCATGCACTTGGTGCTCAGCGAGATCAAGGCGTTTCGCACCGAGCTCGCGGCGCGCTATCAGCACGCCTCGTTCGACGTCAACGTACCGACCATGAACTTGGGTTGCCTGCACGCCGGCGACAACCCGAACCGCATCTGCGGTCACGCCGAACTGCAGGTCGACCTGCGCGCCCTGCCCGGCATGGACAATGACGCGCTGCACGAGGAACTGGTGAAACGGCTGGCGCCACTCGGACCGGCCAACGACGTCGATCTTCACGTCAATCAGATCCACCCGCCGGTGCCGCCCTTCGAGACGCCGGCGTCGGCGGAGATCGTCAAGGTGGTTGAGCGCCTCACCGGCACCACCGCCGGCGCGGTGGCCTTCGGCACCGAAGCGCCGTTCTACCAGCAGATGGGCATCGATTCGGTGGTCATGGGGCCCGGCTACATCGATCAGGCCCACCAGCCCGACGAGTACCTCGATCAATCCCAGATCAAACCCACAGTCGAAGTCCTGTCGGCATTGATTCGCGAACTCTGCGTGGAACCGGCCAGACCCGCGTGATCGGCGCCGTCAACGAGCTGATCTTCCGCTGGCTGGAGGACTACCGGGATTACGCGCTGCTGCTGATTCCGCTGATTGCATTTGCCGAGGCCTGCGTGGGCATCGGTCTGTTCGTCTCGGGGTTCATCCTGGTGGCCGTGGCCTCGATCCTGGTCAGCACCGAGGTCGCGACCCTGCCGCAGATCCTGCCGCTGGCCTTCCTCGGCGCCCTGACCGGTGACCACCTGGGCTTCTATGTCGGGCGAACCGTCGGCCCCCGCTTCCACCAGAGCCGGCTGGCGAACCGGTATCGCAGCTCCCTCGACCGTGCCGAGGCCATGATTCTGGCCCGTGGCGCTTGGGCCATTCTCATCGGCCGCTTCATTCCTGCCATCCGCAGCCTGCTGCCGGCCATGCTCGGCATCGGTGGCTTCGACCGTACTCGCTACACGCTGGTGGACGTCGTCGCCTGCCTGCTGTGGGCCAGCGGCCTCGGGCTGATCGTCACCGCCACGACCAGCGTGTTCTGAGGGAAGCGGCGCCGCCCACTTCACTTCTGCACTCGCGAACCCGGTCTTCATGGCTGGGAGGAACTACAGCGGAAGTTCGCCACGACTGCTGGCAAACGCCTACCTCGAACGCCAGCTCCAGACGCGACTGCCACAGGAACTCGAACGGCTCCCGGACGCAGTGATCGTTCCACTCGGGCCTGTGGTGAGAGATGCGCTGGAGCATCTGGCTCGACGCCGCCTCATCGATATCCGCCGGGTGATTCCGGGACTTGTCCATCCGTCGGGCGCCAACGCAGAGCGTATTGCCTGCTTTCTCGGTACGAAGGCACCATCCGCGGTGTCGGTGAAGACCGATGCCGCTCGAATCCTCTCGGGAAGAGCAGCCGCAGTGCGCTTCATCGAGGGCCTGAAGGCAAACAGAGCAGCCTAGACGTGGGTGAACATCGACGTCCGATCTTGGGCGGCATGATCCCGGCGGTCTGCAGAGTCACGAAGGCGATGGCTGCGTAGACTGACGTGACACGGAAGATTCAGTGATGTTCAGCAGCGAGGATAATCCCATGCACAGTTTCGACCTCGAAGGTAAGGTCGCCGTCGTCACCGGCGGCGGCCAGGGTATCGGCGAAGGCATCGCCAAGGCGTTCGCCTTGTCCGGGGCTGCGGTCGTGGTAGCGGCCCGCCACACCGATCGCATCACCCGTGTCGCCGACGAAATCACCGCCGCAGGTGGAAGGGCACTGGCGGTGACCACCGACGTCACGGATCGCGTCGCGGTCACGGCACTTGCGGACGCGGCCGTGCAGGCCTTCGGCGGCTTGCACGTGTGGGTCAACAATGCCGGCGGTTCCTCCGTGCGCACACCGCTGCGTGAACTCGACGAGGCCGACTGGGAGGCCTGCCTGCGGGTCAATCTGACCGCCGTCTGGATGGCGTCGGTGATCGCGGCGGATCGCATGACCGAGGGCGGCAGCATCATCAACGTGACATCGCCGGCGGCCACCCGAGCAGTACCGGGCAGCGGCCACTACTCCGCCGCCAAGGCGGGCGTGAACGCACTGACGCTGACCATGTCTGTGGAACTCGCGCCCGCTGTCCGGGTGAATGGCATTGCGCCCGGATTCGTCCCGACCGAGGTGATGATGACCGCCCTGCAGATGGATGAGCCGGCGCTCGAGAAGATGGCGCAGAAGCGCATTCCATTGCAACGGCTCGGGACGCCGGACGACATGGCTGCCGCAGCGATCTACCTGGCCAGCGATGCCGGTGGCTGGGTGACCGGCCAGATCCTCACTGTATCAGGCGGGCTTTGAGGCCATCATCCCATGGGATACATGATGTCCTTCGAAACCACGTCGATGGCCGCCAGAGTGTCCTGATCGAGGGTGACATCGGCAGCCGCGAGAATGGCGTCCATCTGCTCGAGCTTGCTGGCACCGACAATGGTGGAGGCGACGAAATCGTGCTGCTTGCTCCAAGCTGTGGCCAGGGTCACCAGGGACATGCCCGCGTCGGCCGCAATGGCGGCGAAACGCTCCGTGGATGCCAGCGACTTGGCATTGACGAAGCGCTGAGCCATCACCTGCTGCCGCTTGCCCGCAGAGAGATAGTTCGTGAAGCGCGCACCCTCGGGTCTGGCGCCATCCTGGTACTTGCCGCTCAGCACGCCGCCCGCCAGCGGCGAATAGGGAATCGAACTGACCTGCTCCCGCCGGCAGACCTCGGCGAGGTCATCCTCGAAACGGCGATTGTTCAGGCTGTGATTGTTTTGGATGGTGTCGAGGCGCGCCAGTCCTTCCCGCTCCGATGCCGCGAGGCTCTTCATCAGACCCCAGCTGGTCTCGTTGCTGCAGCCCAGGATCCGCACCTTGCCTGCGAGCACGAGGTCGTCGAGGGCGCGCAGGGTCTCCTCCTTGGGATAGTCGGGATCCGGCCAGTGGGTCTGGTAGAGATCGATGTAGTCCGTCTGCAGGCGCTCGAGACTTGCCTCAACTGCCGTCGTGACCTGATGCCGATCGAGGCCGGTCTTGCCGGAACGCAGCGGTGGGCTGATCCAGCCGTGGCTCGGCCCGGCCACCTTGGTGGCGAGGATGACGGCCTCGCGGTTGCCCCGCGCCTTCATCCAGCGCCCGACGATCTCCTCGGTGGCACCGATCCACTTGGCATCCGGTGGCACTGGGTACATCTCGGCGGTATCGAAAAAGTCGACACCCGCCTCGAAGGCACGGTCCATGATGGCGAAGGCCTCTGCCTCGTCCGTCTGACTGCCGAAGGTCATGGTGCCCATGCAGATGTCGGAAACGACGATCCCGCTGCGGCCGAGCCTGTTCCTGCGCATGCATCCTGCTCCAGAAGTTGACGATTGAGTTGGAAGCGCCTGAGCGCAACCGCACCGCAGGATACGGAAGCTGGTCGCCGGGCACCATGCGGCACTGCCGACATGAATACCACGGCCTAAGGCGTGCGCACCGGCAGCGGGCCGCGCGCCGGGCACCAGGTGAGCTGGCGTGGCTCGCCACCGCCGGCAGGCATCACGTAGACCTGCTCGTCGCCGTTGTACTGACCGGTGAACGCCAGCTTGGAGCCGTCGGGAGAGAAGCGCGGAAACAATTCCTGTCCCGGGTGCGTGGTCAGCCGAACCGCATCGCCGCCGCTGGCCGGTACCCGCCACAGGTCGCCACCATGGACGAAGGCGATCACGTCGCCGTGGATGGCCGGGAAGCGCAGCAGGCGCGACTCGTCGGCAGGTGCGGGCGGCGCGAGCAAGCAGTACGAACAACAGCATCACGGGCAAAATCGCCCAACGGCAGCGAAGACGGCGGAAATCGCACAAAAACCTCACAGGCACGGGGTCGCTCACGTGCCGGCGGCCCGGAGTTCCGGATTGCGAAAAGTCACGCTTGGCCCAGTATATCCAACGCGGGCCTGGGGCTGAAAACAGCACCGGGGCGCGAGGCCCCGGTGAGGTCAGTGCGGGGAAAGGCTCGAATCAGACGGGGACGAAGTACAGATTGTCCACGGTATCTTCGTCAGCGGGGTGCCAGAGCGGGCCACAGAGATCTGCGTCGAGTTCCTCGGGATCGAGGCCGGCCATCGCGCTGTAGATCACATCAGCACTGAAACTGGCCGGCTCTGTGGCAACTGCTTCACAGGTTACGTCGAACATTGCATGCCTCCTGAACACGGGCCGTGTCGGGTTAATTGCCGCTGCGAGATCCGCTGCGGCTTCGCAACCGAGGGTTTGCAACCCGCGTGCCAGGCCCCATTCCGGCGCTCGCAGGGCGATCTGAACGGCCCGACCGCCCGGTGATGATGCGGGGACTCGGCCCGCGCTCGCTCGATCGCACGGTTTTGGTGCGTTCCGCCCGGCCATCCCGGAGCAGGCGGACCATCACCGCTCGATCACGCATACTGCGCTCGACACGGCAACAACAGCAGGCTGACCGGAGCATCCCCATGTCCATTGCCAGCATTCGCACCATCCTGTTCGCCGCGACCATCGGCATGACCCTGCCCGGCCATGGCGCCGCAAATCCCCTCGGCGATATCCATCAGGAGTCCATCGATCTGTTCGAGCGCGAGGGTCTGGACGCCTCGACGGTCAATGTCTGGGCCATCGAGATCGAACCCGGTACGCGCTACCTGTACGAACTGGCCCGCCCCACCGGCCGCCTGTTCCAGGTCGAGTTCGACCTGACCAGACCCGTGGACACGCCCCCGACGCCTTGGGGACATCCTGACCTGTAGCGGCGATCCAGGAATCTCGCGCGGGAAAGGGGCGATGACTTCCGGCACCCAGACGTCGCAGCGACAACCGGGGCAAAGCCTCAGACGACCTGCCCCGCCGCCTGCCCCGAGGCCCAGGCCCACTGGAAATTGTGGCCACCCAAGTGTCCGGTGACGTCCACCGCCTCGCCGATGAAATAGAGATCTGAATGGTCGCGGCAAGCCAGCGTCCTCGATGACAGCGCTGCCGTGGACACACCACCGAGGGTGACCTCCGCTGTCCGGTAGCCCTCGGTGCCCGCCGGCCAGACCTGCCAGGGCTGGCAGCGGGACACCACTCGCTCGATGTCCACGTCGCTGAGTTGCTCCAGGGTCTGATCGGCGAGCCACAGTTCGCACCAGCGTTGGGCCACCCGCCGGCTGAGCAGCTGTCCCAGCAGGGTCCGCAGTGCAAGCTTCGGCCGTTTGCTGCGCGCCCCGCGGATGTGCGCGCCGATGTCGAGGTCGGGAAAGAGATCAATGGCCAGGGGTGCGCCCGACTGCCAGTAGGAGGATGCCTGCAGCACGGCAGGTCCGCTGAGCCCCCGGTGGGTAAACAGGATGTTCTCCCGGAACGATGCCCCACCGGCGGTGACGGCCGTGTCCAGGGAGACGCCGGCGAGGTCACCGAGCTTCTCCAGCAGCTTGCTCTCCAGCGTGACCGGTACCAGCCCGGCCCGGGTGGGCTCCACGGGCAGGCCCAGCTCACGAGCGAAGTCGAAGGCGAAACCGGTACTGCCCAGTGTCGGAATCGAGTAGCCGCCGGTGGCCACCACCAGCGATTCGCAGGTCACCGGTCCTTCGCGGCTGTCCAAGCGGTGCGGCGGACCGAGGGACTCGATGCGGGCCGGCGAGTGGGTGAGGATGCGCACACCCACCGCGGCGCACTCCGCCAGCAGCATGGCGACGATGTCCTTGGAAGATCGGTCGCAGAACAGTTGTCCGAGTTTCTTCTCGTGGTAGGGAACGCGGTGCTTCTCCACCAGCGCGATGAAGTCCCAAGGCGTGTAGCGACTCAGGGCCGACTTGGCGAAGTGGGGATTGGCGGAGAGGAAATTGTCGGGGTCACAGTGCATATTGGTGAAGTTGCAGCGCCCGCCCCCGGACATGAGGATCTTCTTCCCCACCTTGTTCGAGCCTTCGAGCAGCAGCACCCGCCGGCCACGCTGCCCCGCGGCGATGGCACACATCAGCCCGGCCGCGCCGGCACCGAGAATCACGATGTCGAAATGTCCGGCCAACCGACTGGCTACCCGACTGACTTGCTGGCCGTCACCCACGCGAACAAAACCCCGACTCTCCGGCACTGACAGACGCGCAGTCTACGCCAGCTCCGACCTCGGTCCTCATGCTGAAACGACGCTGATGCAATGACTGCGGACCCGTGATGACAGCAGCAGCCTCATCGATCCGCAGCCCAGCGACCGCTTCATCGCAGGTTGCAGGGCAGGTTGCAGGGCAGGTTGCAGGGCAGGTTGCAGGGCGGGTT
>JAFIFL010000072.1 GCA_020832055.1 Gammaproteobacteria bacterium
GCCGATCTCGCTGCCTTCGTTGAACGTCGTGCCGATCGGCGCATTTCGCTGTGCGAAATAGCGCTCTCCCACAGCGGGCATACTGCCACCTTGTGGGAAGGCCCTAATCGCGCAGCGATTGGGCCGATCTCGACGCGCTCTGCCGGAGCTGATGCCACTGCCTTCGCTGCACGCCGAGCAGATCGGCGCATTTCGCTGTGCGAAATAGCGCTCTCCCACAGTTGGCATCGCGCTCGACTCGGGCGTTGTCCTCTTGTGAGTTCGTCAGGATGCAGCCAGCAGCCTGCGCACCCGTTCGAGGTCGTCAGGAGTATCGACACCGCCCGGCACAGGCGCGCAGGCATCCGCGACGTGGATGCCGATCCCGGCATGGAGCACGCGCAACTGCTCGAGCATCTCGATCTCTTCCAGGGCTGCCGGCGACCAGGTGACGAAGCGTCTGAGCAAGCCCACCCGGTAGGCATAAATGCCGAGGTGACGGCGCCAGGGTCCGATCACTTCGGCTGCCGATCCGGCATCGATGAACGTGGCGCGATCCCAGGGGATCGGCGCCCGCGAGAAGTAGAGCGCGAAACCGTCTGCCCGCGTCACCACCTTCACCACATTGGGATCGAACACCCGCGACCGGTCGCGGATCGGCTCCGCCAGGGTCGACATGCCCGCATCCGGATTCGCCATGAGGTTGGCAGCCACCTGATCGACCACCGCTTCCGGCAGCAGCGGTTCGTCGCCCTGGACATTCACCACGACGCAATCGTCAGGCCAGCCACGGCGTTCGGCCACCTCCGCGATGCGATCGGTACCCGAAGGATGGTCGGGTGACGTGCGTTCGGTGTCGGCCCCGAAGGCTGCCGCTGCGGCCAGCACCCGCTCATCATCGCTGGCAATGATCACCTCGGTTGCACGACTGGCGCAGGCCCGATCCCAGACGTGGGCGATCATGGGCCTGCCGGCGATGTCCGCCAGCGGCTTGCCCGGCAGGCGCGTGGACGCAAAACGCGCCGGAATCACCACCCGGAAGCTCATGAGCCCACTCTCGGCACGCAGCCCTTCGCGGCCATCACGGTACCGAGAGCGATCTCCCAGGCAGGCTCCGGATCCGCATCCACCACCAGGGCCAGACAGCGCCGACGCAATGCAGACGGCCAATCGTCGAGGTCGGGCAGACAGCGCATCATGTCCTTCTCCGTCATCAGGATGGGCCGGGGCCCATCGAAGTCGAGTTCCTGCCACCGCAACACATGGTGATCAGGATACGGGTGCCTGACCACCTCGCACCCGAGTTTCTCGAGGGTCGAGAAGAACTGCTCCGGGTCACCGATGCCTGCCACCGCGTGAACCGGCCCCTCCGGCAGGCGCTCGAGACCTGTCGGGGTCTGGCTGCCCAGCGGCAGCAGACCACGGGCGTGCAGATCCATCCGGTAGTCCGCCAGCCGACCGTCCGCAGCGGCACCCGCCCCGGTGACCACCGTCAGGTCCACGGTGCCCAGCCGCTCGGGCGGTTCCCGCAACGGGCCCGCCGGCAGACAACGGCCGTTGCCGAGCCCGCGGCGACCGTCGATCATCACGATCTCCACATCCCGTGCCAATCGGTAATGCTGCAGGCCATCGTCACTGACGACGATGTTCACGTCCGCTTCCAGCAGCCGCCGGACGGCCGCCACGCGATCGGCGGCCACCACCACCGGAACGGACGTCCGGCGTGCGATCAGCACGGGCTCGTCGCCACTCTGCCGGGCGTCCGATGCGGCCGTGACCAGCAGCGGTTCCACCCGGCGCCGCCCGCCGTAGCCACGGGATACGACTCCGGGACGCCAGCCGGATCGCGCGAGATGAGTCACCAGCCAGATCACCATCGGCGTCTTGCCGGTGCCGCCCACGCTGAGGTTGCCGACCACGATGACGGGGACCGGTGCCCGCCAGGCTCCGTCGAGTTCGGCCCGGTGTCGACGGTGCCGGCGTCTGGCCACGATCGCGACCAGACCGCCAAAGGGGGTGAGCCACCGTTGCAGCGGCGAGCGAGCCCAGAAGCCATGCCAGCCGCCGTCAGGAATCGGCGGCATCGTCATCGGGGTCCTGCTCGAGGTCCTGGAATTGGCGTCGATGCAGGCGCGCGTAGGCCCCCTCGGCCCGCAGCAGTTCCGCGTGCCGCCCCTGCTCGACGATGCGCCCCCCATCCATCACCAGAATGCGATCCGCACCTTCGATCGTGGACAGGCGATGGGCGATGACCAGCGTCGTCCGTCCCTGCATCACCTCCGTCAGCGCACGCTGGATCAGGTGTTCCGACTCGGGATCCAGCGCCGATGTCGCCTCGTCGAGGATCAGTATCGGTGCATCCTTGAGCAGTGCCCGGGCAATGGCGAGGCGCTGTCGCTGACCGCCTGACAGACGCACGCCATCATCACCGATACGGGTATCGAGCCCCTCCGGCAGGGCATCGATGAACTCCGTGGCCTGGGCCCGGCGGGCCGCAGTGGCAATGGCCTCCCGGGGCGTGCCCGCGAGACCGCCATAGGCAATGTTGTGCGCCACCGTGTCATTGAAGAGTACGACGTGCTGACTGACCAACCCGATCTGCCGCCGCAGGGCCGCCAGTCGATAAGCTGACAGGAGCTGCCCGTCGAGCAGGATCTCTCCCGCGTCCGGATCGTGGAAGCGTGGAATGAGACTGGCCAGCGTGGACTTGCCGCTGCCCGAGCGCCCGACCAGAGCGACGGTCTCCCCCGGCTCGATGGTCAGCCAGAGATCCTCGAACACCGGCTGGTCGGCACCCGGATAGCGGAAGCGGACGCCACGCAACTCGATCCGCCCGATCACGCGATCCGGATCGAGCGTACCGGTGTCGCGTTCAGGCTGTTCGTCGAGCTGGGCGAAGATGTCCTGGGCGGCGGCGAGGCCGGTCTGGATCACCGCACTGATCTCCGACAGCTGACGGATCGGCCGCGCCAGCAGTCCGGCCGCCGTAACGAAGCCCACCACGTCGCCTTCGCTCATGCCCGCCAGCATGGCCGGGTCCAGGACCAGCCACACCAGCACCGCCAGCGCGATGGCCACCAGGGTCTGAATCACCGGCGTCGCCACTGCGCTCGTCACGATCAATTTCATGGCCTGGCGACGATTGTAGGCACTGGCCACCCGGAAGCGTTCCCGCTCCTGGGCTTCGCCGCCGTACGTCCGCACCTCGCGATGGCCGGCCACCGACTCGGACGCCGCCTGGGTCACGTCCCCCATGGCATCCTGGATGCGATGGGAGTAGCGGCGGAAACGCCGCGCCGCAAAGGCCACGATCCAGGCGATGACCGGCGCGATGGCGAAGAACACCAGTGCCAGCTTCCAGTTCATCCACATCAGCCAGGCCGTGAGGCCGATCACCGTGAGGCCCTCCCGGGCCAGCACTTCCAGCGCCTTCGTCGCCGCACCGGTCACCTGGGTCACCGTATACGTCACGCGGGACACGAGATGGCCCTGACTGTTGCGCTGATAGTAGGCGCTGGGCATTACCAGCAGCTGATCGAACAGGGCGCAGCGCAGATCATGGACGACGCGGTTGCCCACCTTGTTCAGGAAGTAGACACCCGCAAACGAGCCGAGACCGCGCCCGGCCACTGCCGCCACCATCAGCAGCGGAATCAGGGTGCGCTCACGGCTGATGTCGACGCCGGTGTTGAAGGCACGCACGGTGTCCACCATGAACACGAGCAGTTCGGCGAACACCACATGAGAGCTGGCGTAGACGGCGAAGCCGACGAGACTCAGCAGGAAAGGCAACCAGTAGGGCCGGACGTAACTGAGCAGCCGGGCATACAGCGCCAGATCCTTCGCCGGCGCGGCGGGGCTCGTGGTCACCCCTCCTCCGCCGGCGGCTGGGTCGCGATCCGAACCCGCTCGAAGCCGAGACGGCCGGCGGCATCCATGACCTTCACCACGGACTCGTGTGGAGCACGGGCATCAGCACTGATCAGTACGGGGGCCGACAGGTCGTCAGCTGCGGCATCCCGCATGGCCGTCATCAGCACGGCCACGGTGCGTTCCGTCAGCGCCCGGCCGTTGACCGCATAGCTGCCGTCGACGCCAACGACGATGTGTACCGGCTCCTGCGTTCGTGGAACCACCTCGGTGTCCGCCTCCGGCAACTCCAGAGTGACGCCCCCTTCGCGCACGAAGGTGGTGGTGACCATGAAGAAAATCAGCAGCAGGAACACCACGTCGATCAGCGGCGTCAGATCGATCCCTACATCCGGCGAGCGGCGGCGGCGGAATTTCACGGCGCGGCCTGATGCTCATCATCCGCGTTCAACAGCTCCACCAGCTTGTTCGCCTCCTGTTCCATGGTCAGAACCAGGTCATCCACTCGACGGGTCAGGAAGCGATGGAAGATGAGCGCGGGAATGGCGACGCTGATGCCGGTCGCGGTGGTGATGAGTGCTTCGGAGATACCGCCGGCCAGCTGATTGGGATCGCCGGTGCCCTCGAAGCGGATGACGTTGAACACCTCGATCATGCCGATCACCGTGCCCAGCAACCCCAGCAGCGGTGCAATGGCCGCCACGGTGCCCAGGGCGGTGAGGTAACGCTCCATCTCGTGCAGGACCTGCCCGGCAGTCTCCTCGACGCTGGCTTTCATGGCGTCGCGGCCGCGCCGATGGTTGACGAGCACCGCAGCCAGCACCTCGCCGAGCGGCGACCCCTGCCGCAGTTCCTTCAGGCGCTTGGAGTCCAGTTCGCCTTTCTTCAGCCAGCCCCAGACCATCGCCAGCGTATGCCGCGGCGCGATCCTGGACGGTTTCAGGGTCCAAAGACGTTCGATGCAAATCGCGGCGGCGAGGACCGAGCAGATGATGATCGGGACCATCAGCCAGCCGCCGGCCTTCACCAGCTCGAGCAAGGTGCTTCATCCCTTCAGATTACAGCGCAGAGGTTATCGTAGCTCGAACCCGGCCGGGACGCACGGAACTGTGGAAAAGACCTGATCGCGAAGCGATTGGGCCGATCTCGAAGCGCTGTGCCGAAGCCGATGACGCTGCCTGCGCTGGATGTCACGCAGATCGGCGCATTTCGCTTTGCGAAATAGCGCTCTCCCACAGCGCGACAGCACAGCCTGTTGTGGGAAGGCCCTAATCGCCCTGCGATTGGGCCGATCGCGTGGCGCTCAGCCAAGTCTGAAGTCGTTGCCGTCGTTGAAGTTCACTCCGATCGGCGCATTTCGCTTTGCGAAATAGCGCTCTCCCACAGCGCGACAGCACAGCCTGTTGTGGGAAGGCCCTAATCGCCCTGCGATTGGGCCGATCGCGTGGCGCTCAGCCAAGTCTGAAGTCGTTGCCGTCGTTGAAGTTCACTCCGATCGGCGCATTTCGCTTTGCGAAATAGCGCTCTCCCACAGCGCGACAGCACAGCCTCTGTGGCAGCCTCAGGCAAACCGCTCCGCCAGATAGGGCGTCAGAAACCGGCCGTCAGGGTCCAGCTGCCGCCTGTAGCCGCAGAATTCCTCGAACTTCGGGTACAAGGCCGCCAGCGTGGAACCATCGAGCCCGTGCTGCTTGCCCCAGTGCGGGCGGCCACCGTGGTCACGCAGAATCGGCTCGATGGCATCGAACAGCGGTCGCTGATCCACATCCGCCGCCTGATGGATGGACACGGTCGCCACCTCGCCGCCCACCGTGGGTGACAGCCAGCCGTCATCGCCCGCAAGCACCCGGAATTCCACCGGCCACATCAGTTTCGGGAAGTCCTGCAGCATGCGGATGCGTACGGCCCGGAAGCACTCCAGCGCCGTCGCCATCGGTACCGCATACTCCATCTCATTGAATTTCAGGTCTCGGGTGGAAGGGAAGATCTGCCACGAGGCCCCGAACCGCTCACCGGCCTCGCCGAACGGGATCTCGTCCAAACGGGGCTGCGCGGGAACGGCGATCGGGTCGAGGGTCTTGGCAATGCAGCGATCCACCCGCGGCACCCACCAGAACTCGTGATGTCGATGGGCGCCCAGGCGCGCCTGAAGCTGCTCCAGGCAATGCTCGACTCCTTCGAGGTGATTGCGTTCGTGCAGGCCGTAACTCGGCACCACGGCAAGTTCGATGGCCGTCATGACGCCCAGCATCCCCATCGCGACCCGCGCCGCTGCGACCTCATCCGCCTGTTCGAGGCGCCGCAGCCCCCCGCTCCCATCCACCAGCTCTACTGCCACCACCTGGGACGACAGGCTGCCAAGGTCACGTCCGGTGCCATGCGTACCGGTGGCCACCGCCCCCGCCAGGGTCTGGCGGTCGATGTCTCCCATATTGGCCAGGGCCCATCCCTCGGCCGCCAGCAGCGGCCCGATGGCATGCAGCGGGGTGCCGGCCGCGAGACGCGCGACACCTCCGGAGACGGATTCGAGTCCGACGAACCCGCCGAGATCCAGCAAGGTGTCGCCATTCGCCCAGAACGGCACGAAGGAGTGCCCACTGCCCAATGCCCGCACCGCACCCGGTCCGGCATGCCCCGCCACGATTGCGGCCAATGCCGGGACATCGACCGGACGCTCGCTGCGTGCATTGGGGCAACGAACGCTGCCCGACCAGTTCTGCCAGCTCACCAGCTGCACCCCCGCGCTGCCACCGGCCAGAGCTCGTGCACGAGGCCATCCTCCTCCACCACGACCATCCAGTCGTGCAGGTTGATGGTCGGATCACAGTGGGGCGTCACCATGCGGATGCGATCGCCGAGTTCGATCTGCGGGGCATCGCCGAGCAACTGCAGGACGCCGTGTTCGTCCCCCGCGAAGTGGTAACGCAACCCCTCGATGCCGTGAGCCACGGGAGCGACGCTGTCGCTGGCGAAACTCTTATAGCCACCATCCACCGTCACCGCGCCCGAACGCGGCTGGCTGATGGCCGTGACCAACACGAACAGCGCCACTTCGAAGTAGTCGAAGCGAGCCCGATTGCCCTGGCCGATGGTGGCATACTCCTCGTCCATGAAGACGTAGGAGCCGGCCTGGATGTCGGTCATGCCGGCAATCGTGGAGTCGACATCGAAGGTTCCCGTACCGCCGCCGGTGAACACCGCCACCTCATGGCCGTCCACCTCGATGAGCGAGCGCGTCTCGAGACCGAGTGCGGCCGTTTCCCGCGCCCGCCGGGCCCGCTCCGCCGCATCATCGAGATGCATCAGATGACCCGCGTACTGCTGCAGTCCGATGAACTGCAAGTGGCTGCAGCCAGCGATGACCCGCACCAGTTCCAGCGCCGGTTCACCGAGCGCGATGCCAGTACGGCCCATGCGTGGATCGAGATCGACGAGAACGCCCAGGCGGATCCCCGCAGACCGGGCCACTTCATCGAGCATGCGCGCCCGCCCGGCGTCATCGACCACCACCCAGACCGCCGCGCTGGTCGCCGCCAGCGCCACCACCCGCGCCATCTTGTCGACACTGGCCACCGGTGAGGTGATGAGGATCTGCTCGATGCCCGCAGCACGCATCATTTCCGCCTCGGACACCTTCGCGCAGCAGATGCCGAGAGCACCGAGTTCGAGTTGCCGCCGGGCGATCAGCGGCGTCTTGTGCATTTTGGCGTGGGGGCGAAGCCCGCAGCCTGCCTGCTGCATGTGCTCGGCCATGCGTCTGAGGTTGCGCTCCATGGCTGCGCGATCCACGAGCAGGGCCGGCGTCGGGACGGCTGCAAGCGGCAGCGGCTCGGGCAGCCGCACCGGCTCGATGGGTCGCCGCTCCCGCGCCAGCAACAGGTCCGCCAGTTCAGCACTCATTCGAACTCCGATGTCGAGAACATCCGGGTCCGATTCTGCGCATGCCACAGGACTGCGGACAAGTCCCACGTCCCCGACAGTGGTCGGCGGCGTGGACACATCACCGCGCCTGCCGGCTGTCGAACCCGGCTGAATCGACCGTGACCTGGTGCATGGATCTCCCGCCTGCGAGCGACTAAACTGCGCGCCCCAGCGCTCGCGGCCCCACCTTCCTCATGATGCCCACGACTGAGACCCTCGACCTCTGGGAGCAGGAGCTTCGCCACGGCCACTACCGGCTGCGGGATCTCGCTCCCAGCCAGCCCGACCGCGGCAAGGCCATCGAGGTGGAGAACATGCTGCTCGGCAGCGCCTTCACGCCGATCTACAGCCGGGCCCACGATCGCCCGGTCGGGCACCGGCCGACCCTGCGGTTTCTGGACCGGGACTGGGCCGATGACCCTGCGGCAGCGCGTGCCGAACTGGCCCGCCGCGATCCGCTCGGGCGGACCGCCGCGCTCAGCCCGGGCCTGCACATGACCAACTACCGGGAGACCGTCAGCGAACGCGGCTGGCTGTTCCTGCCTGCTCCCGCGCCCGTGCTGAGTCGTTCTTCACTGTGGCCGCCGCTGCCCCAGGATCTGTTCTCCTCCAGCCTGTTCGCACCCAAGGACATCGTCCTCGAGGTCTCCGTGGACGCCGCCAGCATCGCCCAGATCGAGGATTTCACCCGCTACCACCAGGAACTCGGCTTCATCGTCGCCGTGACCGAATTCGGCCGCCAGCACGCCGATCTCGCTGCGATCTGGCGGATTCGCCCTGACCTCGTCGAGATCCCGCTGCGTGCCCTGGGGGAACGTGCCGTCAGCCACGAAGGGCGTGCGCTCACGGCCCTGTGCCGGGTGCTGCACGAAAGCGGTGCCATGGTCGCGCTGACTGGGATCGACATGCAGGATGCCCTTGATCAGGCCCTACTGACAGACACGGACCTGCTCGAAGGGGAGCGTGCCGGGGAGCGCGGGGCACAGCCTGCAGGCAAGCCAGCCACCCCGCCCCGGCCCGAGCCGAGAGCCACCCTGGAAGCCAGTCTCCAGGCCATCGCCGGCGGGGCGACCTTCGAGAGCGCCTGCGAGCGGCTGCTCAACGAGGAAGGTGTGCTGCGCTGCTACCTGCTCGACGGCCACGGTACCCAACTGGCGGACAACCTGTCCCCGGTGGGTGTCCGCTCCGACGCCCGCTACTGGCCCCTGGCCAATGCCATTGGCGCCTCCTGGTCCCACCGCGAGTACTTCAAGTCGGCGCTCTCCCATCCGGGGCAGGTCATGCGTACCGGCCCCTACTTTTCCCTGCCCGATGGCCGCCATTGCCTCACCCTGTCCATAGCCCGCAGTACGGACGATCAGACGCTCGTTCTTTGCTGTGACCTCGCCGAGGCGAGTACCTCCTGAGCCTTTCCGCTCACCTTCACGAATGACTGCTTGTTGGTTCGACGATGCGCGACATGTTGTGCGCAACGTCGCAGTTCTTGATAGTCTCCATGGCGCCCCGCATCACGCAGGGTCCGGCAAACCGCCCTCGGCACCCTGCAGGCGACGGTCGATCTGCACAGCACTGGTGATTTGCGGGCAGGCCAGGCAGCCAAGTGGAGTTCCGGTCGCGAACGGGCCCAAACGCCCGGAAACGTGCCGGGAAGCGATGGGCATCCCTGGGGCCTCCCGCCAGTTGAATCGATGAGGAGATGACGTTGACCCGATACACGGTCACCCTGACCCTGGTTCTGGCAGTCCTGTGGCTGCTGCTGTCGGGCATGTGGACGCATCCCATCATCCTGCCGCTGGGCGCAGCCTCCGTGGCCCTGACCGTATGGCTTTCACATCGCCTGGACATCGTCGACCGGGAGAGTGATCCGGTGCATCTGGTCGTGCCATCCATCAAGTACTGGCCCTGGCTGCTGGGGCAGATCCTGCGTGCCAACCTGCAGGTCGCCAGACGCATTCTGGGCAACCCCAGAGATCTGTCACCCCGCATGGCCAGGGTCCGCCTGACTCAGCAAAGCGATCTCGGCCGCTCGATCTTCGCGAACTCCATCACCCTGACCCCGGGCACCGTGACCATCCGGGTCGCCGAACGCGAAATTCTTTACTATGCCATCAGTGAGGATCTGGTGGCCGAGCTCGACGAGGGTGAGATGGATCGACGGGTGACGCGCCTGGAAAAGGAACTCTGAGCCATCATGTTCCTGGCCACCGCCATAGCCATCCTGGTCACGCTGGCGCTCGCGCTGAGCCGTGCCTTCCTCGGCCCGACCATTCATGACCGCATTCTGGCGGTGAACGTGGTGGGCACCAAGACCGTGCTGATGATCGCGGTGGTCGGCTTCATCACCGGCCGGCCCGAATTCATCGACATCGCCATCGTCTATGCCCTGCTCAACTACATCGGCATCATCGCCGTGCTGCGGGTCTTCGAGGTCGGAAGCCTCGCCCAGGCACCGTCAGATGCCGTCGAACAGGATTCGGACTGATGGCTCTTGCAATCGAGATCGCAAGCTGGGTATTGCTGATGTCGGGTTCGGCGCTGCTGCTGATCGGCGGCATCGGGCTGATCCGGTTCCCTGATTTTTATTCCCGCGTGCAGGCTGCGGGACTCACCGACACCCTCTGCTCCATCTTCATTCTGACCGGTCTCATGCTGCAGGCGGACAGCGTTCCGCTCGCTGCCAAGATCCTCTTCACGCTGCTGTTCCTGCTCTTCACGGGCCCGACCGCATCCCACGCCCTGGCGAAGACGGCCCACCACGACGGCCTGCGGCCCTGGAAACGGAACGACGGGGGTGCGTCATCGAATCGCTGATCGACATCGTCCTGCTGACTTTTCTGGTGGTGGTCGGCATTGCCATCGTCCGCGTCCGCAACCTGCTCGCCGTGACGATGCTGACCGGCATCTACAGCCTGCTCGTGGCGATACTGTTCGTCCTGCTCGATGCGGTCGATGTCGCGCTGACCGAGGCTGCAGTGGGTGCCGGACTGCTCGTGATCCTCATGCTCGCGACCATTTCCCTGACGACCCGCAAGGAAAAGGTGCACGCAACCCGGCAGAGCATCATGGCGCTGGTCGTGGTCTCGGTCACCGGGGCTGCATTGATCTATGCCACGCTGGACATGCCGCGCTTCGGTGATCCCGAGGCTCCGGCCCATGTCCACCTGTCACCCCGCTTCACCCAGGAGTCCCCGACAGAGATCGGCATCCCGAACATGGTCACATCGGTCCTCGCGACTTATCGCGGCATCGACACGCTCGGAGAGGCCGTGGTCATCTATGCTGCCGCGGTGGGCGTACTGCTGGTCCTCGGAACCGGCACCGTACGTCGACGCCGGAATCGCAAGGATGAAGACGGCCCGGAGGCCGGGGAGAAGTCATGAATCAGTACATCGTTCTGCGGGTCGTCAGCAAACTGATGATCCCGGTCATCATGATCTTCGCGCTCTATGTGCAATTCCACGGCGAGTACAGCCCCGGCGGCGGATTCCAGGCGGGTATCGTCTTCACGGCTGCATTCATCGTCTACACGCTGCTGTTCGGCCTCGAGGCCGCCCAGAAGGCCGTCCCGCCAGTGGCGGCACACATTCTTGCCGCCTTCGGGGTCCTGCTGTTCATCGCCTTCGGCTATGCGTCGCTGTTCCTGGGCGGTAATTTTCTCGAGTACAAGGTGCTGCTTCCCAACGATCAGGCCGGTGAAACGTTCGGCATCATCGGCATCGAGCTCGGGGTCGGAATCACTGTGGCAGCGGTCGCCCTGAGCCTGTTCTATTCCTTCGCAGGACGGGAGCGTCGCTGATGGAGCTGCTGGGGCTCTATAACTACTGGGTGGTCGTAGTGCTGATGATGATCGGCTTCTACATCGTCATCGCCCAGGGCAACCTGATCAAGAAGCTGGTGGGGCTGAACATCTTTCAGACCTCGGTGTTCGTGTTCTTCATCAGCCTCGCCTACCTCGAAGGCGGCACGGCACCGATTGCCCTGGAAGGCGTCAGCGAATACTCGAATCCGCTGCCCCACGTGCTCATCCTGACTGCCATCGTGGTGGGCGTCGCGCTCACAGCCATGGGTCTGGCCCTGGTCGTCCGCATCCAGGAGACCTACGGCACCATCGAGGAAGACGAGATTCACCAGCAGGAAGACTTGCACTGATGCTCGAGCACCTTCCTGCCCTGCAGGTTGCCATCACCCTGACCGCCGCCCCGGTGGTGATGATGTTCGGCCGCGCCACGCGGCTGGCCTGGGCCGTGACCACCCTGGCCTGCTGGGCGAGCTTTGCGGTGGCGCTCACACTGTTCGCGACGGTGGCGGATGGCTCCGTCATCTCCTACGAGATGGGCGGCTGGGCACCGCCCTGGGGCATCGAGTACTCCATCGACGCCGCCAACGCCTGGGTGCTGGTCATCATCGGCCTGATCAGCGCCGTCGTCATGCCGTTTGCAAGGCAAAGCGTCGAGCAGGAGATCAGCGAGAGCCGAACTGCCCTGTTCTATTCGGCCTTCCTGCTGGCCAATGCCGGCCTGATCGGCATCACCGTCACGGCGGATGCCTTCAACATTTTCGTGTTCTTCGAGATCTCCGCCCTGGCCTCCTATGCGCTGATCGCCATGGGCAGGGATCGGCGCGCCATTCTCTCGTCCTTTCAGTACCTGATCATGGGGACCGTGGGCACCACGTTCCTGCTGATCGGGATCGGCTTTCTCTACATCATGACGGGCACGCTGAACCTCGGCGATCTGTCGGCCCGTCTGCCGGAGGTATCGGACACGCGCACCATCCGTGCCGCCTTCGGTTTCATCGCTGTCGGCATTTCCCTGAAGCTGGCCCTTTTCCCGCTCCACCTGTGGCTGCCGAATGCGTACACCTACGCCCCGTCCATGGTGACCGTGTTCCTCTCCGCCACTGCGACCAAGGTGGCGATCTACGTCCTGCTGCGGTTCGTCTACACCGTCTTCGGTTTCGAGTTCAGCTTCGTCGAGCTGGCCATGGCATGGCTGCTGATGCCGCTGGCCATCCTCGGCATTTTCATACCGTCCCTGGTCGCCGTCTTTCAGACCAACGTCAAGCGGATGCTGGCCTACTCCAGCGTCGCCCAGGTCGGCTACATGATCCTCGGCATCAGCTTCGCCAGCATGCTCGGTCTCACAGCTTCGGTCCTGCATCTGTTCAATCACGCCATCACCAAGGCGGCCCTGTTCATGGCAGTGGGCTGCCTCGTCTACCGCCTCGGGGGCGTTTCCCTGACGCAACTCGCGGGCGCCGGCCAGCGTATGCCATGGACCATGGGCGCCTTCGTGGTCGCCGGTCTGAGCCTGATCGGCATTCCGCTCACCGCCGGTTTCGTGACCAAGTGGCATCTGCTTCAGGCAGCCCTCGTGGGCGGCCTGTGGCCCATCGCGGTCTTCCTCCTCGGCACCTCGCTGCTGGCGGCCATGTACATCTGGAAGGTGGTGGAGGTCGCCTACTTCCAGGAGCCCGAGAACCCGGATACCACCGTGGCTGAGGCGCCGCTCGGTATGCTGATTCCGACGCTCATCCTGACCGCATCGACGGTGGTCTTCGGGGTCTTCGGCAACTTCACCGTCGCCAGTGCAGGCACGGCAGCGGCTGCGCTCATGGGAGGTGCCCCATGAGCGATGCCACCCTGATCGCTCTGCCACTTCTGGTGCCCTTGGTCGGGCTGCTGCTGATCGTGAGCAGTGGCCGGGTCGCCGCCCTCCGGGATGCCGTCACGGTGGTCACCGCTGCGTCGATGTTCACCGCGGTGCTGCAGCTCCTGCCACGGGTGAGCGCCGGAGAACGGCCGCGTCTGGAGCTGTTCGAATTCTTCCCGGGCCTCGGCATCACCTTCGAAGTCGAACCCCTGGGCATGGTGTTCGCACTGCTCGC
Organism: Gammaproteobacteria bacterium; assembly: GCA_020832055.1. Lineage (GTDB taxonomy): Bacteria > Pseudomonadota > Gammaproteobacteria > Pseudomonadales > Azotimanducaceae > SLTB01. Next base: position 13,657 of record JAFIFL010000072.1, read on the forward strand.
ATCCGGGCTTTGGATCATCACCGCGATCTACGCCATCGGTTACATGCGCGGCGCAAAAGAGAAGCACCACACCCGCTTCCACGCGTTCTTCGCGGTGGCCTTGTTCTGTGCCACCGGCATCGCCTTCGCCGGCAACATGTTCACTCTGTTCGTGTTCTACGAAATGCTGACGCTATCGACCTACCCGCTGGTCGCCCACAAGGGCAGTGAAGATGCGAAGCGTGGTGCGCGAACCTACCTCGGCTTGCTGCTGGGCACCTCCATAGGCTTCCTGCTGATGGCCATCCTGCTGACCTGGTGGCTGGCCGGCACTCTGGACTTCACTCCCGGCGGCATCATGGCCGGGCGCGTCGACCCGGCCTACGGCAGCATTCTGCTGGTCCTGTTCCTTTACGGAATCGGCAAGGCAGCGCTGATGCCCTTCCATCGCTGGCTGCCCGCGGCCATGGTGGCGCCGACGCCGGTTTCAGCCCTGCTCCATGCGGTCGCGGTGGTGAAGGCCGGCGTCTTCACGGTCCTGAAGGTCACGATCTACCTGTTCGGTCTCGACTATCTGACCGAGCTGTGGACCAGCGATGTCATGCTCTACATCGCCGTCTTCACGCTGCTCGCCGCCTCGCTGGTGGCCCTGCGGCAGGACAACCTCAAGGCGCGGCTCGCCTACTCCACAGTGAGTCAGCTGTCCTACATTGTCGTGGGCGCCATGCTCGTGAACAGCATCGCCGCCCTTGGCGGCGGCATGCACATCGTCATGCACGCATTCGGCAAGATCACCTTGTTCTTCTGCGCCGGCGCCATTTACGTGGCCACCAAAAAGACCGAGATCAGCGACATGGACGGCCTCGGGCGACGCATGCCCTTCACCTATGCCGCCTTCTTCGTCGGCGCCCTGTGCGTGATCGGCATACCGCCGCTCGGCGGCGTGTGGAGCAAGTGGCACCTGATGTCGGGTGCCTTCGATGCGGGCTATGGTCTGGTGGTGATTGCGCTGATGATCAGCACGTTATTGAACATCGGCTATCTCGTTCCGCCGGTCGTTCGCGGCTTCCTGCTGCCTTCGAAGGACGGCGAGGCGACCGGACTGCGGGAGGCACCCCTGCTGTGCGTGCTGCCGCTGTCATTGACCGCACTCGGGTGCCTGATCATGTTCTTCGCGGCGAAACCGCTGGCGGAACTGCTCAGCGGCATGCTCGTCGTGCCGGTTCCCTGAAGCGGACGTCGCCACTCATTGCGAGGTGATCGAGATGGATCTGGGCAAATGGCTGGAAGTGCTGGTGAACAACGGCGTGGTGCTGCGACGCATCATGTACGTGTTCCTGGCCGGACTCGTCATCGCCGATCTGCTGATTCCGTCCAGTTATGACCGCTTCCCCTGGGAGAGTTGGGGTGGCTTCGGCGCTGCCTACGGGTTCTTAGGCTGCCTCCTGCTCATCGGCATCGCCAAGGCACTCGGGCATTGGCTCGTGTATCGCAGCGAGGACTACTACGATGACTGACGTCCTGCACCCATCGCTGCTGCTGTTCTTCGGCGCCGCGGTGGTGGCGCTCTTGCGCGGGCGCGCGCAGCAGGCGTGGATGCTCCTGCTGCCGGCCGGCGTGCTCGCCGTGGTGTTCACCCTGCCGCTGGGCAGCGCCGGCGCGACGACCCTGTTCGGCATGGAACTGCTCATCCTGCGCGTGGATGCGCTGAGCATGGTGTTCGCCACCGTGTTCGCCATCATCACCCTGGTCGGCGCCCTCTATGCCCTGCATGTGAAGGACACCACCCAGCATGTCGCCGCACTGACTTATGCGGGCGCTGCACTGGGCGTGGTATTCGCCGGCGACCTCATCACGCTCTACGTGTTCTGGGAACTGATGGTCTTCAGTTCGGTGTGGCTGATCTGGTGCCGCCGCAACCCGGTATCCATGGCCGCCGGCTTCCGCTACCTGATCATCCATGCCCTCGGTGGTGTCGTCCTGCTAGGCGGCATCATTCTCCACTTCCTCGATGTGGGCTCCGTCGCCTTCGACGCCATCGCAAGCGACAGCGCCGGCTACTACCTCATCCTCATCGGCTTCATGGTCAATGCGGCGGTTCCGCCCATGCATGCGTGGCTGACCGACGCCTATCCGGAAGCCACCGTGACCGGCGCGATCTTCCTGTCCGCGCTGACGACGAAGACGGCGATCTACACCCTGATCCGGGGCTTCCCGGGCGCAGAGCTGCTCGTCGGCTTCGGTCTGGTCATGGCCCTGTATGGCGTGATCTATGCGTTCCTCGCCAACGACATCCGCCGACTGCTCGCCTACCACATCATAAGCCAGGTGGGTTACATGGTGACCGGCATCGGCCTGGGCACCATCATGGCGCTCAATGGTACGGCTTCCCACGCCTTCACCCACATCCTCTACAAGGCGCTGCTGTTCATGGGCGCCGGTGCCGTCATCCACATGACCGGACGCGCCAAGATGACGGAGCTTGGGGGCCTGTACCGTTACATGCCCATCACGTTCCTGCTGTACATGATCGGCGGCCTGTCGATTTCGGCCTTCCCGCTGACCAGCGGCTTCGTCAGCAAGACCATGATCCTGGAAGCGGCGGCGCTGGATCAGCGCGCCATCGTCTGGCTGCTGCTGGCGCTGGTCTCGGTGGGTACCTTCCTCTCCACGGTCCTGAAGATTCCCTGGTTCGCCTTCCTGGGTCAGGATTCCGGGCTGAGACCCAAGGAAGCGCCCTGGAACATGCTGCTGGCCATGGGCATCGCGGCCTTCCTCTGCCTGTACATCGGCATCTTCCCGGGCTGGCTCTACTCGCTGATGCCCTCACCCGTGGACTACAACGCCTATACCGTCGGCCATGTGCTCTGGGAACTGCAGCTGTTGCTATTCGCGGGCGTGGGATTTTTCGTCCTGCTGAAGTACGTGGGCGGTAAACCGAAGATCAGCCTCGACACGGACTGGCTGTATCGCCGACTGCTGCCGCGGCTGGCCCTGGCCTGCCAGGGCCTGATCCATCAGGTGTGGAACACCGTCCTGGGCGGCCTGATGCGGCGGCTGACATGGCTGGTAGACGCCTTGACCCAGCACCATGGGCCTCAAGGCATCCTCGCCCGAACCTGGCCCACCGGCAGCATGGTGCTGTGGGTGGCCGTGATGCTGGCGGCGTCGCTGTTGGTGTATTACCTGTAACAACGGGCCGCCTGAATCTCGCGTCGCCCCTGTGGGAGAGTCCTAATCGCGCAGCGATTGGACCGATCTCGAAGCGCTGTGCCGGAGCTGATGTCATCGCCTCCGCTGAACGCCTTCCAGATCGGCGCATTTCGCTGCGCGAAATAGCGCTCTCCCACAGGGTGGGTCGCTTGAATCAGGCGTGGCGTCAACTTGTGGGAAGGCCCTAATCGCACAGCGATTGGGCCGATCTCGAGGCGCTGTGCCGAAGTTAAGGCCGCTGCCTTCGCTGGACGCCTCCAGATCGGCGCATTTCGCTGCGCGAAATAGCGCTCTCCCACAGGGTGGGTCGCTTGAATCAGGCGTGGCGTCAACTTGTGGGAAGGCCCTAATCGCACAGCG
>JAFIFL010000073.1 GCA_020832055.1 Gammaproteobacteria bacterium
GGTCGCGATCCAGCATGGGTGCTGGAATCACGAGGAGAGTCAGACATGATCCGAGGCATTCATCACGTGGCGCTGGCCACCAGCGACATCGATCGTCTGGTGAACTTCTACAAGGAGGGCTTCGGCTTCGAGGTCGTCTACGAAGGCGGCTGGGAAAAAGGCTCGAAGATGATCGACACCATCGTTGGCCTGGAAGGATCATCCTGCAAACAGGTCATGATGAAGGCGGCCAACACCCACATCGAGATCTTTCAGTACCTCACCCCGGCCGGCAAGCCGGTGGACCCCAAACGGCCCGCCAGCGATCACGGCTATACGCATTTCTGTGTCGACGTGGTGGACATCGACCACGAATACGAGCGCATGCAGAAGCTCGGCATGACCTTCAACTGCCCGCCCCCGACCCGCGAGGAGCTCGGCGGCGGCGCGATCCGCGCCACCTACGGCCGCGACCCGGAGGGCAACATCATCGAACTGCAGGAGATCGTCGATCCGGAGCATCCGTTCTATTTGAAGGTGTGATCCGTCTCACTGCAGGACGCCTGACTTGGCTCCATATCGGAAGCGACGAAGCATCCACCTCACTTGGCGCCAATCGTCGCCGCTTCGCCTCGATGGAAGCGAGGCGAGAATGGGTCGATGAGCAGGCCGAAAATGACACCAATGACAAAGCCCGCCAGGTGGGCGACGAAGGTGGTGAAACTGAGAAAATAGGGAACGATGATCAGCATCGTTGCCGCAACAAATATCGTGACGTTGTGATACTGCCTTGGAAAGCTCGACGGCCGGCTCAGATTGGCTACCAGGAAGCAACCGACCAGACCGGCAATGCCCCCGGAGACTCCCAGAATTCCAAAGCTGTCGACGGGAACGGTCCATGCCACGCCAAGCACGACAGCGAATGCCAACGGCGCCGACAGCAGGAAGACCATAACGCACCGCCAACCCATTACCGGCCCATATACCGACAACAGCCCCGCTCCGAGTAAAGTGTTGAGGATCCAGTGCTCCAGGCTGAGATGCAGATACGGTGCGGTCAGCAATCGCCACCATTCACCCGAGCCGGGCAGGTCCTCGTAGATCAACCCGAGCGCACGCCGTATCGCTTCCTGAGATCCCAGCATCTCGCCGGTGAGGAACTGAAACAGGCCGGCTGCGAGCATCAGCGTGAGAAAGCCGAGGGGATATGCCGGACCCTGTGCGAAGCACCAGCCATAGAACATCCATCGCTCAGAGATACTCGATCGATCCCGCTCATGGAGGCGTGCCTCGAGCGCGATGAACAGCAGGCAGAAACCGAATACACCCAGGGAAACCGCGAGGCCTTCGAGGCCGGCGGCCGCATAGAGTATCGCTACCACGACCAACATGCCGACCGGGAGGATGCGACAGGTCTGCCTGAGGTTTGCCGAGGCCAGGGTGAGCAGTCGCTCCGGCTCCAGCAACACCGGCGGCAGCAAGCGCCCGCCGCTCTCCGGGCTGCACACCAGTACAGGATTGATCGGTCCACCTGCCCGCAATTGTTTCCGCACAGCATCTTCACCGCGCCTGCGGATTCCGAAAGTCGGATACCAGACGACCCATTCGCCGTCGGATTCAGGAAACTCCGACCGCGCTCGCCACCTCGCCTCCACCGACGACTCCCCTCGTCGATTGCTGGAAGGCCGGCGCTCATCGAGCGCCGGCCATTTCTCAGCGGTAAGTCATCTGAGCGACATGCAGATACAACATCGACCCGCCGACAGCCAGGCCGAAGATGGGCACTGCAGGGCCGAAGCTGATGGCAGCAAAACCGAGCCCCAACGCAACGGCTCCACCTGAACCCCAGCCCAGCCCACCGCTCACCTCGTCTACCTCTTCTTCCGTCAACGTCCTCATGGTCTTCCTCCTCGTCGGTGGAAGATCGATGGTCGCCCAGGGAACAGGATAGCGGTAGCAGCCGGGGTCCCGCCTGAGTGTGAGACATTGCCACCGTCGCGCGTGAGCACGATCGACGGGCCGGAGACCACGCGGCGCGGTATCGAACCGCTACCGCCGAACTGTAAGCTCCAGCTGATCCAGCAGACCCTCGAGCAGCAGCGCGGCGCGGCGGCGTTTGCTGCGCATGGACCACTGCACGCCGTATGCAACTCCACCCAGGCCCGCAACCATCGCCGGCACCAGGAGCAGCAACCACAGCGACCCGGTCAGGAAAGCCTGGAGCGTAAGGATGACCAAGGGCAGCAGGGCCAGGCTCCAGTTGCTGAGGTGTTCCTTGCGCGCCTCCGCCAGATCGGCAGTCAACGTCACCAGGCACTGCGCATCGTCCGTTGGTGTGGCCACGACATCGAGCGACTTCAGCTGGGAAAGCTCATAGCCTCGGCCCTCGATATCGAGCGCTCGCTCGATACTGCTGGCGATACCTTTGTTCGGCTCCCAGACCGATTCGGTACCGCGGCGGCGGACCGGGCGCATGCTCTCGCGCTGTTCGAGCCGGTGTTCGAACTCCCGATGCACGTCCGCGGCATCGCCCCTAATCACCCGTCGAACACGGGTGAATGAGGGGCCGAGGACGCGCGTGAGCAGCGGATGTTCGTCCGGGGGCGGCGGCAGCAGGGCATCGGTCCGATACTCACTCAGCGCACGCCGGACATGCTCCGGCGACAAACCCACTTCCTCACCGATGCTGATCACATCCTCTTCCGGAATGCGCCGCTGGGCACCATCACCTGCAGCATGCTGCAGGTGGCTGGCGCGGGCGATGATGCGCTCGAGCTGCTCCATCGGAATCGCCGCACCCGATGGCGGATGCAGCGCCTGAACCGCGTCGTCGCTGGCGCTGAAATCCGTTGTTCCCGACCGCTCCTGCATGAGCTCCCCTCCTGAGCTGGGATGACTGATCGCCCTCCTCGAAGCGCGACGACAGTCACCTCAGCAAGAGCCAGGCCAATCGTGTCACGGCACCCACAGATGCTTATATATCAGTAAGTTGTAGAACTCGGGCAATAAACCAGGAGGCCATCCCGATGGCGGGTTTGACCTCACGTTGGCGAATCCAACCAACATCGCCCCGGTGAGCCCCACGACGTAGCCGTGGAACTCATTGCGCTTCGTCCTCCTCCTCAGCCGCTTCCGCTTCGCGTTCGGCGGCTGCCGCCTCAAGTTCAGCCTGATGCGCTTCCTGCTCCTCTTCGATGCGCTTCGCGATCGCGTCAGGGTCACGCTCCGCAAGCTCCGATTCCACGCGCTCGGCATATTCATGCGCTTCGGCAGCTCGGGCTTCCATCGCTTCATCAAAGGCTGCTTCAGCCTCCGGATCCAGGCTGCGCCCGTCACCGCAGGCGCTGGTCAAGGCAAGCAGGCAACCAGTCAGGATGGCGGGAGCAATACGGCTCCGATGGAGCCTGATATCCAACAGATCGCTTGGCATAGCGCGTTTTCCTCTCCTTGCTCGATGAGTCCATGAGTGTGCCGTTGGAAGGCGCTCGCTACAAACGCGTATCGGGCGGCTCAGATCAATCCGGACGCATGCACACAGCACCACGTCCTGAACCGCCAATCGACCAGTCAGGCAAAGCGGGACTCAACGATGGCGCCCCATCTTGTGACGAAGGGATTCTCCCCGCATGATCCCGCCGAAATACGAGGAGCGACCCATGAGTCAAACCGTTCAGGTACGCACGACACCAAGGGGTAGCGTCATCGCCGCAATGATCTGGATGGCAGTCATCTCCATCCTGCTGTTCTGGCTGCCGGTCTTCGGATCGCTGATTGCGGGTTTCGTCGGTGGGATGAAGGCTGGCGGCGTCTGGAACGGCATCGTCGCCGTCTTTCTGCCCGCGCTCCTGCTGGCGGGGCTGCTATTCGCTTTCGGCTCCGCCTTGACCGGGATCCCCGTCCTTGGGGCCCTGGCCGGCATGGGCGTGTTCGTGCTGATCGTCGCCGGGATCGGCCCACTCCTGGTGGGCGCGATCATCGGGGGCATCCTGGCTTAGCACGCCTCCGGGCAGATCAGTAACCGAGCAGCCGCGCATAACGCTCCCGGTGAAACGCCTGATTGCCGTAGATGGCTTCCAGCGCCCGGGCCCGCTTGAGGTAGAAGCCGGCGTCGTACTCGTCGGTCATGCCGATGCCGCCGTGCATCTGAATCAGTTCGTTGGACACCAGATGCAGATGGTCGCCCATCTTGCACTTGGCCAGGGAGCACAGCTCTGCCACGTTGTCGGCATCCGAGTCGATGGCCTGCAGTGCAGCTTCCACGCAGGAACGCGCCAGTTCCATGCCGGAGTACATGTCCGCCGCGCGATGGCCGAGGGCCTGGAAGGAACCGATCACCCGTCCGAACTGCTTGCGGGTCTTCAGGTACTCGAGCGTCATGTCGAAGGCCTGACTGGCCGTGCCGAGCATCTCTGCGGCAAGGCCCGCGCGGCCCCGGTCGAGGACGGCATCGAGCAGGGGATAGCCGGCGTCGAGCTTGCCGAGCACCGCATCGGCCCCCACTTCCACCTTGGCGAACGTCACGTCGGCATAGCCACGGCTGTCGGCGGTGGCGCGTGCCGACCGGGACACGCCCTTGGCATCAGCCGGTACCAGGAACAGCGTCAGCCCCTTCTCACTGTCGGCCTCACCACCGGTCCTTGCGACCACGATGAAGGCCGTCGCAGCCATGCCTTCCAGCACCATGACCTTGCTGCCGTCCAGGACGAAGCCACCGCCGCCCTTCACAGCCGACAGGGCTGTTTTCGCGGGGGCATGGCGAGGACCTTCGTCCACCGCCAGCGTCAGAATGGCGGAACCGTCCACCAGCTTCGGCAGCCAGGCCTGCTTCTGCTCCTCACTGCCGCCCAACAATAGCGCCGAGGTGCCGACGAGGCCGGAAGCCAGCAGCGGCGAGGCGGTGAGCTGCCGTCCGAGTTCCTCGAGGATGAGACCAAAGGTGAGGTAGCCAAGATCCGAGCCACCATAGGCTTCCGGGACCAGGATGCCCGTCCAGCCCATGTCGACCATGGCCGAGAAGGCCTCCGGTGCGTAGGCCGTCTCGATGCGGGCATCGCGCATGTCCCGGAACTTGCGTACGGGCGCCTGCTCCGTCACCCAGGATTTCGCCTGATCACGAATCAGGGTCTGTTCTTCGTTCAGTGCTGCCATGTCTCGTATGCCTCTTGTCTTCGTTCGGACTCAACCCTTCTGGGTCGTCTCGGGAAGGCCCAAGATGTTCTTGGAGATGATGTTCTTCTGCACCTCGGCGGAGCCGCCGTAGATCGAGATGGCCTTGCCCCACAGCCAGTCGCGGACGGTGGCCAGTTCGTCGGCATCAAAGGCATCACCCTCCCAGCCGAAGCCCTGCTGACCCATGATCTCCAGCAGCAGCTCGGAGCGGGCCTGGGTAATGCCGGTGGCGGAGTTCTTCATGATCGATGCCGCGGCGCCGACCTGGGGATTGCCCTTGGCCTCTGCGGCAATGCGCTCGGCCGTGAGCTTGTGCGCTGCGGCGTCCATCAGGTGGCGAGTGAGACGCGAGCGCAGGTCCGGGTCATCGAGCCGCCCGGCGCTGTCCACGCCCACGTAGCGCTTGGCCACGTCCTGCAGCGCGCCCGCCTTTTTCTTGCCGCCAGGGCTGCCGGCGCTGGTCTGGCTGGCGCGCTCGTGCTGCAGCAGACGCTTGATGACGTTCCAGCCGTCGTTGAGTTCGCCGAGCAGGTCGTCCTTCTCCGCACGGGCATCATCGAAGAACGTCTCACAGAACGGCGACGCTCCGGAGATCAGTTTGATGGGCCGGGTCCGCACGCCGGGCTGATCCATGGGCAGCATGAGGAAGCTGATGCCCTTGTGCTTGGCCACGGTCTTGTCCGTCCGAACCAGGGCGCCGCACCACTGGGAAATGTCGGCACCGGAGGTCCAGATCTTCTGGCCGTTGACCACGAAGTGATCGCCACGGTCCTCAGCCAAAGTGCTCAGGGAGGCGAGGTCCGATCCGGCATTGGGCTCCGACAGGCCGAGGCACCAGCGCACTTTGCCACTGGCGATACCGGGCAGATGACGCTGCTTCTGATCGTCCGTGCCGTACTCGAGGATCGTCGGACCGACCATGGTCACGCCCATGCCCGCCAGCAGCGGGATGGGATTGATGGCGCCGACGCGTCCCATCTCCTGGGCCAGGGCGCGGACATGGGCATGATCGAGCCCGGCACCGCCGTAGGCTTTGGGCCAGTGGGGTGCCCCCCAGCCGCGCTCTGCGAGACGGTCGCGCCAGGTCGCCAGGTCGGCGGCATGGCTGCCATCCGCGCCGCCCTCCATCATCGGCATGATGCCTTCCAGCGCCGGCGGGAAGTTGTCCTTCAACCAGGTCCGCACCTCGGCCCTGAAGGCTTCGAGATCACTCCCGTGTTCGGTTTTCGTCGCACTCGCAGTCATGGCTCTCTCTTCCTCTGGGCCCGAATCTCAACCTGCATGCTCACGTACGCGGCAAGGACATCCCGCCGATGCAGAAACTAAAGCACGAAGCTTAACTCGACCGCGAAGCGGAGGACACTGTTGTCTAATGCAAGGACTTCAGCCTGCATCCGACGCGGCACTGGAGTAGCCTTGATCCCCGACCTCATCGAACCAGGAAGGCACCATGGAGGACCGGACCATCACGCAGCAGATGCAGCGTTTCGCACCGCTGGGGCTCACCTTGGCGGCCCTGGTGGCCCTGCTCCTGGCCATGGCGATTCGCGGAACTTCCGCCATGTGGTTCCTGACCCTGTTCGCCGTCCTGCTGCCGGCAGCCATCGCCGCGGCTCTGATCCGCTGGTGGCCCGGAGGCCCGGGGCCTGACGCCGACATCAACTGGCAACGCAACCTGACCCTGGCCGGTGCCGGCCTGCTGCTCGGCGCCGTGCTCACCCTGCTGCTGGGAGTCGCGTGGACCGGCGGACGGCTGGGCAACATGCTGCTGGTGGCGGGCGCCATACTGCTGCCGCCCGCCGCTCTGGTGGCCGCCCTCGGCTGGCTGCTCGGCCGCGAGAGCCACATCGAGGACGACCTTGCCGAAGGCGAGGTGGTGGTCCATCGCGCCGAGGAGCACTGGGGCGTACTGCTGCCGCCCCTGCTGGTCCTGATCCTGGCGGCGGCACTCGCCATCGGTCCGCTGGGGGTGGTCGGGTTCACGGCCGCCACGGTGCTCTATCTGCTCGTTCTGCCCGGCACCGGCGTCGCCGCCATCGGGGCCTATCTCAATACCCGCCTCGCCGTCACCAGCGACCATCTGCTGATCGAGCAGGGTCTGTTCCGGCGTCGGCTCGACCGCCTGCCCCTGGCGAGCATCGATGCCTGTGGCGTCAAGCAGGGCTGGTTTGCCAGACTGATGGGCTACGGCAAGGTCACGTTCGTGTTCGTCGACGGCAGCAGCTTGGCGGTCCGGGGGGTGAAGGATCCGGGCGCACTGCGGGCCCGCGTCCGCCCGGCCCAGAGCGACTGATCCGTTGTGCCCCATGTCGCCTGCCGGCGCGCTCAACGGCCTCCCGCCGGGAGGCCTTCCTCGTTTTCCAGAGCCACCAGCCGGCGCTGTTCGAGGATGCTGCGATTGCGGCGCTGAGCCGCCTCGTCGAGGGGGAAGAACCAGAACAGCACCGCCACCAGAGCACTGATCACCAGCGCCGGCCAGACATACACGGCCCGCAGGGCGTCGAGGGTGGCCTCGGTGTTCTCCCCCCGCGGCGTGAAGCCGATCAGGTCGAGAGCCAGATACCCCACCCCGATGGCCAGGGCCGCGCCGATCTTGCTGGTACTGGTGAGCATGGCGTAGAACAGACCGGTCCGCTGTCGACCGGTGATGACAGCGTCATGGTCGGCCACGTCAGCCATCACGGACCGGAACAGGAAGGGTCCCGCCGCCATATTGACCCCGAGGAACACCCAGACCATCAGTGCGAAGGGCACGTTGCCCACCGGAACCAGCAGGATCAGCGGCAAAGTCACCGCATTGAACATCGAAGACCCGGCGGCCGTGATGTGTTTGCCGAAGCGGCGAGCGAAATACAGCATCAGGGGAATGAAGCTGACGCCCGAAACGAAGTAACACAGCAGCAGCAGGCTCGAAACCTGGCCGAGACCGAGGGCATCCTCGGCCAGGAACAGGAACATGCTCGCCACCAGTCCACCGCCGATGCCCCCGAGGAGGTCGGCCGCCAGCACCATGCGCAGCGGCCTGCTTTCGATCAGGGCGCTCACGGCAGCCCGCAGGCCCAGCGGTGGCGGCGTCGGCGTCGGCCGTTCCGGGACCCGGGTCACTGCCAGCAGCACCGCCAGCGGCAGCATGATCAGGACGAACCAGCCCATGATGGCAACCCGCGCCGCCGGCAGGTCGTCGGGTTCGGTCCACTCGATCATCACCGGCAGCGTCAGCACCGTGATCATGCCGAGAATCAGCGCCACTTCCCGCGCACCGTGGACGCGCGATCGCTCGTGATAGTCCGGCGTCAGTTCCGCGCCCCAGGACATGTGCGAGATGGTCAGCAGGGTCCAGCCCACGTACAGCACGAACAGCCAGAACAGCAGGTAACCCCCGGTGACCTCGCCGGCAGGCATGAAGACCATGACCACGGAGACCAGCATGATGGGTACTGCCAGCACGATCCAATGGCGGCGCCGACCGAAGCGGGTGGCATAACGATCCGACAGCAGCCCCAACACGGGGTCGGTGAACACGTCCCAGAACCGCGCCAGCAGGAAGATCCCGCCCACGACGGAAAGGCTCAGGCCCAGCGAACCGGCGTAGAACGGCGGCAGGTGGACTGCGAGGGGCAACCCCATGGCGGCGATCGGTGCAGCGGGCAATGCATAGGCGAACAGCTGACCGCGACTCAATTGCGGGCGGCCCGGCGTCGCGGGTGGTGTCATGCGTCAGATCCTCGCTGCAACCTCGACGTGGGAGCGGACTTGTCCGGGATCGGCCATCCGCAATCGGCCATCCGCAATCGGCCATCCGCGCAGGGCTTCGCGGCTGAAGCTGCTCCCACGGGAAACGTCCTGCGCCCTGGCCCGCGAGTATGGACCAGCAGTCAGACCAGCGTCATCCCGACCGCCCGTGCGCGACCGAGGGCTCCTGCCCGCCTATTCCGCCACCGGTTCGAGCAGCACCACCGGAATCACCCGCCCGCCAGCCCGCTGCTGATACTCGTCGTAGGGCGGGTAGATCCGTGCCATCTGCTGCCAAAGCCGTGCGCGTTCGCCCCCCTCGGCAAAGCGGGCTCTGGCCCTGGTGTGCAGGGCGCCCACCATCAGCTCGCAGTCAGGATCGGCCTGAAGATTGAGATACCACAAGGGATGGTCGGGCATCCCGCCCTTCGACGCGATCACCACGTAGCTGCCGTCGAAATGGCCGTAGATCAGTGGCGCCGGCCTCGGCTCGCCGCTCCTGCGGCCCCGCGTCGTGAGCAGCAGGGTCGGCAGGACACCCGGCCCGCCCACCGCACTGGAGTCCCACATGTGCGCCTGCTCCGGATCACGCTGATAAAGCTCGATGTGCGCCTTGATCCAGGGTACTTCGCTGAAATTGGTCACGATCTGCTGTCCCCCCTCACCCTTCCCGTCTCTCTCGACACCATGGAAATGCGCAGTCACGCAGTCCGAACCCCGAGGGTACGCCATCGGAGCCGCCTGCGTGAGGCCAAGGTACGCCTTGACGTCCCCACCCTGCCCACACATCCTGCGACACTTCTGCGCAGGGATCCGCGGCCAGGGCCGCGATGCCACCTGCCGGACATCCCGTATCATCAATCGGAGGCCATCATGCGCGGGAAGCTGATTCTCGTCTTTTGTGTACTGCTTGTCAGCGAAGCCCTCGGTCACGCCCGTCTGACCGACAGCAGCCCCGCCGAGGGCGGCACCCTATCTGCCGACCCCGCCACCGTCTCCCTGATCTTTTCAGAACCCCTGCAGCCACGCTTCAGTGACTTCGCGCTGCATTTCCTCGGCGAAGAGGCTGAAGCCGCCGGCACGCGGGACAACCGCCTGCCCCGACAGGCTCCGGAAGTGGACCCCTCGCGCAGCCGCGTCGAGGTAGCGCTGCCCACGGACGCTTCACCGGGCTGGTACCTCCTCGACTGGGAGGTCCTGGCCGAGGACGGGCACACCACGAGCGGCAAGCTGCGCTTCGAATTCCGACCCTGACCCTGATGACCTTCGGCTTCGACGTTCTGGCCGAGCTGACGCGCCTGTCCGGCGTGGTGGTCGTGGCCACCGCCGTGGCGCTTGGCCTGCTCCATGACTGGCCCCGCAATCCCTTCGCGTTCATCCTGATCGGTACGGCGCTGCTGGCAGTGGGCTGTGTCCTCGTCATCATCGCCACCGTCGCCCCCATTGCGAACCGGCTGGAGGAGCCCGTGCTCGCACTGGCCCTGGAGTATTTCCAGACCACCACCCACGGACCGCAACTCCTGACACCGATTCTCCCGGCCATCTATGCGCTGCTGCTCGCTGAAGGCCTGCGCATCGCCGACGCCCCGGGGTTCCGCCGCGGACTGCACTGGATGCTGGCCGTGACGGTGGTGGCGATGCTGGCGCTGATGGCCGCCAGCGGGCATGTGGCCGTCACGGACTGGGATCACATCGGCATGTTTCTGCAGATCGTTCACATGTCCGCTGCCGTCGCCTGGGTAGCCATCGTCCTCGCCCTGCTGCCAAGACTGTGGGCGCGGCAGCCCGTGGCGGGCGAACTGGCCAGGATCGGCGACATTGCGCTGGCCCTGGTGATCATCCTGTTCGTCACCGGCATCGCCAGCGCCTGGCTTCATGGCGCCACCCTGCCGTGGTCGCTTGCAGAGGAGTACAACAGGCTGCTGCTGCTGAAGACCGCCACGCTGCTGCTGGCGCTGGCGGCCGCAGGGTGGAACCGGTTCATCGAACTGCCCAACGCCGCCGGGCCTGAAACGCGCATCCGCCGCGTTCTGGGCTTCGAAACCATCGTGCTGCTGCTGGCCCTGCTGTTGGCCGCCTGGCTGACCCGTACGCCGCCCCCCTGATGATCCCTTGGTGCTGGAAATCAAACCCCGAAGCCGGTCATGCTGGGCCACCCTGAGCGCGGAAAACGAGGATCGGCCGATATGCGCAGCACCCGACCCTGCAGACTTGCAGCACTTGCCTGCTTGTCATGGCTGACGGTCGTCGCCTGCGGGGAACCCGAAGCACCTTCGAACCCCGGCCAGCTGGTCATCATCGGCGGGGGGCTCTCTGCCGACAATACGGAGATCTACGAGCGTCTGGCGAGCCTCGTCGGCCCTGAGGAGCATTGGGCCGTTCTGCCCACGGCCAGCGCGACACCGGAAACGGCCGGGCCGCTCGTCGCAGCGCGCCTGCGCGAACATGGCGCCAATGCCAGGGTCATCGACATCCGCGCCGAAGACCTGCCCAAGGCCCGAGATCCGGACTACCTCGAGGCGATCGGCCAGGCTCGGGGTCTGTTCTTCACCGGCGGCTCCCAGGACCGCATCGTCGGGGTGTTTCGACCCGAGGAGGGTGACACACCCGCCTACCAGGACATGCGCGCCCTGTTGAACCGTGGCGGCGTCATCGCCGGCACCTCAGCCGGTGCGGCCATGATGAGCAATCCCATGATCCAGCGCGGCGACGGTGCCACGGCGCTGACGTTGGGACGGGCCTACGGAGCGAACCGGAACCCCGAAGACGGCATCTCCATCGACAAGGGCATGGGATTTTTCCCCTATGGCGTGACCGATCAGCACTTCCTCACCCGTGGCCGCCTCGGACGCCTGATCGTGGCCCTCGAGGCCACACCCTTCACCCGCGGCTACGGTATCGACGATGATCGGGCCATCCACGTCGACCTTGGCAGCGCCCGGATCGAGGTACTCGGCGGGCCCCAGGGTCTGCTGCTGCTCGACTCGAGCGATGTCCGCCGCGATCGGGACGGTCAGCGGGGACTGCGCGTGGCGCTGCTCGGGAGCGGTGATGTGGTCGATGGCCTGAGCGGTCGCGTGACGCCGGCCCGCGGCAAGAAACCCCTCGGCCGACCGCCGGGCATCCTGCACGATCTCCCCACGTTCGACGATGCCTGGGCCGCAAGCGTGATTCGCGAACTGATCCTGCTTCTGGCTCAGAACCCGGCCAGGGAGGCGGTGGCGCTCGAACCGGGCTTCGAACTCAGATTCGAGGAAGACAACGCCACGCAGTACTGGCTCGCGCCGGACCAGGATGCTGCCAGCCTCACCGTCATCGGACTGCGCCTCGACGTGCTGCGCCGCGATGACATCTGAGTCGACCCTGGCCCTGCGTCGCAGCCAATCCCTGGGCGAGGAAATTGCCAATGCTGTGAGCCACGGCCTCGGGGCCTTGGCCGCCCTGTTTCTGCTGCCGGTACTGCTGCTTCAACCCATCCTCGCAGGACGGGACGCCGCGACGATCTTCGCCTTCGGGCTGTTCGGCATCACCCTGCTGCTGCTGTATCTGGCCTCCGCCCTCTATCACGCCCTGCCCCTCGGCCACGGGGCCGGACGCGGGCGCGCCAAACGCCTCTTCCACCTTTTCGACCACTGCGCGATCTACCTGCTGATCGCCGGCAGCTACACGCCCTTCGCTCTCGGCGTATTCCGGGACAGCTGGGGCTGGCCCATGTTCGCCGCCATCTGGGGACTGGCCACAGCGGGGGTGGTCACCAAGACCCTGGGACTCGCCCGGCACCCGGCTGTATCGGCAGGCATTTACATCGGCATGGGCTGGTGCGCCCTGTTCGCGCTCGATCCGTTGCTCATCGAACTGCCCCGGGCGGGCCTGTACTGGCTCGTTGCCGGCGGCGTGGCCTACACCCTGGGGGTGATTCCGTTCATCCTCGATGAACGTGTCCGCTATGGCCACTTCGGCTGGCACATCTTCGTGCTGGCCGGCAGCGCCTGCCATGTGGTCGCCGTCATCCGCTACGCCTGACCTTCGCATCCCTGCTTCAACCGGCCACCTCGCGCTGGCCGCCCACATCCACAGCGACCTCATCGAGGCGCTCCGGCTTCTCGCCGCTGGTGAGCAGTTCCACCACCCGATCCGCTGCATCCTGGAAGGGCTGGATGACCAGATTCGCACCGGCTTCCCGCAGCTGGTCCGAATCAGCCGGCATATGGCTGGTCACTGCGATCCTGCCGTCGTAGCCCGCTGCCCGCAGGGACTGAATCAGGGTCAGGCGATGGTCGTCATGGGTGACGCCCGGCGCGAGGGACGGCACGGTGGACACGGCCCAGGAAATCCGCGTCAGCGGCAGGCTGGCGAGAAACTCCGGGTCGGTGGCATCACCGTACTCGCAATCGAGCCCCCACTGCCGCCAGCGCTCCACCGCCGCAGGATTGAAATCCACACCCAGAACCTTCAGTCCGGCGCGGTGCAGGCGGAAACCCAGGGCACTGCCGAAGCGGCCAGTACCGAACACCAGGACGTCGATCCGCTCCTTGAGCACCGGCCCGGACTGCTCCCGCGGGGTCTGGGAGCGCTCGAAAACCCCAAGCCAGCGTTCGAAGAAGGCGAACAGCTCGTGGGACCAGGTGATCATGTAAGTGGATGCCGCAATGGTCACGAGCCCGACCAGCGTCACCAGGCTCAGCACATCGTTGCCCACATGCCCGATCGTCACGCCCATGGCGATGAAGATCAGGGAGAACTCGCTGATCTGAGCCACAGTCAGACCGGCCAGAAAGCCCGTACGCTTGCGGTAGCCCATGATCCCCATGATGACCATGACAATGAGGGGATTGCCCACGAGCACGAACAGGGAGAACACCAGCGCGCCGCCGAGTTGGTCGCCGAGGTTGCCGAGGTTCAGGGAAATGCCCAGCGAGATGAAGAAGAACAGCAGCAGGAAGTCCCGCAGCGGCGCCAGCCGCGCGGCAATGGCTTCCCGGTAGCGGGTGGAGGCCAGGGCAACGCCTGCCAGCAGGCCGCCGAGTTCCTTGCCGAAGCCCACCAGGTCACCGAGGGCGGCGAACAGCGCCGCCAGGGCGATGGCGAAGGTGATCAGCAGTTCCGGCGAGTGCGCCAGTCGATCCGTGAGCGGGACGGCCACCCACTTGACGAAACAGCCCACGGCGACCAGCAACAGCCCGCTGTAGAGGAACAACCTCAGAATCTCGGTGGTGGCAGCCTCTTCACTGCCGGCACCGATGCCGATGGCCGACAGCACCACCATGGCGAAGACCACCACCAGGTCCTGCACGATCAGGAAGCCCAGCGCCACCTGGCCGTGGAGGGCATCGATCTCGCGTTTATCAGACAACAGCTTGACGATGATGATGGTGCTCGAGAACGTCAGCGCCACGGCGATGTAGACGCTTTCCTGGGCCGAGAATCCCAGCGCCAGACCGATCAGGAATCCGAACACCGAGGTGAACAGCACCTGGCCCAGCCCGGTGAACAGCGATACCACGCCCAGGGAGCGAACCAGCTTGATGTCGAGCTTGATACCCACGAGAAACAGCAGCACCGCGATGCCGAGTTCGGACAGCAGTTCGATCTCTTCTTTGGAGTGGATGAGATCGAGGACGTCCGGCCCCACCAGCAGGCCGACGGCGATGAAGGCCACGATGAGCGGCTGCCGCAGCATCATGCCGATGAAGCCCACCAAAGCGGCCAGCACCAGCAGGGCGGCAATCTCAACGAACACGGATCCGGCGATCAGGGCTTCCAAAGGCATGCTTCCCATCGATTCAAACAGTGGTCACCGGCTCCATGCGGGGTTCCCGCACCGGTGGAAGATGATCCTCGAGATCCGCGAGCAGGTCGGACTTCCGGGCAGCGTAGCCTGGATCGTTCCAGAGATTCCGCCACTGCTGAGGATCGCGGGCGAGATCGTAGAGTTCGCCTTCATCACCGGCATAAAGGGTCCCCGGACGACAGGCCGTGATGATGTAGCCATCCCGGTACAGGGTCCGAAGTGACACCGTCGTGCCGTCCACATGCCGGCAATCCCACTCCGTGAACACCCGCTCGCGACGCTGATCAGCGGCCTCACCATCATCGGCCGGCAGCGGCAGTCCCTGCATGTAGCCAGGCACCGGAGCGCCGGCGATACGCAGAAAAGTGGGCGCCAGATCCACCTGCCCTACCGGTGCCGCCACTACTGCAGCCGGGGTGGCCGCGTTGGGCGCAGGGCGCCAGATCAGCGGCAGCCGCATCAGGGACTCGACGTGATACGGCCCCTTGAAAAGCAGGCCGAAGTCGCCCTGGAACTCACCATGATCGGTGGTGAACACCACATCCGTGTCGTCGCCCCAGCCCCGCTGCCGGATCGCTGCCAGCACCCTGCCCACCGCTTCGTCGATGAGTTCGTTCTCCACGTGGGCCAGCGCATTCACTTCGCGGACCTGATCCGGCGTCATCCGGGACGGGACGAAGTCCGGCGGGGCCTCGAAATTCGTCAGGCGCTCACCGCGCCACCAGTCGAGCCAGTGCCGGGGCTTCTCGGCCAGGATGGCCTCGATGCGCTCCGGGCTGCCCGGATAGCCCTGCGGCAGATCGAGTTCCCGCCAGTCCACCCGATGCAGTTCCGAGGCCGGCGGGTCCCAGGGATGGTGGGGGTCCGGGAAGCTCATCCAGACGAACCAGTCCTCGGCGTCATCGAGACTGTCGAGCCAGGCCAGGGTGCGATCCGCCACCCAGTCGGTGTGGTAGTGCTCGCGGGTGATGTGGTTCTCACGCTGCACCTGGCAGGCGCCGGTGTCGCCACCGCCAGCTCCGTTCACCTCGAAGCTGCCCCCCGGTTTGATATTGAGATTGCGATAGAACCCGGTGAGGGCCTCCGGATGCTGCTCCCTGAGGAAGCGCCCGTAGTGCAGGATCAGCGGTGAATGGGTGGCCAGCTCCATGTGCTCGAAGCCCCGATGGGGGCCGAACTCGCCCAGCAGCGCCATGCGGTTTTCATAGAAGCGCTGCTCTCGATCGAGATGAGGCTCGAAGTGGGATTTGCCGATCAATGCCGTCCGGTAGCCGCTGGCATGCAGCTCGGCGGCCACCGATGGCGCATCTTCGGGCAGCGGCACGCCGTTCATCCATACACCATGGGTGGACACGTACTGTCCGGTGACCATGGTGGCCCGGGCCGGCATGCACACCACGTTCTGATTGTGGGCGCGATCGTAGCGGATGCCCTCGGCTGCGAGAGCATCGAGAACGGGTGTTCGCGCCACCTTG
This sequence comes from Gammaproteobacteria bacterium, assembly GCA_020832055.1. Classification (GTDB taxonomy): domain Bacteria; phylum Pseudomonadota; class Gammaproteobacteria; order Pseudomonadales; family Azotimanducaceae; genus SLTB01. Next base: position 16,147 of record JAFIFL010000073.1, read on the forward strand.
CCCCCGTAGCATCCGAGCGCGTCCCAGCGCATCTGGTCAGCGGTAATGAAGAGAATCTTGCGGCCCATGACTCACCCTCCCTGTTGCTTGGAGCACGTCGGGCAAGGAACCACGACCCGCACGGCCTTGCAATCCCTTGCCGGGATCTCACAGGATAGCGGTCCACGCGCAGCCGGCGTTCAACCATGTCCTACCGCCGCATCAGCCCGGGCCCGACCGGCGCCATGGCCGCCTTGATCCTGATCCTGGGGAGCTTGGCGGTTGCCGCAGGCGGAGAACGCGAAGACGAGGCCGACTTCGAAGCCCCACCCGCGGCAGCAGGCAGTTTCGTGCTCGATGATCTAGAAGCGCCCATGCGGCCCCAGACCTATCCCGCGCTGCCCACGGCCGATCCCTTCTCGCTGGACCCGGAGCAAACTCGGGAGGTCCTGCGCCGCGCCGTGGAGCAGGCACTGGCCGAAGCACCCGAACTCGCTGACACGCCGATCCTGGTACATGTCACCAGCCTTCACCGGGCGCGCCTCAGTGGTATCGTCGATAGCGAATCGACAAGACTCCTGGCTGAAATCGTTGCCGCGGGCGTAAACGGTATCAGCGGCGTGGACAACGGGCTGCGGGTCGAAGCGGAGACTGACTAATGGACTCCCTGACCCAGATCGCGCTCGGCGCTGCCGTCGGCGAAGCGGTCCTCGGCCGCCGGGTCGGGCGTCGAGCGGCCATCTGGGGCGCGGTGCTCGGCACGGTCCCGGACCTGGATGTCTTCATTCCGCTGGGCGACCCGGTGGCGGACTTCACCTACCACCGCTCGTTCAGTCACTCGCTGATCGTCCTGACCCTGGTGTCACCAGGTTTCGCCTGGCTGATCATGAAGTTCCACGCCGAGCCCCGTGCCCGTTTCGGCGGCTGGTGGCTGCTGAGCTTCCTGGTGCTGGTCACCCACCCGCTGCTGGATGTCTTCACGGTCTACGGCACCCAGCTGCTTTGGCCCATCGATCCGACGCCGCTGTTCATCTCCAGCGT
>JAFIFL010000074.1 GCA_020832055.1 Gammaproteobacteria bacterium
CGCGATCGGCCCAATCGCTGCGCGATTAGGGCCTTCCCACAAAGGGGGCATCCCAGCGTCGGGCGACACCTCCTGTGGGAGAGCGCTATTTCGCACAGCGAAATGCGCCGATCTGCGTGGCGCTCAGCGAAGGCAGCGACATCAGCTCCGCTGCAGCGCCTCACGATCGAGCGCCGATCTGCATGACCTGCAGCGAAGGCAGCGTCCTCAGCTTCGGCAGAGCGCTTCGAGATCGGCCCAATCGCTGTGCGACTAGGGCCTTCCCACAGTTGGGGGCAAGCGTGTTGAGATCGGCCCAATCGCTGCGCGATCACGGCTTTCCCACAGAAGTGGCGCCACGCTCATCCCCATATTTCTGCTGCGCTGTCGTGGCAATCATTGCATCATGAGATGAATCCAAGCTTGGAGGGGAAGGGTATGAAAGTAGGATTGGCATTCGCCAGCAGTATCGCCATCGACGGGGAAGCGTCGCTCGACCTGTGTCGGCGCGCGGAAGCGGCCGGGTTCGAATCGGTCTGGGGTGGGGAGCACGTGATCCTGCCCGACGACATTGCCTCGAAATATCCCTACACCGCCGACGGCAAGATTCCCGCGGAGCCGGACACACCCATTCCCGATCCGCTGATCTGGCTGGCCTTCGCCGCGGCGGCAGCGCCGAAACTCCGCCTTGGGACCTGCATTCTCATCGTCCCCCAGCGCAACCCGTTGATCCTCGCGAAGGAGCTGGCCACCCTCGACCGCATCTCGGGAGGGCGGGTCGAGCTCGGCCTCGGCGTCGGCTGGATGAAGGAGGAGTTCGATGCGCTCGGCGTGCCCTGGGAGCGCCGGGGCGCTCGCAACGACGAATACATTGCCGCCATGCGGGCGCTTTGGGCCGGTCCCCATGCCGAGTTCCACGGTGAGTTCGTCGACTTCCCGCCGGTCACCTGCAGTCCGCGGCCGGTCAACGGCAACATTCCCGTACTGGTGGGCGGTGATACGGATGTGGCGCTGCGACGCGCCGTGCGGCTCGCCGACGGCTACTTTCCCGGCGAAGGCGATGCCGAGCGCCTCGGCAGGCTCATCCAACGCCTGCACGCGGAGGCCGAAGCGGCAGGACGCGACCCGGCCAGCATCGAGGTCAACGCCATGTTCGGCGCACAAATGGCCGATCCCGAGGCTGGTGTCGAGCAGCTCAGGGCCATTGGCGTCGGACGCATCATGATCCCGGCATTTTTCTTCGCAGGTCCAGGCGGGACAGACCGCCTCGAGGCGCTGGCGGAAAAACTGATGCCGGCGGCGGCTGGCTGACGTGTGGTTTCAGACCTGCCTTGTCAAGGCAGGAGTACGGCCTTGCCGGCCACCTGCCGGTCGAGGACGGCCCGCAGCGCGGCGCCGGCCTCGGCCAGGGGCCAAGTGCGGGTCACCAGGGGTGAGATCTGGCCCGCTGCAGCCCATTCGCCCAGGGTGGCCAGCACCGGGAGCGTTTCCTTTGGACGATCCCGGGACAGCGCGCCGAAGTCCACGCCGACGATCTGGCAGCCCCGCAGCAGCGTGAGGTTGAGCGCGATGCGCGGGATTTCGCCGGCAGCAAAACCCACCACCAGGAACCGGCCTTCCCATGCCGTGGCCCGCACCGCGGGCTCGGCGTAGGGCCCACCCACCGGGTCCACCACCAGATCCGCCCCGCGGCCATCGGTGAGCTCGCGGACCCGCAGCTTCAGGTCCTCGCGGTCGTAGTTGATGGTGGCATCGGCGCCGAGTTTCCGGCATTGGGCGAGCTTCTCATCCGTTCCGGCAGCCGCGATCACCCTGGCGCCGAGACGTTTGGCCACGTCCACCGCCGCACTGCCGACACCGCCGGCGGCGGCGAGGACGAGGACCGTTTCGCCGGGGCGCAGCTGCCCGCGTTCGCGCAGGGCATAGAGCGCGGTGGCATAGGTGAGCTGGAAGGCTGCGGCAGCCTCCATGGACATGCCTTCGGGAATGGCGCGCGCGGCCCTGGCGGCTACGCAGACCTGTTCGGCGAAGGCCCCGACTCCCACCTGGGCCATGACCCGGTCACCGATGGCGAAACCTTCCACGTCCGGGCCGAGGGCGTCGACGACGCCAGCGAGTTCGTTGCCGGGTACGAAGGGCGGCGGGATCTTCACCTGATAGCTGCCGGCCACGAACAGGGCGTCGACGAAGTTCACGCCGGCGGCGTGAACCTTGACGCGGATCTGCCCGGACCGGGGTTCCGGTGTGGCCTGCTCGGCAACGACGAGGTCTTCCGGTGGGCCGTAGGCCTGGCAGAGGATGGCTTTCACGCGGACTTTTCCTTGTGGCGGAAGGGACTGTGCTCGCTCACGGCCTCGATGTCCTGGGCCACCCAGTCCCGCTCCCGGGTGAGGTACTCTGCCACCGCGCCCTTCAGGCCGGGGTGGGCAATCCAGTGGGCGCTGTAGGTGGCGGCGGGCAGGTAGCCGCGGGCCACCTTGTGGGCACCCTGGGCGCCGGCTTCCACCCGCTTTAAGCCGCGGCTGATGGCGAACTCGATGGCCTGGTAGTAGCAGGTCTCGAAATGCAGGAAGCGGTGATCCTCGATACAGCCCCAGTTGCGGCCGTAGAGGGTATCGGAGCCGATGAAGTTCAGCGCCCCGGCAATGTAACGCCCGGCGCGCCGGCACAGGATCAGCAGGATCTCCTCAGCCATGCTCTCGTTGATGCGACTGAAAAATTCACGGGTCAGGTAGGGTCGTCCCCATTTGCGGGAACCGGTGTCGATGTAGAACTGATAGAACGCATCCCAGTGGGCCTCGGTGAGATCGGCACCGGTCACCCACTCGATCTCAATATCGTTCTCGACGGCCTCGCGGCGCTCCCGCTTGAGGTTCTTGCGCTTCTTCGAGGCCAGCTCGGCCAGGAAATCGTCGAAACTGCCGTAGCCGGCGTTGTGCCAGTGGAACTGCTGATCCATGCGCTGCAGCAGGCCGAGGTCGCCGAGGCGCTCCCACTCGCTGCGGGTCAGGAAATTGAAGTGCAGGGAGGACACGTCGAGCTGCTGTGCCGCCTGAAGGCAGCCGGCGATCAGCTGGTCCCTGAGCACGGCGCCGGCTTCGCCTTCGGCGCGGGTCAGCAGCCGCGGCCCGGTGGCCGGCGTGAAGGGGACGGCCGAAAGCAGCTTCGGGTAGTAGTGGCCGCCGGCGCGCTGAAAGGCATCGGCCCAGGACTGATCGAACACGTACTCGCCCATGGAGTGGGCCTTGATGTACGCCGGGGCGGCGGCCAGCAGGGTGCCCGTGTCGTCCTCCAGGCAGATGTGGGCTGCCTGCCAGCCCCGTTCAGGAACGGCGGACCCGCTGGCCTCCGCCGCGTGCAGGAAGGCATGGGTGAGAAAGGGATTGCGGGGACGGCCCTCGGGGCAGGCACAGGCATCCCACTCGGCCGCCGGAACATCCTCGATGGCGTGATGGACCTTGATGATCAGACTCAAACTGCTCGACCTCATTGGTCATGGCCCGCGGCGGGCAGTGTAACGCAGCGGGCGGGATGCTGACTGGCAATCAGCCCGCCTGCACTGCACAATTTGCGTCCGATCGCAGGCAGTGGCAAAGAGGCTGATAGCGGGCGGTTGTCCATCCTGCCTGCCTCTCTGCCTCCCTGAGCGCCGTTCCATGAAGCAGTTCCTCCAGCAGCATGTCATCTCCCTACTGCTCGCCGTCGTGGTCATTGCGCTCGGCGTGGCCGTCTACCTGCGCCTGGTCGACGAGGGTCCGGCCCAGCCGGCGCGCGGCGGTGGCGCGGTGCCGGTGGTGGTGGCTGAGGTCGTCACGGCACCCTTCGTGGACAGCCTGCAGGCCGTGGGCTCCACCCGCGCCAACGAGTCCATCGAAATCACCGCCAACGTCTCGGACCGCATCGAGCGCATCCTCTTCAATGAGGGCGACCGGGTGGAAGCGGGCCAGCTGCTGGTGGTGATGAATTCCGCTGAGGAGCGCGCGCAGCTGGCGGAGGCCGAGGCCAACCTCTCTGATCAGCGGCAGCAGTTCGAGCGTCTCGACCGGCTGGTGGCCACCAATTCCGCTGCCATCTCCCAGCGCGACGAGCAGCGCGCACGCATGGAGGCTGCGGCAGCCCGGGTTCAGGCCATTCGCGCCCGCCTGAACGAGTTGGAGATCCGCGCACCGTTTGCCGGTCAGCTCGGCCTGCGGCAGGTGAGTCCCGGGGCGCGCATCGCCTCGGGCACCATGATCACGACCCTGGATGACGTCCAGCCCATCAAGCTCGATTTCTCCATTCCCGAGAGTTTCCTCGCCACGCTGATGGAAGGCGCGGTCATTCGCAGCCGCACGGCGGCCTGGCCGGATCGCACCTTCGAGGGCCGGGTCACCCAGATCAGCCCGCGGGTGGATCCCATCACCCGTGCCGTGGCCATCCGCGCCGAGGTGCCCAACGAGGAGCGCCTGCTGCGTCCTGGCATGCTCATGGTGGTGGACCTCGTCCGCGATGAGCGGCAGGGACTGATGGTGCCGGAGTCCGCTCTGAGTCCCCGCGGCGACGAGCAGTTCGTGTTCCGGATCCGCGACGGCAAGGCCGAGCAGGTCCGGGTCACCGTGGGCAGCCGGCGTCCGGGCATTGCCGAGATCACGTCCGGGCTGAACGCGGGTGACACTGTGGTGGTGGAGGGCAGCCTGCGGTTGCGCTCCGGGAGCGAGATCATTGTGCAGCGGGAGATCGATGCCCTCGCGCTGCTGCCTGCGGCCAGGCGGGAGGCTGAAGGATGATCCTGTCCGACATCTCGGTCCGGCGGCCGGTCTTCGCGGCGGTCCTGAGCCTGCTCCTCATCGCTTTCGGCCTGCTGTCCTTCGACCGCCTGCCGCTGCGCGAGTACCCGGACATCAACCCGCCCATCGTTTCCGTGCAGACCAGTTATTTGGGCGCCTCCGCCCAGGTGGTGGAAACCCGCATCACCCAGCTTCTCGAAAATTCCATTGCCGGCGTGGAAGGCATCCGCACGGTGTCTTCGGACAGTCGTGACGGCATTTCCAATATCACCATCGAGTTCGAGATTTCCCGCGACATCGATTCGGCGGCCAACGACATTCGCGACCGGGTGTCACGGGTGATGAACCAGCTGCCCGACGAAGCGGATCCGCCGCAGATCGCCAAGGCGGATACCAATACCCAGCAGATCATGTGGGTGTCGCTCGGCAGCGACCGGTTGAGTCAGCTCGAGCTGTCCGACTATGCCAGCCGCTTCATCCGGGACCGCATCGCCATGGTGCAGGGGGTGGCGCGGGTCAACATCGGTGGTGAACGGCGCTTTGCCATGCGGGTGTGGCTCGACCGCGAGGCCCTGGCGGCCCGGGGCCTGACCTCGGCGGACGTGGAAGCGGCGCTGCGGCGGGAGAATCTGGAACTGCCCGCAGGACGCGTGGAGTCCCGGGAGCGGGAGTTCACGGTCCGGGTGCTGCGCAGCTATGCCCAGGCCGAGGACTTCAGGCAGCTGGTGCTGCGCCAGGGTGAGGACGGTTATCTGATCCGCCTCGGCGACGTGGCGCGGGTGGAGATTGGCCCGGAGAATGAGCGCAGCGAGGTGCGGGCCAATGCCGTCGCCACGGTCGGTCTCGGCATTTCCGCCCAGGCCACCGCCAACGTTCTGGATACGGCCAATGCGGTGAAGGCGGAACTGGAGCTGATCCGGGCGGGGCTGCCGGAAGGCATGGAGATCGTCAACGGCTACGATGCCTCCATCTACATCGAGAGCGCGATCTTCGAGGTCTATCGCACGCTGCTCATCGCCACCGGTCTGGTGATCCTCGTCATCTACCTCTTCCTGGGCAGCGTGCGCGCCATGATCATTCCGGCGCTGACGGTTCCGGTGTCGCTCACCGCGGCGTTCATCACTCTCTACGCCATGGATTTCTCGGTCAATCTGCTCACCCTGCTGGCGCTGGTGCTGGCCATCGGGCTGGTGGTGGACGATGCCATCGTCGTCCTGGAAAACATTTACCGACGGGTGGAGAAAGGTGAACCACCGCTGCTGGCCGCCTACAAGGGCGCGCGGCAGGTGGGCTTCGCCGTGGTGGCGACCACGGCGGTGCTGGTAGCGGTGTTCGTTCCCATCGCCTTCATGGAGGGCAATCTAGGCCGCCTGTTTTCCGAGTTCGCGCTGGCCCTGGCCGGCGCGGTGGTGTTCTCCAGCATCGTCGCGTTGACCCTCACGCCCATGATGGCGTCGAAGCTGCTGACTGCCGACACCGCGCGTACCGGCCTCACCCGCGTCGTCGACAACCTCTTCAACTTCTTTGCCGATCACTATTCGCGCTCCCTGGACTGGCTGCTCAAGCATCCCTCCATGGTCATCGTCGCGCTGTTCATCGTGGTCCTGGCGGGGAGCCAGCTGTTCCGCATGGTGCCCACGGAGTACGCCCCCCAGGAAGATCGTTCCAGTTTCTTCGTGCTGATGAACGGTCCGGAAGGGGCCAGTTTCGAGTACTCCCAGCGCTACATGCGCGAGGTGGAGGGGCATCTGCTGACGCTGCTCGACAGCGGCGAAGCCTACCGGGTGCTCACCAGCGTGCCGCGCTTCGGTTCCGGGGCCGAGGTGAACAACGGCATCGCCATCGTTTCCCTGGAAACCTGGGATAAGCGCGACCGGTCGGCCAATGAGATCATCGGCGAGATGTTCGGGCGCTTCAGTCAGCTCTCGGGAGTGCGGGCGTTTCCCATTCAGCCCGGCGGCCTCGGCCAGCGTGGATTCGGGACCGAGGTGCAGTTCGTCATCGGTGGCGATACCTATGAACAGCTGGCGGACTGGCGCGACCGGATCATCGAGCGCGCCAGCGCCAACGACCGCCTCCTGAATCTGGACTCGGACTACAAGGAGGTCCGGCCGCAGCTGGTCATCGAGGTGGACCGTGACCGCGCGGCCGATCTCGGCGTGTCCATCTCGGCCGTGGGCCGCACCCTGGAGACCATGCTCGGGTCCCGCCGCGTGACCACCTACATCGACCGCGGCGAGGAGTACGACGTGGTGCTGCAGGCGGCCCGGGAGGAACGCTCCACGCCCACGGACATCAACAACATCTATGTCCGCTCCGACACCAGCGGCGAGCTGGTGCCGCTGTCGTCCCTGGTGAGCTTCACCGAACGGGGCGAGGCGGGGTCCCTCAACCGTTTCAATCGCCTGCGGGCCGTCACCATTTCCGCCAACCTCGCACCGGGTTACCCGCTGGGCGATGCGCTGGCCTACCTGGAGGGCGTTGCGGCCGAGGAGCTGCCCGCCATGGCCCGCATCGACTACAAGGGCCAGTCCCGGGAGTTCAAGGAAGCCAGCACCGGCATGCTCATCACCTTCGCTCTGGCGCTGCTGATCGTGTTCCTGGTCCTCGCCGCCCAGTTCGAGAGTTTCGTGCATCCGGTCATCATCATGGCCACCGTGCCGCTGGCGGTGGCCGGTGCCCTGCTCGGTCTGTTCCTCGTCGACGGCACGCTCAATGTCTACAGCCAGATCGGCATCGTCATGATGGTGGGGCTGGCGGCCAAGAACGGCATCCTCATCGTCGAGTTCGCCAACCAGCTGCGGGACGCGGGGCGGACCATCGACGAGGCCATCCGCGAGGCCTCGCGCCTGCGCCTGCGGCCCATCGCCATGACGGCGATCTCCACCGCCGTCGGGGTGACGCCGCTGATTTTCGGGGGCGGCGCCGGTGCCGCGAGTCGCGAGGCCATCGGCGTGGTGGTGTTCTCCGGCGTCCTGTTCGCCACCTTCCTCACCCTCGGCGTGGTGCCGGCCTTCTATCAGATGCTGGCCAAGTACACCCGCAGCCCGGATGCGGTGGCCCAGGAACTCGAGGTGCTTTCCGAGCGGGATCGACGGGCGCGAGCCGCAGGTGGTGGTAACCTTGCCGGAGCGCCCTCCAACCGGATCGAGTGATTGCTGCCATGGACAGCCTGATCAGTCGCATGACCCTCGAAGAGAAGGTGGCCATGTGCGCCGGGTCGACCCTGTGGACCTCCACGCCGGTGCCGCGACTCGGCATTCCGGCCTTCAAGATGTCCGACGGGCCCAACGGTGTCCGCGGTGACGGCCGCACGCCGGGGACCTGTTTTCCCGTCGGCACTGCGCTGGGCGCGAGCTGGGACGTGGAGCTGCTGGCCGAGGTGGGTCAGGCGCTGGCCCGGGAGTGCCGGGACAAGGACGTGGACGTCCTGCTCGGCCCCACCATCAACCTGCACCGCAGTCCCCTGGCCGGGCGCAACTTCGAATGCTATTCCGAGGATCCGCACCTCACCGCGGAACTGGCCTGCGCCTACACCCGCGCGGTGCAGGGGGAGGGCGTGGCGGTCTGCCTGAAACACTTTGCCGGTAACGAGTCCGAATTCCACCGCCACTCCATCAGTTCGGTGATCGACGCGCGGACCCTGCGGGAGCTCTACCTGCTGCCCTTCGAGCGCGCCATCCGCGAGGCCGGTGCCTGGGCGGTGATGTCCGCCTACAACCGGCTCAACGGCGTCTACTGCTCGGCCAACCGCTGGCTGCTCGGCGACGTGCTGAAGGGTGAATGGGGCTTCGATGGCGTCGTCATCTCCGACTGGGGCGGAACCTATTCCACGGTGGAGCCGGCCCTGGCCGGGCTCGATCTCGAAATGCCGGGACCGGCGCAGCGCATGGGTGACAAGCTGCTCGAAGCCGTGCGCCGGGGTGACGTGCCCGAGGCCGTCCTGGATGACAAGGTGCGCAGACAGCTGACCCTGATGCAGCGCACAGGGCGCCTCGAACGGCCGGAGCATGCGCCCGAGAAACCCAGCGAGCACGCCGAACTGGCCCAGCGCGCTGCAGTGGCCGGAATGGTGCTGCTGAAGAACAGCGGCGATCTGCTGCCGCTTCAGGGCTTGAAGTCGCTGGCGGTGATCGGCCCCAATGCGGTGGCACCGCAGATTCAGGGTGGTGGGTCGAGCCGGGTCAACGCCCGCGTGGACGATCGCGTCGGTGATGCGCTGGCGCGAGTGCTGCCGGGCGTCGAGATCAGCGTGCATGCAGGTTGCCTCGCCCATCGGCACCTGCCGCTGCTGGCGGGTGCGTGGTCTGCCGAGTTTTTCGCCGGCTTCGAGTGTGCCGGTGAGCCGGTGCTCACCCGTCATCCCGGGCGCGGCGAGCTGACGTTCTTCGGCGCCGTCGACGCGGCGGTTCCCGAGGATTTCAGCGTGCGGCTGACGCTGCGCTTCACGCCCCGGATCAGCGGCGTGCACCAGTTTTCGCTCGTCAGTGCCGGGCTCTCGAAGCTTTACCTCGACGACGCCCTGCTGGTGGACAACTGGAGCGGCTGGCAGCAGGGCACCACCTATTATGGCGCCGGGTCCGAGGAGGCCATGGCGGAGGCGGTACTCGTCGCGGGCCGGGAAGTCACGATCCGGGTGGTCTACAGCCGCGAAACCCGGCCGCGCCTCGGTGGCGTTCGCATCGGCATGCTCGAACCCGAAGTCGAAGACCTGATGGCCGACGCGGTGCGCGCGGCAGAGCATGCCGATGCTGTGGTGCTGGTGTTGGGCCTGAACGGCGAGTGGGAAACCGAGGGCTCCGACCGGGTGGACATGAACCTGCCCGGGCGTCAGCTTGAGCTGATCCGCCGGGTCAGCGCGGTCAATCCCCACACCGTGGTGGTCCTCAACGCGGGTTCACCCGTGGCCATGGCGGACTGGATCCACGGCGTTCAGGCGGTGCTGCAGATCTGGTATCCGGGGCAGGCCTTGGTCGCTGCCCTGGCGGCCGTACTGTCCGGAGCGGCGGAGCCCGGTGGCCGGTTGCCCACCACTTTTCCCGACCGTTACGAGGATCATCCGGCCCTGTTCAACTATCCTGGCGAGCGCAGTGAGGTGCGTTACGGCGAAGGCCTGTTCATGGGCTATCGCGGTTACGACCGGCGCGGTCTCGCCCCGGCTTTCCCCTTCGGCCATGGGCTGGGCTATACCCGCTTCGAGCTGGTGGAGACCGCCGATGCCACGGTGGAGGTCGGGGCCGTCCACTGGCGCATGCGCCTGCGCAACGTGGGCCGGCGTACGGGCAGCACGGTGGTGCAGGTCTACTTGGCATCGAATGTGGCCATGCGCCCGCCGAAGACGCTGTGCGCGTTCCGCAAGCTGACGGTGGAAGAGGGAGGTGAGGTCGAAGTGGCTTTTCGGATACCCTTCGAACGGCAGGAGCCCGGGCGGTATCGCCTGCTGGCAGGATTTTCCGCAGGGGATCTGAGGTTGGCCACACAATGGGATGTCCCGGTCGATGTCGCGCCTGATTGATCAACTCACGGAAGCGCTGGCGGCCCTGGAGGTTTGCGAAACGCCGCCGGCCCTGATCGGTGGTCTGGCGCTGGCAGCCCACGGCGTGGTGCGGGCCACTCAGGACGTGGACCTGCTCATCGACACCGCGGATGCTGACGTGGCCCATCGTTGCATACAGGCGCTGGGCTATGCGTGCGTACACCGCAGCGTCGAGGCAGCCAACTACGAACGCGACGACGAAGGCCTCGATCTGCTCTATGCCCATCGCGCCGCGGCGCGCCACATCCTGGCCCAGGCGGAGATCAAGCAGACGCCGTTCGGAGAGATCCGCGTGGTGGGCGCGGAGGGGCTGATCGCCTTCAAGCTGCAGAGCTACTGCAACGACCCGGATCGCGGACGTGATCTCGATGACATGAAGGAGCTGCTGTACGCCAATCGCGACGCACTCAACATGCAGCGGGTGCGCGACTACTTCTCGCTGTTCGACCGCGAAGACCTGCTCGATGAACTGCTGGTGAAACGATGATCTGCACCCTGGCCATGAGCATGCCGGACGCTGCCCCCATCGCGGCCCACGCGGGGGTTCGGCGCCGGAGCGTCCCGGCCGAGCCCATGCAGCGCTGGGTCGAACTGATGGAGCTCATCGAGGGACTTTCTCCGCGCTGGCCCCCGCGTCAGCGGACGCTCCAAGCCGTCGCCTTCAGGCTATAGCTGCAGCCTCACTGCCAGGCTGCCGAAATCGAATCCGCCCGATGCCTTCTCCTTGAACTCCCGGCTGCGCCAGGTGTGGACGTAGCTGAATTCCACGACCTGCCAGCGCACGCCGAAGCCGGCGAACAGCTCGCCGACCCAGGGCTCACGGGTGTTGCCGGTATCGAAGGAACGGAACAGAGGGCCATCGAGGGTGGCGTCGTGGAGGATGGCGTTGCCGCTAAGACCGAACAGCAGATAGGCGGACCAGTCGCGGCCGCGACCGTTCTCACGTTCGAAATAGCGGTGAGAGTAGGCCAGGGCCGACAGGCGGGGGTCGGAGAAGTCCGCCGGCAGGTTGAAGCCCAGCCGGAAGAATCCACCGAGACGTGCCGCCGTCCGGAAGCTTCCGAGTCGCGTGCCCCACTCGAACAGGCCGTCGGCCCGCAGGCCCCGCGGTCCATCCGGCAGAAACGCGGCGCGGCGTTTCTGCAGGAAGGAGAAGTCCAGGGTGATCTCGTTGGGTATCTGGTCTCCCCAGCCCTCGAAGCGCTCGATGTCGCGGATGTCGTGGACGAGATCCTGCGCCTCCTTGGCCAGGGACCAGGAGCCGGTGGTGCCGAGGATGATCTCGGCGGAATTGATGGCTCTTTCGTCCCGGGCATGGACCGAGAAGCCGAGCGCGAGCCAGCCCGCATAGCGCCGCTCGCCGAGGGGCTGGATGGGGGATTCGAAGTCCTCCGGCGTGAACATCAGCTGGGTCAGGGACAGGCCGTAGTTGAACTGCAGCCGGCCTTCCCGGACGTTTTCCGGATCGAAGCCGGCCAGCAGGTTGAGCCGTGCAAGTCCTCCCGGCTCGCTGATGAGTCGCTCCAGGGTTCCCTTGGCGGGCGCAAAATTGAACAGTGGCTCGCCTTCGGAAATCCACGACAGCCGGGCACCGTTGGTGTAGTTGCGATCGGTGCCGGCGAACAGATCATTGTCCAGATAGAAGGTCAGGTAGCCCCGGCCTTCCGTCGCGGCCGCATGCGCCTGGAACAACAGGGCGACCAGCAGACCCGTCCAGCGCAGCATCTACAGGCCCAGTTGGTCGAATGACGCCACGATCTCCTCATAGCGCTGTTCCACGTCTGTTCGGATGTGGCGCTGAGTGGGAATGTAGAACAGACCCTTCTCCAGACCTTCGAGCGCCACTTCGGCACAGGCGTCGGTGGTCATGAACAGCTCTTTGAGGGTGTCCGGGAACTTGTCGATGTTGGCCGCCAAGCGCTCGGTCAGCACCGGTCCGGGCATCAGCACACTGACGCCGACACCGGTGCCCTCGAGCTCCCAGCGCAGCCACTCGGCCAGTACCAGCATGGCGTGCTTGGTGGCGCCATACATGCCCATCTGCATGTCTTTCAGGTAGGGCGGTGCCACCAGCGAATTCTCTGAGCCCGTGTACATGATGTGGCCGGTCTCGACTCGCGGCACATAGCTCTGGGTGAGGTGGATCATGGAGTAGAAATTCACCTCGAACAGGCTCTGGATGTCGGCCATGGGCATGCTGAGTATCGGCGAGGTCCCGCCGTAGCCGGCATTGCAGAACAGCAGTTCCGGCAGCCCTTCGCGGGCCTCCATGTCATCGAGCATGGCATCCACCTCGCTGCGCACAGAGACGTCGCAGCGCAGGCTGCGGATCGGTCCCAGCTCGGAGAGTTCGGCGACCGTGTCGGCCGCCACCTGCTCATCGAGGTTGCAGATCACCACCGTGGCGCCCCGCTTCAGGCAGGATCTGGCCAGTCCCTTGCCAATACCCTGGGCGCCGCCGGTGACCAGTACGCGCTTACCTTTCAGATCGAGCATCTTGGTTCAGTCTCCGTTTGCTGCCGCAGCGGGCAGGATACAGAATGCGCTGCGGTCAGCGGAGAATGTCGTATGGATGTCGCCGAGCTCATTGCCGGCCAGGATCGCTTCAGCCTTCACGAACGTCACCTGAACCACCAGATGGTCCGTGTCCTGCGCACCATAGGCTTCGACGTGGACTATGTCCGCGCCGAAGGGCCGTATCTCTTCGATCCCCAAGGCAACCGCTACCTGGACCTGCTCTCCGGCTGGGGCGTGTTTGCGCTGGGCCGCAACCATCCCGCGATCATCGCGGCACTCGAATCGGTGCTGCGCGCCAACCTCGCCCATCTGGTGCAGATGGACCTGTCCACCCTGGCCGGCATCCTGGCCCAGCGCCTGGCAGCCAGAACCGGTCTGGAGAAGGCCTTCTTCTGCAGCTCCGGCACCGAGGCGGTGGAAACCGCGCTGAAGATCGCCCGGCGCTCCACCCACCGCTCGAAGATCATCTACTGCGAGCGCGGATTCCACGGCCTGACCTTGGGTTCCCTGTCCGTCAACGGCGACGAATACTTCCGCGACGGCTTCGGCGACCTGCTCCCCGGAATGATCCGCGTGCCCTTCAATGACCTGCCGGCGCTGGAGCGCGCACTGGCCGGCAACGACGTGGCTGCGTTCATCTTCGAACCCATCATCGGCCACGGTGTCTTCATCCCGGATGACGACTACCTGCCGGAAGCGGCCCGGCTGTGCCGCCGCCACGGTGCGCTCGTCATCGCCGACGAAGTGCAGACCGGCCTCGGCCGCACCGGTCGCTTCCTGGCGGTGGAGCACTGGGGCGTGGAACCGGACATCGTCTGCCTGGCCAAGGCCCTCTCCGGCGGCTTCATCCCCTCCGGCGCGGTGATGATGCGCCCGAAGCTCTTCAATGCCCTGTTCGATCGCATGGAGCGCGCCGCCGTCCACGGCTCCACGTTCTCCAAGAATGATCTGGCCATGGCCGCCGGCATCGCCACTCTGGACGTCATCGACAACGAGCATCTCATCGAGAACGCCGAGCGCATGGGCACGGCACTGCTGGCGGAGTTCGCGACTCTGGTGGATCGGTTCGAGTTCCTCCACGCCGTCCGCGGCAAGGGCCTGATGCTCGCCCTGGAATTCGGCCGCCCGCAGAGCTTCAAGCTGCGCACCGCCTGGAAACTTCTGGAGACCGCCAACGAGGGCCTGTTCTGCCAGATGATCACCATCCCCCTCCTGCAGAAGCACCGCATCCTCACCCAGGTCGCCGGCAGCGGCCTGAACGTGGTCAAGCTCCTGCCGCCGCTGGTCATCAACGACGCCGACCGCAAATGGATCGCCGACTCGGTCACCGACGTCATCGCCGACAGCCACCAGATCCCCGGCTCCGTCTGGGACCTCGGCAAGACCCTCGCCGGCAGCGCCCTCAAGGCCAGGGTCGGACCACGCTAACCCATTGATTTTAATAGATTCGACGTCTTAGATTCGACTTTTCAAACCCTTAGAATGTGGTTTTTCAGCTTGAAAGAGGCGTTGTAAGAACTCGAGGGTTCAACCAGCACCAAGCCGTCGTCGCGCTCGATCATCGCTTGTCGGCACTCGGGAACCCCCAATCGAACCAGATACCGGGAGACGAAGTCGCGACTGCCGACCACCGGACTTTGTGTCCAGCAGTCGTCCCGCGCGAGATCACCTGCCGCCAGCGCAGTGTCGACCCAGCGCTTGTGAGTGACGCGCAGCGCCGCGCTGTCGGCGACTTCGAGCAGCTGACACAAAGCCGGCGTATCGATGATCCGGTAGCGCTTTGGGGCCGCCTGGATTTCACGGTAACCACAGACCTCCCACCGCTCAGGGTGCGTGACCCGCCCGGCTCGGACCATGTTGAGGTCGATGTAGACCATGCAGCGCGCGAGGTAGGCGTCGGAATCGACGCAGGTGGCGTGGTAGCGGTCTTCCCAGAAGGCCCCGCGGCGGGCCTTGCGCTGGTTGTATTCCCTTGCCGTCCGGCTGGCGACCAGCTGCAGACTGGCTGGAATTTCGTCCCGACCCTGATCGCGAACGAGCAGGTGAACGTGATTGCTGGTGGCAATGTAGTTGAGAACACACAGGCCGAAACGCTTTCTGGCTTCGAACAGCCACGCGCGCCAGCGCTGGCGGTCCTTGAGAAAGCGCAGCAGGAATTTACGGTCATGGCAGCGCTCGGTGATGTGCCAGACATATCCCGAGGTGAAGGTTCGATTGGCGCGGGGCATCGAAGTCGTTCCAGTCCCTTGGCAGAGCGATCGTTATGCAGGGCCGAACGACTCCTGTCTGGAGGCAAAGGCTGAAAGTGGTGTGCGTCGACACCACTACTGCCGCATCCAAGATGGCTGCGGGTGGTGCGGATGGATGGCGGGTGACTGGCGGGACGGTGGCGCCGGATGACCGTGCTTCCGGTCGGAAGGGGTAGATTTCCCGTTAGGATGGTGTTTTTTCGGCCGAAATGGCCGTTCTAAGCCTTCATTTTGTACCCGCTAAGCTTGTGGGCTCAAAGAAATCAGTAGGTTGCGGTGGTCCGACCCCGGCGGTGGAGTTCGCCGGCGGTGGAGTTGGGCAGGGACAGGTGAAGGGGCCATAATCGGTTATGGCCGACGAAAACACCGCTGCAGGGGAGTCGTCTGTCGGCGCAGGATCCCCGGATGAGCGGCCCAGCCTGCCGGCAGACCTGAAGGTGCCTATCTATGGGCTCTTCATCCTCGCTGTGTTCTACACTCTCTATCTGACCCGCGACATCGCGTTGCCGATCACGCTGGCGCTGCTGGTCAGCCTGCTGCTTGCACCAGCAGTCGACGCCCTGGCGCGGCGCAAGCTTCCTCGCGCGCTTGGGGCGATGCTGCTGCTGGGCTCGCTGGTTGGCGGGCTCGGTGGCATCGCCTATCTGGTATCTGACCCGCTGCTCGAGTGGCTGGAGGAAGCCCCCGAAGGCCTGACGGAACTGGTCGTATCCCACAGCGGACTGCACGACGCCTATGAGCGCATGACGCGCTCGGCCCGTGAAGTCGAGGAGACCATGGAGCAGTTCCTGGAGGAGGGAGAACAATCGCCGACCACGGTCGTGCTGGAGTCCGAGTCCTGGCGGGGCCAGTTTCTGGTCACCGCTCAGCGCAATGCGGCGGTCCTGCTGTTGGCGCTGGCACTGTGCTACTTCCTGCTGGTGGCCGGTGACCGGATGTTGGTGCAGTTCATGGATCAGCTGCGATCTGAGAGCAGTCGCCGCGCGGCCACCGGCGTGATCAAGGACGCGCAGCGCGAGATTGGCCGCTATCTGGCATTCATCACCGTCAGCAACAGTG
The DNA here is from genome assembly GCA_020832055.1 of Gammaproteobacteria bacterium. Classification (GTDB taxonomy): domain Bacteria; phylum Pseudomonadota; class Gammaproteobacteria; order Pseudomonadales; family Azotimanducaceae; genus SLTB01. Next base: position 16,107 of record JAFIFL010000074.1, read on the forward strand.
TCGTCGGCTTGGTCACCGGTCTGCTGGCTTGGTTGATGGGGTTGCCCTCGCCGCTGGTCTGGGGGGTGCTGACGGCGCTGCTCCGCTTCATTCCATATCTGGGGGTGCTGGTGACCGCCGCTCTGCTGCTCGTCGTCTCAGCGGTGACGCTGGACGATCCCATGCTGATGCTCGTGGTACCGGTGGGCTACATTCTGCTCAACACCCTTGTCGGGGCATTTCTCGAACCCGTGATCCATGGCTACCGCCTGCGGGTCAATCCGGTGATCGTTTTCGTTTCCATCTTTTTCTGGGGATGGCTCTGGGGCGCCATCGGCGTGCTCATCGCCGTGCCCCTGATGACCGTCATTCTGGTGATCCTGAGCCATGTGCCTGCCCTGCGGCCGCTATACCAGGTCCTGGCCCGCTGAACGGCTGTACGTTTTGAAGATGCTTCGCACTGCGGCGCCGGGCCATGGGCCTGGCGCCACGAGAGAAGCGGAGCTCCTGTACGCTGGCAGATCAGTGCGTTGGATTGGGTTGGTCTGACTTTCGGATCTGCTGGAGGCAAACATGGTTGCAACGCCCGCCGCGGCTTATCAGGCGTGCGGGGTCGGACCACGCTATCTATCTGATTATATTGAATTAAGACCCTTAGAACGCCTTGGTATTCGCCTTAGCGTGCCTTTTTCTACGCTCAAAACAGGTGTCTAAGCTGCTGGCTGACGGAGCCTTGAGCTGGCGGTGCATTGTCGAGCCTAAATGCGCTGTGCTGGGCCTGCGACGAGGCTGACTCAAAGTTGAATCCTTCGTCGGATCGCCCCGGAACGCTCATGGCCTGACCCCGCTTAGAACGCCGTTTCTTTGCCCAAAAAGCAGACCTTAAGCACGGGAAACAGTCTCTCTAAGGAAGCGATTCGCTTGTTTTCAGGCACTTACCGTGGTCCGACCCCAGGATGCCTTGCTCACTGAGATG